>JBJMGR010000312.1:0-33488 GCA_045807805.1 Pyrinomonadaceae bacterium | reverse complement strand
TTCACGCCGCAACCCCACACCTACGAGGACTACGCGGAGAGGTGCCGATACCAACAGACCTCTCCCGAGTCACACTTCACGAGGGAGCGCATCTGCTCGCGCGCGACCCCCGAAGGCGGGCGCGTGACTCTGAGCGGGATGCGCTTCATCGAGACCGACGCGCGGGGCGAGCGGCGCGAGCGTCTGTTATCGAACGAGGAGGAGTACGCGGACGTGCTGCGCGAGCAGTTCGGCATCAGGATGAGAGGCGGCGTCGCGTAGTTCTCAACGTTTGATGTTCTACTACTTCTACCAACTCTGCGTCGCCGTCTTTCTCGTCCAAGGGGTCTCGATTCCCCTGCTGCTCTCTCTCTCGGGCGGGCTCTGGTGGAGGCAGAGCCGCGGGGTCGAAAGTTTGAGGGCCGAGTTGAAGGCGCGCGCGCCGAAGGGAGTCAAGCCGGGCGACATCATCTCCGAGTCGATTCTCAAGAGCCTTCCCGCACTGAAGCCTCTGACCTGCGCGAACTGCGGCGGCAACGTTCTGCTGCGCGAGACCGAGACGCTCTGCCCCTACTGCGGGACGCGCGCAGACGCGCCCGAGGATTACGCGGCGACGAACTCGCAGAGGGCAGAGATTAAAAAGTTATATGCGAGCGCGGTTCGCCACTGGCGCGCGGCGAACGTTCTGACGTTTTGGCCCGCGCGCTGGCTCTTCGTCCTGATGATATTCGCCGAGCCGTTCGTCATCTTCCCCGCAGTCCTCATCGGCGGCAACCTGTACGCGGACACTTGGGCCGACCGGGGCTTAAAGTCCATGGGCGAGACGGCGAGCTTCTTCGTCATGCTCGCGGCCTTCCTCGGGTTCGTCGTGTGGATGGTCGTCTTCATCTGCCTCGCCACGCTCGCCGGAAGCCTTCGGAAGAATCTGCCGGTCGTTCCCGTCTTCGAGGAGAGAGTCCGCCGCTCCGAGACGGCGAGTTGTCAGTCGTGCGGCGGCGCAATCGAGTACGACGCGGGCGCGTTCGCGTGCGCCTGCGCCTACTGCAACGTCGAGAACTTCCGCGTACAGTTCGCGCGCCGCGAGCGTGCACGCTCCGAGAGGCAGAAGACACAGACGAAGTCCGTGCTCTTCGGCGCGTCGGAGATAATCGAAGATTTAGTCGGCACGTTCTTCTTCGTCCTGCTCCTGCTCACCGTCGCCTCCGTCATCCTCGTCATCGTCTACGCGATTAAGAATCACTAAGGCGCATCGCCGCCCGCCGTTCTAAATCGCAGTTCGCCGCAAGAGAGCGCCGCTCCCTGCAAAAAGGGCGACACGCGACCGGGGCCGGCCTTACATTACGCGCGCCCGGACGCGCACGGCACGGCGTAGTGCGTCTAACGAAGTGAAGCTCGCGACTGGAAAACTCGAAGGCCGACGGATGCGTTGAGTTCATCCGTCGGCCTTCGAGTGTATGCAAGGATTAGTTAACCACAGAGGCGCAGAGAGAGACACGGCTTGAGGTCTTATGTCTTCAGGCTGTGTCTCCCGTGCCTCCGTGGTTAATCCTGAAACGCGCTATCCGCGCTTCGCCTTTGCCCTCTTCGGCGCGGTGCTGCCCGCCTTCGTCGCGGGCGCGGCCGTGGCGAAGCCTCGCTTACGCATCAGCGCCTCGACGCGCGGGTCGCGGCCACGGAACTCTCGATAGGCTTCGGCCGGGTCAATCGTGTTGCCGACCGAGAAGATGTACTTGCGCAGCCGCGCGGCCACGCGCTTGTCGTAGGGGCCGCCCGCCTCTGTGAACGCGCCGAAGGCGTCGGCCGTTATCACGTCGGCCCAGAGATAGCTGTAGTAGCCTGCGGAGTAGGAGTCGCTCGAAAAGATGTGCGCGAACTGCGGCGTACGGTGTCGCATCACAAGCTCATGGGGCATGCCGAGTTCCGCGAGCGTCTTCTTCTCGAAGGCGTCCGGGTCGATCTTCTCCGAGCCCGCGAGGTGCAGCTTCATGTCCACGAGCGCGGATGAGAGATACTCGGTCGTCGCGAATCCCTGATTGAAGGTCGAAGCCTTCTTAATCTTCTCGACGAGCGCCTGCGGGATGGGCTTGCCCGTCTGGTAGTGGAGCGCGAAGCGCTGCAAGACCTCGGGCGTCGAGAGCCAGTGCTCCATCAACTGCGAAGGGAACTCTACGTAGTCGCGCGCGACGGCCGTGCCCGAGAGCGACGGATACGTCACGTTTGAAGAGAGCCCGTGCAGGGCGTGGCCGAACTCGTGGAACATCGTCGTCGCGTCGTCCCAGGAGACGAGGACGGGCTCGCCCGGCTTGCCCTTCACGAAGTTCGCGTTGTTCGAGACGATGGTTGTTATCTCGCCGTTCACGCGCTCCTGACTGCGGTACGCGTTCATCCAAGCGCCCGAGCGCTTGCCCTCGCGCGCGTACGGGTCGAAGTACCAGAGGCCGATGTGCTTGCCGGACGTTCTGTCGGTTACCTCCCAGACACGCACGTCCGGGTGGTACGTGGGGACGTTCGTGAGGGACGTGAACTTGAAGTTGAATAGCTCGCCCGCGACCCAGAAGATTCCCTCGCGAAGCTTCTCCAATTGGAGGTACTGCTTGACCTCGTTCTGGTCTAAGTCGTAGCGCGCCTTGCGAACCTTCTCCATGTAGTAGCGATAGTCCCACGGCTCAATCTTTATTCCCGCGCCCTCCTTGTCGGCGAGCGCCTGCATATCGGCGACCTCTTCGTGTACGCGCTGAACGGCGGGCTTCCAGACGGCCTCCATCAACTGCATCGCTCGCTCGGGCGTCTTCGCCATAGAGTTCTGCAAGCGCCAGTGCGCGTGCGTCGGGAAGCCGAGCAGCTTCGCGCGCTCGGCGCGGAGTTGGAGAATCTCCGTGATGATGGCGTTGTTGTCGTGCGCATCATTGTTGTCGCCGCGGTTGATGAACATGCGCCAAGCCTTCTCGCGCAGGTCGCGTCGGTCTGAGTAGGTGAGGAACGGGTCAATCGAAGAGCGCGTGTTCAGAATCACTCCCGCGCCCGTCTGCTTCTTCTGCGCGGCGGCGGCCGCGGCTGCATCGCGAAGCGACTGAGGGAGTCCCGCAAGCTCATCGTCACTCTTCAAGACGATGAACTGCTCACCCTCGTCCGCGAGGAGGTTCTGGCTGAAGCGCGTGAAGAGTCCCGCGAGCTTCTGGTTGATCTCGGACAGCCGCGACTTCGCCTGCGCGTCGAGCTTCGCGCCGCCGCGCACGAAGTTCGTATAGTAGAACCAGGAGAGGCGCTGTTGTTCGGGATTCAGCTTCCTCTTCGCGGGCGAGTTGTAGACGGCCTCGATGCGGCGGAAGAGCGCGGAGTTCTGCGTAATCTTGTCGTTGAATGCCGCGAGGCGCGGAGCCATCTCGCGCTGAATGGTCTGGAACTCCGGCCCGTTCATGTTTGAAGACCAGATGCCGTAGACGGTCGTCACGCGGTCGAGCGTGCGGCCCGCGCGCTCTAACGCGACGATGGTGTTCTCGAAGGTCGGCGGCGCGGTGTCGTTCGCGATGCGTTCTACTTCCGAGAGGTTCTCGGCCATGCTCGCTTCGAGCGCGGGCTTGAAGTCCGCGACGCGCACGCGGTCGAAGGGCGGGAAGCCCCCGTAAGGCCCCGACCATTCCGCGAGCAGCGGGTTGCCTGCGTCGTCGCTCACGCCCTTTAGTGTGCCGCGCGCGCCGTCGGCAGTCGAGGCCGAAGCCCCGATGCCGAAGGCCCAGGCGGACGCGACGACGGACGCGAGCAGGAGCAGCGCGCCCACGCGCGCAGAGTTGTTTTGCATATTCTTTGCCTCACTCCGAAGGTTGGTGTCCCGTCGCTCGGCGGAGGGCGCGGGGGCTGAAAAAGCGTGCATTAAGTTATAACGTCCGCGCCTAAGAATCTAGCGTGGACGAGACCGTCGCACACGACTGCTGACAGGGTGAGTCCCGAAGTGAGCCCGAACAGCGATGCCTTCATCTATCGTCCGTCCGACAAAGGAGAGCCTTCGTCGGGCGTCGGGCGCGGCGCTGGGTCAGCGCGAGCAGTCCCGCGTCGCCTGCGGCGCGGCTTCGTCGTTCGCTTGAGTCTTCGTCTCCTGAGACTGAGGCTTGTCCTGCTTGTATCCGTTGGAGGTCTTTTCGCAGCGCGCGCGTGAGCGCTCGATGCGCCGCCTCATCCAGTTAGTCATCACCGACCGTTCAACCTTCCGGGAGAGTGTCTAAATAAGCCTCGACCACGCGCGGGTCGAACTGGCGTCCCGACTCGCGCCTTAGCTCCGCGACGGCGTCCTCCCGCGTGCGCGGCGTGTTGTATCCGCGCTGGTCGGTCATCGCGTCGAAGGAGTCTGCCACTTGGACGATGCGAGCCATCAGAGGGATGTCTTCACCGCCTAAGCGGTGCGGGTAGCCGCGCCCGTCCCAACGCTCGTGGTGGTGCTGCGTGCGTATGCGTAGCTCGGCGGGCAGCCCGTAGTAGGAGGCGAGGAGCGCGCCGAAGCTCGGGTGACGGTTCAGCACGAAGCGCTCGACGCGCGTGGGCTTACGCGGATTGCTCAGGATGAAGTCGGGCACGAGGAGCTTGCCTATGTCGTGCATCATCGCCGTGAGCGCTACCTGACGCAGGCGCTCGCCGTCGAAGCCGAAGGCGCGGCCGATGAGGCGCGAGCTTCGCGCGACTCTGACGCAGTGTTCATAGGTGGAGGTGCGCGTGCTCTTGAGACGCGCGACGAGCGCGCGAACGCCGTGCTCTTGACGGCGAGAGCCCACGGACTTCAGCGCGGCGCACGCGCGGTCTATGTGCGCCGCCCAGCTCTCGCTCACGAGCCGAACGGTCGGCGTCAGAACCTCCAACGATAGCTCATCATGCATCGGCAAAATCCTCTCCAAGTCTCGTCGCCAAACTTCACACACGCGCGCGCGGTCGCGTGCTTAACTTTTCAAACCTGCGTCGGGATGTAAAAGGGGACTGCGAACGGGCTTTAGATGTGCACATGTCGTGCCATGTTTCCCGCGCGAAACATATTTGCGCGTGAGGGCTCGCGGATGTTCGCGGCCGTACACGTGAACGGGCTTCGTGCCCTTCGTCGAAGAGAAAAAGTTAATTTACGCGCGGCGGGTTGAGACTCAAGGTGAGGGTCGGGCGCGTGCATGCGGGACGCGCCGCGCGGGCGTGCTGCATTTCGCCTGTGCGCTACGCGCGCTTCACACGATTTCGTGTCGGGCGCGCGCCGGATGGTCGCCGAAGTCGCGGGCTCACGTCTGTGCTAAACTCGTTTGAGCGACGCGGTCGCGAGTTGGCGCGCGCGCCTGTAGAGTGATGAACGAACGCGAAAAGCCAAAGAGCCTCGACGAGTCGGTAGAGGCGGCGGTGCTCGACGCAGACCTCTTCGTCAAGTACCAAGCGCCGCAACGAGCCGTCGAGCGCCTGCAAGACGCTATAGCCCACCACCCGCGCTCGATAGTCCTGCGCGAGAAGCTGCGCGAGGTCGCGGTCACGCACGGGATGGAGGACGAAGCCGCGCGCCAGTGCCTCGCGCTCGTGCAGCTATACATCTCGCGCGAGAACTTCGAGTCGGCGCACGAGCGTTTGATAGAGGCCAAGCACATCAACCCGCGTCTGAACATCGCGCCCGGCCTCGAAGCGATACGGCGCGCGCGCCGACCAGACCTTCAACAACACGCGCCCGCGCCCGTGCCGCCGACGCCCGCCGAGCGGCGCAAACCCATAACGTTCGCGGGCGACCTCTCGACCGTCACAATCTTCGATGCGGTGCAGGTCTTGGAGAACTCGAAACTGACGGGCGCGCTCTCAATCGAGAGCGCCGAACGCAAAGGGGTTGTCCTCTTCAACGACGGCCGAATCGTCGACGCCGAGTGCGGAGACGCGAAGGGCACGCTCGCCTTCCGCCTCCTCGTCGAAGTCACGGGCGGCGCGTTCGACTTCGAGAAGGCCGCAAACGAGTTTCCCGTACGCATCCAGGCGCTCAGCAACACAAACCTCATCCTCGACACGCTCCGCCAGATGGACGAAGAGAAAGAAGGGAGTGATAAGTGATGAGTGATAAGTGATAAGAAGGAAGCACGCTCGCCGTCTTCTCTTATCACTTATCACTCATCACTTATCACTCCCTCATTAGTCCATCAATACCCTTGTGCGCAAAGATTCGGCGACTTCGAGGGCGGCGAGGAGGCGTAGGAACTGCTGGTAGTTTCGGCTGCGGCGGCGTACGCGCTCGCGCTCATCTTCGGAGAGTTCCTGTCGGAGAATGAGGTCCAGAAAGTCGTGATAGTCGGCCGTGGCCGAGAGCGGTAGCTCGCGCGTGTAGGTCGTGCGCGCGGCGTCTTCGGAGGTGAAGCCCGCGAGCGCGTCGAAGAGGTGGTCGGTCGTCAGGTGCGAGCCCTGTCGCGCGAGCTTGATGGGGAGTCGAAGCTCGAAGAAGCGCAGGCCGTTAGCGGTCGTCACGGCGCGCAGAGACTTCGTGCCCTCGCCGTCGAAGGGCGAGTCAGTGTCGAGGAGAACTTTCAGCAGCCGCGGCCAGTCCTGTTCGTCCACGGTGTCGAGCGTTAGCTGCACGCGGTCCGCGAGGAACTTCTCGAACTGCGCCTCTACCGGGTAGGTGACGCGGCCCAGGCATCCGACGGGCTCGCCCTCTCCGGCCGCGCCCCAGGGGATGCTCGCGGGGCACTTGGCGCAGATGACCGTCTCGGTCTGCATGCGCTCTATCTCTTCGGCCGCGCGCTCGACGAAGCGAACCTTCTCCTCCGAAGGCGCGATGTGTTCGCCCGTCGTCAGGCGCGTATGAAGACTGCCCAAGCGGCCCCACGCGCGCAGGTGCTCTTCGTCATAGCGCGAGCGCAGCGTACACGGGTATTCGATTGCGAACTCTAAAGACAAATCCTTTTCGACTCCTCAAGCGCGAAGGGCGTAGAGGCGCGGCCCGCGCGAGGTCTATAATAACAGAGTCGTAAACGAAGACTTAAACGTCGCCCCCGCCGCTCGAAAATCGGCGCGCGAAGGAGTCCCCGATATGGTAGCCGCGAAGGAGACAGCGAAGGCGAGGGCGGAAGCGCCCGGCCCGCGCACGTTCTGGCCGGGCGGAAACGTCCTCTACTTCAGGCGCGAGCCGCTCAAGTTCCTCACGCGCATCGCGCGCGAGTACGGCGACGTGGTTCGCTTCCGTGTAGGGCCGCAGCGCATCTTCCTGCTCAACCACCCCGACCACGTCCGCGACGTGCTCGTCACGCACCACGAGCGCTTCCACAAGGGGCGTGCGCTCAAGCGCGCGAAGCGTCTGCTCGGCGAGAGCCTGCTCACGAGCGAGGGCGAATTCCACAGGCGACAGCGCCGCCTCGCGCTGCCCGCCTTCCACCGTCAGCGCATAAACTCCTACGGCTCCCTGATGGTCGAGTACGCCGAGAGAGTAGGGGCGCGATGGCGCGACGGCGAGACGCTCGACGTTTCGTCGGAGATGATGAGGCTGACGCTCGCCGTCGTTGGGAAGACCCTCTTCGACGCGGACGTTGAGTCGGACGCGGACGAAGTGGGCGCGGCGCTGACCGAGGTGATGGAACTTTTCGACTTCCTCATGCTCCCCTTCTCGGAGCTTCTCGAAAAGCTTCCGCTTCCGCTCCCGCCGCAAAGGCGCTTCCTGCGCGCGCGCGCGGCGCTCGACTCGGTCGTCTACCGAATCATCGAAGAGCGACGCCGGGGCGGCGGCGACCGCGGCGACCTCCTCTCGATGCTGCTGCTCGCCGTTGACGAAGAGGGCGACCGGACGGGCATGACCAACGAACAGTTGCGCGACGAGACGATGACGCTCTTCCTCGCGGGCCACGAGACGACGGCCAACGCCTTAACGTGGACGTGGCACATGCTCGCTCGGAATCCTGAAGCCGAAAGGAGATTGCACGAGGAGTTGGACACGGTGCTCGAAGGCGGGCGGGCTCCAAAGGTCGAAGACTTCGCGGCGCTCCGCTACACGGAGATGGTCGTGGCCGAGACGATGCGCCTCTACCCGCCCGCGTGGGCCATCGGCCGACTCGCGATTGAAGAGCACGAGGTCGCGGGCTACCGCATACCGCGCGGCTCGCTCGTCCTCGTCTGCCAGTACGTGATGCACCGCGACCCGCGCTTCTTCCCAGACCCCGAAACGTTCGACCCCGAGCGCTGGACGCCGGAGGCGAGAGCCGTGCGCCCGCAGTTCTCCTACTTCCCCTTCGGCGGCGGCCCTCGCCGATGCATCGGCGAGGGCTTCGCATGGATGGAGGCCGTCCTCATGCTCGCCACGCTCGCGCGCCGCTGGCGGCTTCGCCCCGCGCCCGGCGCGAAGGTCGAAGCACACCCGCGCATCACACTCCGCCCGAAGGGCGCGGTGCCGATGATAGTTGAGCGCAGGACATAAACAGAACCGCGAGCGGTAGCGAGCGGGTAGTTGTCAGGAATTAACCACCGCAGAGACAGAGGCACAGCTAATTGAATTTTAGCTGTGCCTCTGTGTCTCTGTGTTAGACCTACCCGGTCGCTACCGCTCCCGGTTCTGATTTAGTTCCCGGCGGCTGTTGCGCCGCCTTTGAGGTACTTGTCGAGGAAGTCGAGGATGGCCTTGTAGGCGCGAATCTCGTTGGCCTTCTTGGTGAAGCCGTGGCCCTCGTTGTCGAAGACGACATACTCGACGACTCCATTGCGCTTCTTGATGTTGTCAACTATCTCGTCGGACTCGGGCTTGATGACGCGCGGGTCGTTCGCGCCCTGAAGCACGATGAGCGGGCGCACAATCTTGTCCGCGTGGAAGAGCGGCGAGACCTCTCGAAGCGAGTCGAGCTGCGTGTTCGGGTCGCCGATCTCCTTGTAGAGCGATTTGCGTATGGACTCCCAGTAGGGCGGAATGGATTGAAGCGTCCGCACCCAGTTCGAGACGCCGAAGAGGTCTACGCCGACGGCGAACTCATCGGGCTTGAAGGCCAGCGCGGCCAAAACCATGTAGCCGCCGTAAGAGCCGCCCATGATGCCTATCTTCCGCGCGTCAACGTATGGAAGAGTCTGCAAATACTTCTTCGCCTCGACGCAGTCCCACAGAGGCTCGCGCCCGTGCTTGCCGTCGTCGGAGGCGAAGAAGGTCTTCCCGTATCCGCTCGACCCACGGTTGTTGACGCCGAGGACGACGTAGCCGTGGTTGACGAGATACTGCACGATAGCGCTGTAGCCCGTGCGCGTCTGCCCGCCGGGGCCGCCGTGTATGAGCAGGACGGCCGGGGCCTTGTGCGCCGCGTCCGAGTCGTGCGGCTTGGAGAGGATTGAAGGAATCTCGACGCCGTCGAACGACTTGAAGCGTACGACCTCGGAGTCGACGAGGTCTGTCGGGTTTATCTGCGGGTTGAGCGAGTCGGTCAGTCGCGTGGCCTTGCGCGTGGCGAAGTCGTAGACGTACAGGTTCGAGGGCGAGCGGTCGCCGTTGAGATAGAAGGCCATCAGCTTCTCGCTCGGAGAGATTTGGACGCCCGTGATGTCGCCGTTCGGCATCCTCGGCAGCGGGACTGCGCGGCCCGACTTCACGTCAACTATTTTCATGACCGTGCGCGCGTCCTCGTTGACGGCCGTGACGCGGTACTTGCCGTTGCGAGAGAAGTACGTGTACATCACGTCCCAGGGCGCGCGCTCGATTGTCTCCGTCTTGCCGGTCGCGAGGTCATAGCGCGCGACGTGGCTGAACTCGCTCCCCGAGTCCGTCAGGAGGTAGAGAGATTTCGACTGCGGGTCGAAGGTCTGCGGATTGTTGAGCACGTCGCCCGAGTGAGAGGTGATGTTCTTGAGCTGTTTGGTTTCGGTGTCGTAGAGGTACACGTCCGCGTCGGACGCCGTGCCGCCCGTCTTCTGGAAGGCGATGTAGCGTTTGTCGTTCGAGATGTCGCCGAACTGGAAGCCGGACTCGTCCTTGTAGACGAGGCGGGCACGGAAGTCCGTGACCGACATCTCGTAGATGTCGAAGAAGCGAGGGTCGCGCTCGTTCGTCGAGTAGAAGAGGCTCTTGCGGTCGAAGGCCCAGCCGAGGAAGTTGGCCTTCGTCTTCTCGCCGGGCGTGAGGTCGCGCTCCGTGCCGTCCGACTCGCGCACGTAGAGGTGACTGTTCTCGTTGCCGCCCCGGTCGTAGGTGTATATGAAGCGCGAGTCCGAGGGGAGATAGGAGACGGCGTAGGTGCTCTCCTTCGTCGAGTCGGTCAACTGCTTCGACGCGCCGCCCCGTACGGGCGCGGTGTAGACGTTGAAGATGCCCGTCTTGTTGCTGTGGAAGAGAATCTGGCTCTCGTCGGAAGAGAAGGACGAGCCTCCGACGCGCGTCGTGTCCATGAACTGCTCGATGGTGTACTGGCGGACTGCGCGCGCGGCGTCCGCGGTCTTGACTCTGTCCTTCGACGCCACCTGCTGCGCGCGTGCGGCGTGACCGAGCGCGGTCAAGGCGAAGAGCGCGGCGAGCATGAGCGCCGCGCGGGGGGAACGCATTCTGTCTGTCATTGTTCAGTCCTCTGTGGAATGGTTAATCGAAGGCTCGCGCTCGGCGATCATGACAACTATGTCGCGGAATGCGCCTCGCTTCCAGTAACGGCGCGGGAGTCGCGCGACTTCGCGATAGCCCGCGCGCGCGAGCATGCGCAGCGAGGCGGCGTTCTCCGAGAAGACTTCGGACGTGAGCATGCGAAGGCCCAGCACCTCGAAGCAGTAGCGCGTGCGAACGCGCGCGGCGTCGGCGCCGTAGCCACGCCCGCGCGCCTCGGGCGGGCCGATGATCGTGCCCGTCAAGGCGGTGCCGTGGCGGTAGTTTATGTTGTGGATGCCGCACAGGCCGATGTGCTCGCCCTCAAGAGTCTCGACGGCGAAGACGACCTCCTCCGGGTGCTGCCCGCGCGACGCGCACATCTTGTCGAACCACTCATCCTCGGCCACGCGCGTCGTCGGCAAGTCGCCGCTAAGTATCGTCTCTGTCAAATCGGGGTCGCTCGCCCACGCCTGCGCGTTGGCCGCGTGCCGCTCCCTGTCGAGCGGCACGAGCCTCACCTTCTCGCCCTCCCAGCCGTAAGCCATGCGGGAGACTTTAAGACTAAAGGGGAAAAAGGTGAAGAGGAAACAGAACCGCGAACGGTAGTGAGCGGGTCACACCGCGGCATGATTAATTAACAGGGATGTACAGGATAAGGATTTCCTATCCTGCCTATCCTGTCCATCCCTGTTAATTCTTTCTTCCTATGTACGGCCGACCCGCTCACTACCGTTCGCGGTTCTGTTCTGTCATTCCTCACTCCGCCGCTTCGACGCGGTCGCGGCCGTGCTGTTTGGCTTGATAGAGTGCGAGGTCTGCGCGGGCGATCATGTCGTTGCCGGACTCGCCGGGGCGTAGCTCCGCGACGCCCGCCGAGAGCGTGAGAGCGAAGGCGCGCCCGCCGTCGCCGAAGAGTCGCGAGGAGACCGAGAGGCGTATCTTCTCGGCGAGCGAGTGCGCGCCGCGTGCGTCGGTCTCGGGCGCGAGCACGAGGAACTCTTCGCCGCCGTAGCGGCACACAACGTCCGAGCCGCGCACCGACTCGGTCAGCACGTGCGCCGTCTGCATCAGTGCCGCGTCGCCCGCCGCGTGGCCGTGCGTGTCGTTGATGGCCTTGAAGAAGTCTATGTCTAAGAGCAGGCAGGAGAGCGGGCGCGAGTAGCGACGCGCTTCGGAAAGCTCACGCTGCAAGGCGCGCTGAAGTCCGTAGCGGTTGAGCAGGCCCGTCAGAGCGTCCGTCATGGACATCTCGCTCGCGGCCTCCGCGCGCCGACGGAGTTCTTCGGCGCTCTCTTGAAGTAGGTCGCGCTCGCGCTTCAGTCGAATGCTGACGGCGACGCGCGCGAGCAACTCCTCGACGCGGAAGGGCTTAGAGATGTAGTCGTTCGCGCCTAAAGAGAGGGCGTTGACTTTCGTGTCCGTGTCGTCGAGCGCCGAGAGGAAGATGACGGGTATGTCGCGCGTCGAAGGGTCTTCCTTGAGCAGACGGCAGGCCCCGAGGCCGTCGAGCACGGGCATCATCACGTCGAGGATGATGAGGTCTGGCAGCACGCGCTTCGCCGCCTCGACCGCCTCGCCCCCGTCCTGCGCGGTCTCGACGTGATACTCCTCCCATTCAAGCCTTCGTTTGATGAGGGCGAGGTTCACGGGCTCGTCGTCCGCGACGAGTATCACGGGCGCGCGCGTGCCCGCCTCGGCACCATCCGCCTCCGAACGTCTTTCAGGTTTCATAGACGATTCCGCACGCGCGTACGCAACGCGCGCGACTTCACTTTGATGAGGCTCGGGGCTTATGGGGTTGGGGCGGGCGTTTCGTTGGCACTCGAACGCATTCAATCTTAGCTAAATATTCTTGTCGCCGCAAAGGCGCGGCTTTGTGTTAAGCTTCGTGCCCTACAGCGAGCAGCGGTCTCCGCATGGCACGCGCGTGAGAAGGACACTTCACCTAAGTTGCGCGTGCCGACAAAGTCGAGTCAGTAGGAGGGCGTCGGGCGAGATGCGTAGACGTGAGGGCGACGGATGCCCCGTGTGGGGCGCTTTGCAGGTCTTGGGCGACAAGTGGACGCTGCTCATTGTGCGAGACCTCGCGGGCGCTCCGCGACGCACGACCGAACTGCTCGCGGGCCTACACCCCATCAGCAGCCGCACGCTCATGGATCGCCTGCGCGACATGGAGCGCGACGCGCTCATCGAGCGACGCGACCTCGGCGGAAGCCCGCCGCACGTCGAATATCTCCTCACGGCGCGCGGCCGTCTGCTCACGCCTCTGGTCGAGGCGTTCCGCGCGGCGGGACAAGCGCTCGACCGCAACGAGTGCGCAGACCGGCACGAGCGCCACGGCTCATACTGCGAGTCGTGCCCGAATGAGAGGCGACCCGCCTCCACGCAGAACACGCCCCGCCGCACACAGACCGACGACTCGATAGTGCTTCTATAGTAAGTGACGAGCGGACTGAGACACGCGCCGACGACGCGCGGCCCGCGCGAGACTCTTGCGCGTAAGAGTCTGCCGCTGCTGGCGGCCGTCGCGGTGCTCGGCGCGGCCGCGTTCGAGCTTCGCGCGCAGGGGCGTCTGTGGTTCTGCGCGTGCGGGCGCGTGCGCGTCTGGGTCGGCGACGCCTGGGGCGCGGAGACTTCGCAGCAACTCTTTGACCCTTACAGCCTCACGCACGTCCTGCACGGCCTCGCGTTCTGCGGACTGCTCGCGCTGCTCGTGCCGCGCGTCGGTTGGCGCTGGCGGTTCGTGCTCGCCGTCGCGTGTGAAGCGCTGTGGGAAGTGATTGAGAACACGGACTTCGTCATCAATCGCTACCGCGAGTCAACCGCCGCGCTCGGCTACACGGGCGACACGATCCTCAACTCGCTCGGCGACGTGCTCGCGTGCTCGCTCGGCCTCCTCATCGCGCGAAAGCTCGGCTGGCTTCGCTCACTCGTCCTCTTCGTCGCCACCGAACTCTTCCTGCTCTTCTGGATAAGAGACAGCCTCATCCTCAACATCATTCTGCTCCTCTACCCTTCGGAGAGGCTGCGCGCGTGGCAGGCGGGTCATTGAGGAGGTGACGCCGCACATGCGGCGAGCGGGTGTCGGCGGGAAGTAACCACCGCAGAGACAGAGAGACAGAGAGGCACAGAGAATATTCAACTTCTCTGTGCCTCTCTGTCTCTATTGGTTGAGCTACACGCTCGCGGCTCTGTTTCGCGCGCTACGACGGAAGCTCCGTGGAGTGGCGTGCGTAGACGACCGATTCGTCTTCGGAGGGCTTGCCGTCGCCGTTCGAGCCTTCGGGATGGTTGGGGACGACTTCGCCGTCGGGCATCGTTACCTGTTCGTGGTCGGCCGAGACGACCTCGCCCTCCATCGTGACCTCTTCGCCCGAGGCCATCGGGATGGGGAGTGAGTCGAGGAAGCGCTCGGCGTCAATCGCGGCCATGCAGCCCGTGCCCGCGGCCGTCACAGCCTGACGATAAACACTGTCCTGAGCGTCGCCGCAGGCGAAGACGCCGGGGATGTTCGTCGCCATAGAGACGCCCGCCGTCTTTAAGTAGCCCACGTCGTCCATGTCGAGCCAGCCCTTGAACACGTCCGTGTTGGGCTTGTGGCCGATGGCTATGAAGACGCCCTCGCAAGGAAACTCCGACTCAACGCCCGTCTTGTTGTTGTAGAGTTTGACGCCCGTCACGCCCGTCTCCGGCGAGCCGACGACTTCGCGCACGTCCGTGTCCCACACGAAGTCAATCTTCGGATTCTTAAGCGCCTTGTCCTGCATTATCTTCGACGCGCGCAGAGAGCCGCGCCTGTGAACGACCGTCACGCGCGAGGCGTAGCGCGTCAAGAATGTCGCCTCCTCCATCGCGGTGTCGCCGCCGCCGACGACGACGATGGGCTTGCCCTTGAAGAAGAAGCCGTCGCACGTCGCGCACGCGCTCACGCCTAAACCGCCCAAGCCTTCGGGTGCGGGGGCCTCGCCCGGTATGCCTAGCCACTTCGCCGACGCGCCGGAGGCGACTATCAGGGTCTCGGCCTTTATCTCGTGGCCGTCTTCAGTCCAGAGCATGAAGGGGCGCGCGGAGAGGTCTACCTTGTTGACGAAGGTGACGAGGAACTCCGTGCCGAAGCGCTTCGCCTGCTCCTCGAACTGCTGCATCAACTCCGGCCCCTGTATGCCCTCGGCGAAGCCTGGATAGTTCTCGACCTCGGTTGTGATGGTGAGCTGGCCGCCGGGCTGCGGGCCGTGTATGACGAGCGGGTGGAGTTCGGCGCGCGCGGCGTATATGGCCGCGGTCAGGCCGGCCGGGCCTGAGCCCACTATGACTACTTCGCGGTGCAGAGTCTCTTTCGCCATGCTTATGTTTTAAGCCTCTCCGAAGGATCTGTCTGTAAGCGGGATTACTTGCGCGAGCCGCGCCCTGAAGGCACGCCTCGCGCGGGGTGCGCGGCTCGCTCTCGCGGTAGCCTTTTTCTCGGCGCGTGTAGTATAACTGCTCCCGCAAACGTAGTCGAATTTGACCGCACGCGCTCGACGCGTATCCTGCCCGACTCGACGGGGCCGAACACCTTCTTGAGCACGCCGCGAGACGAAAACAACTCTGCGAGCGACGCGCACGCGAGCGACGCACGGTCGCCCGCGCCTTTGTCCGTACCTCCGTCCATACCTCCGTCCATAGAGGTCAAGACCATCGCCGTTCTCGGCGCGGGCACGATGGGCCACGGCATCGCGCAGGTCGCGGCGGCCGCGGGCTACCGCGTCGTGCTCCGAGACGTGACCGAAGAGTTGGTCTCGAAGGGATTGCGCTCGATAGAGTCGAATCTCTCGAAGGGAGTCGAGCGCGGGAAGGTCACGGAAGAGGCGCGCTCGCACGCGCTCTCGAATCTTCGGACGACTACGGCGCTCGAAGAGACCGCGGGCGCGGAACTGTTCATAGAGGCCGTGCCCGAGCGGCTTGAACTGAAGCGCGAGACTCTCGCGACAATCGAACGCCTCGCCACGTCCGCCTTCATCTTCGCGACGAACACCTCCTCGCTCTCGATAACCGAAATCGCCGATGCCTCGGCGAGCGCGCCGCGCGTCGTCGGCATGCACTTCTTCAACCCCGTCCACATCATGCGGCTCGTAGAGATAGTCGTGGGCCGCGAGACCGCGCCCGGAACGGTCGAGGCCGTGCGCGCCGTCTCGCTGAGGATGGGGAAGGAGCCGATAGTCGTCCGCGACGTTCCGGGCTTCGCTTCGTCGCGTCTGGGCGTCGCGCTCGGGCTCGAAGCGATGCGGATGGTTGAGGAGGGCGTCGCCGATGCGAAAGATATAGATACGGCGATGGAGTTGGGCTACAATCACCCCATGGGGCCGCTACGCCTGACCGATCTCGTCGGCCTCGACGTGCGTCTCCACATCGCCGAGTATCTGCATCGCAAGCTCGGCGCAGAGAGCTTCCGCCCGCCCGAAATCCTTCGGCGCATGGTCTCTGAAGGGCGGCTCGGCAAGAAGACGGGCGAGGGATTCTACAAGTGGAAGGACTGAAGGCTGAAGGCTGAAGGCTGAAGGCAGAAGGCAGCCGACGCCTGATTGCCGTGCGAGGTTTACGACCGACAGCTTCTCTGTTTTGACTGCCTTCTGCCTTCAGCCTTCTGTTAACTATGAGCAGGCCACCGACCGAAGAGAGACGATTCGCGCTGCGCATGGCGCTCAGGCTCCCGATTGTCGTGTCGGGGCGGGCGGAGGACGGCGCGGCGTGGAGCGAGCCGACCGAGACCGACGACATCTCGACGCTCGGCGCGCTCTTCCACCTCAACCAGCGCGTCGCGCGCGGCGACCAACTATACCTGCGCGCACACCGCCCCGACGGCGCGCCCATAGAGGCCACGGCGCGCGTCGTTCGCACCGCGCCCGCCATCTACGGCACGGCGCGCGTCGGCGTTCAGATTCTAGAGCCAGCCGATAACTGGCTGCGCCTCTTCGTCTCGTGGGTCGCCGACGAACAGGCAGGCACGCCCGAGGGCGAGAAGCAGTAAGGGAAGCTGTCAGCGTTCAGCACTCAGCACTCAGCTTTAAAACCTCTGTGACCTTCGCGCCTTCTTTGCGACCTTCGCGGTTGTGCTTTGACTCTCTAACCGCAAAGGAAGCGAAGTAGTCGCAAAGAACGCGAAGCGTTCCGGCTGAAAGCTGAGCGCCGACTGCTGACAGCCTTCTTATTTTCATTCAGGAACTTGAGACAATGGCATCATACGAGACACTTCTTTTAGAGCGGCGCGGGCGCGTCGCCCTCATCACAATCAACCGGCCGCAGAAGCTGAACGCCTTGAACATTCAGACGAGGGCCGAAGGGGCGGCGGCGCTCGACGAGTTGCGCGAGGACGAAGAGGTGCGCGTCGTCGTCATCACGGGCGCGGGCGAGAAGGCTTTCGTCGCGGGCGCGGACATAGCCGAGTTCGAGGGGCGCACGGCCGTCACGCAGCGCGATGTGATGACACAGCGCTCGCTCTTTACGGCCGTTGACACCTTCCCCAAGCCCGTCATCGCGATGATTAACGGCTTCTGTCTCGGCGGCGGGTGCGAGCTTGCGCTCTCGTGCGACATACGCGTCGCGAGCGAGGCGGCGCGCTTCGGCCAGCCCGAGATAAACCTCGGCATCATACCGGGCGGCGGCGGCACGCAGCGGCTCACGCGCCTCGTCGGCGAGGGCAAGGCGATGGAGTTGATACTGACGGGCGAGATGATAGACGCGCACCACGCCTTCAACCTCGGCCTCGTCAACATGGTCGTGCCCGCGGCAGACCTCGAAGCGAAGACGTTTGAACTCGCGAACCGCATCGCCGAGAAGAGCCCCGTCGCGCTTCGCATGGCGAAGGAGGCCGTGAAGACCGCCGCGCGCGCCAACCTCGACGAGGGCCTGCGCCGCGAGATAGACCTCTTCGCGCTCTGCTTCTCCTCGGCCGACAAGGACGAGGGCGTCCGCGCGTTCCTCGAAAAGCGCAAGCCCGACTTCAAAGGCGTGTAGTCGCGGGAGGCGGCGTGAGGCTCTTCCTCATCATCTTCGGAATCGTGCTCGCGGCCGCGGGCGGGGTGCTCGCATACCGCTCCTACTTCGTCGATCCGCACGCCGCCGTCGTCATCACAGACACGACCGTGCGCGAAGTGCCGAACATGGCGCGCGTCGCGGGCGGCCTCATGCTGCTCTCTGCGGGCGCGGCCGTCGCACTCTTCGCCGCCCTACGCCGCCGTTGAAACGATGAAGTGAAGGCAAGCCTTCACGAGTTCAAAGTTCAAAGTTGCAGGTTCAAAGTTGCAGGCGCAAAGCCCTTAACTTTGAACCTGCAACTTTGAACTTTGAACTTATTCTTTCCTCGTTCATCGTTTCAAATCCGCCTGTTTGCGTTTTGAGTATCGGGCTGCTATTTTATTTTTCCGTCTTAGCGGGACGGGGCCGTAGCTCAGCTGGGAGAGCGCTGCAATGGCATTGCAGAGGTCAGGGGTTCGATCCCCCTCGGCTCCATCAGACGTTTAAAACTAGGGGGTGGCCTCGACAGGCTGCCCCTTAGTTTTTGCGGGTGGCGGCGCTTGTCGCGCACGCGCGCCAGTCAGCACTATAATGTTTCCGTTCTTCAAACTACTTCCAAGGCCGTCTCCTATCCGTGGGGCGGCGCGTGCGGCCCGTGTGCTCTCAAGGTTCAACTGATGAAGGCACTTGTCATAGACGACAACGCGCTTGTGCGCAGCAACGTCGCGGAGGTCTTGCGCGTCGAGGGATGGGACGTGCACGAGGCCGAGTCGGCCGACCGCGCGTTCGAGCTATTGGGTGACGACGCCTGGTCGCTCGTCTTCTGCGACGTTAAGCTGAGCGACCGCCACGAGGCAGAGGGCTACACAGTCCTGCGCCGCTTCGTCGAAGAGCAACCCGAGGCGCAGATAGTCCTCATGACCGGGCACGGCTCGGCCGCGGGCGCGCTCGACGCCGTCTCCTTCGGCGCGTACGACTACCTCATGAAGCCGTTCGAGAACGAGGACGTGCTTCGCATCGCTCAGGCCGTGCGCCACTCACTTGAGAAGCGCGAGCGGCCCGGCACGACGGGCGAACTTCCGCCCGAGCCCGTCTACACGTCCGACATAGAGCTGGTCGGCGCGAGCACGGCCTTCGTCGAGGTGATGAAGATGGTGGGCCGCGTCGCGTCCACGTCGCTGTCCGTGCTCATCACGGGCGAGTCGGGCACGGGCAAGGAGGTTGTCGCGCGCGCGATACACCGTCGCAGCCTGCGCGCGTCGAAGACGTTCGTCGCGGTCAACTGCGGCGCGATACCATCGGAGCTAATCGAGTCGGAACTCTTCGGACACGTGCGCGGAGCGTTCACGGGCGCGGAGCGTGACCGGCGCGGTCTGCTACAAGAGGCGGACGGCGGCACGATACTGCTCGACGAGATAACCGAGACGACGCCCGCCTTTCAGGTGAAGCTCCTGCGCGCGTTGCAGGAGGGCGAGATTCGGCGCGTCGGGTCGAACCACACGATAAGCGTGGACGTGCGCGTCATCGCCGCCAGTAATCGCGACGTTGAGCGCGAGATGCACGAGGGGCGTTTCCGGCAGGACTTGTTCTACCGTCTCAACGCAGTGACGCTGCACCTGCCCCCCTTGCGCGAGCGCCGAGAGGATATCATGCCGCTCGCACGTTACTTCGCGGAGCGCACGGCGCACGCGTCGGCCTGCGAGCCCGTAAGCTTCTCGCGCGACGCGGTGCGCGCGCTCGTCACGTACGACTGGCCCGGCAACATACGCGAGCTTGAGAACGCGGTCATACGCGCCGTCGCCCTGTGCGAACACGTAGTCCGGCCCGAAGACCTGCCGGAGCGAGTTCGCGCCACACGCGATGCCGACCCACACGCCGACGCACCGCAGCAGGAGACGCACGCACGGGAAGAGACGCACAAGGAGGAAGAACGACTGCTGTCACTCGCCGAGTTGGAAGGTCTGCACGTGGCGCGCGTGCTCGCGAGCACGGGCGGCAACAAGCAGGCGGCCGCGCGCGTGCTCGGCATAGACCGGACGACGCTTCAACGCATGCTCAAGCGCCACGGGCTCGACGCCGCCAATGCGCGCGGGAACGGCGACGACAACAGCGAACGCACGCAAGACTGAAACTGAAAACCCCCTGAAATGTTGCGCGTACGCCGCGCACAAAAAAAGCCGCGTGTTGACGGACTCTAACGGCCCGCCGAACACGCGGCTTCCCTTTCCCCCTGTCGGAAACCTCTCAGGCGGCAACGATTGCGCCGCGCTGCTGCCGCGCTTCGACGCGCCGCGCCACCTCGCGCGCAATGGCTAGAATCTGCGAAGCGTCGAAGGGCTTCGTCACCACCCAGTCAACGCGCGCCTCGTCGCGCTCGGTCGAGCCGACGGCCTCGCCCCACCCCGTGATGACCGCGAGCGGAAGCATCTCGTCGCGCTCGCGCAAGGCCCGCGCGAGTTCCCATCCGCTCATGCCCTGCATCCCCAAGTCCGTGAAGACAGCGTCGTAACGAGACTCGGCGAGAAGCCCGAGCGCCTCGCGCCCGCCGCGCGCGAGCGTGACGCCGTAGCCCTCGCTCTCCAATATGTCGCGAAGAAGCTCGCGCACGCGCTCCTCGTCGTCAACGACGAGTATACGCGTCCTGCCCGGCTGCTGCGGGACGAGCGATATCGCGGGCGCCTCGGCCTCGGCCTTCGACTCCGAGCGAGCGCGCGCGGGCGGCAGAAGTATCTGGAAGGAGGTTCCGCGCCCCGGCTCCGAGCGCACCGCGACCGAGCCCTCGTGGCGGCGTATGATGCCGTAAGAGACCGCCAGGCCCAGACCCATGCCCGCCTTGCCCTTCGTCGTGTAGAAGGGGTCGAAGACGCGCGGGCGAACCTCGTCGGTCATCCCTGTGCCCGTGTCGGAGACGGCTATCTCTATCATGCCGCCGGACTCGCGCGTCGAGAGCGTGAGCGTGCCGCCCTCGGGCATCGCGTCCACGGCGTTGAAGACCATGTTGACTAGGACTTCGCGAAGCTCCGACTCGTCGCCCATCACGCGCGCGTCGTCCGTGCCGAGCTTAAGCTCAAGCGTGATGTGAACGTTCTCGGACTCGGCGCGGCTCTTCCAGCGCGGGCGCGTTATCTCTCGAACGTCGAGGAGGAGCTGGTCTACCGAGACGGGTTGAAAGTCGTGGTCGCGCCGCTGGCGGGCGAAGTCCTGTATACGCTTGATGGTCTTCGCGCCGTCCTTCGCGGTCTTGATGATGAGTTGAAGGCCCGCCTCTATCTTCTCCGAATCCTTCGTCGAGAGCAGAAGCTGCGCGCGGCCGAGAATGCCCGCGAGCGTGTTGTTGAAGTCGTGCGCCACGCCCGACGCCAACTCGCCCAACGCGGACAGCTTCTCAATCTGCGCGTACTGCTCGCGTATCCTGTCCTGCTCGGCGATGTAGTGCGAAAGCTCTTCGACGTGTCGGCGCGCCTGCTCCGCCTGCTCGGCCGCCGCTTCGGCGCGCGCCGAGGCGGCGGCTTCGGCCTTCGCCGCTTCAGCCATCGCCTCGATGTTTTTGAGGTACGTGCGGTAGGTCAGGTAGACGATGACGATGATGGGCGCGGCCGCGACGAGCGCGTAGAGCCCCGCGGTCGAGACGAGTTTGACGATGAGCCCGGCGGACGAAGCGCCCGCGAAGTAGGTTATCGAGGCCCAGAGGTACTTGTTGCGCCACGTCTCCCACAGCGGCTCGTTGGCCTTCAAGGATGTGTGGACGGCGGCGATGGTCGAGTTGGCGACGTAGTGTACGAGCGCCATCACGCAGAGGGCGGCGACGAACTTCTGCGAGAACTCGCCCTGCCGAAGGAGCGTCTCTTCGCCGAAGACTGTGCGCAGGACGACGACGGTCGTGAGCATCGAGCAGGCCATCATCGCCGAGTTGAATAGACTCGTGAAGAGGCTGAACGGCTTTCGGCCGAGGCGCGATGCGGCGAACAGCTCGGCGGCCGCTAAGAGCACCGCCACCTCTCCGCCGTAGAGCAGGAGCGTCAGGAAGATGAAGACATCCGAGAAGGAGATCTGTCCGGTCGTGCGCGGGATGGGGATGCAGAAGCGCGAGCTGACGAAGAGCGTGACGATGACGAACGGCACAAGCCGAAAATCCAGACGCTCGAAGGGCAGGTGAAGTATCGAGTAGAGAACCGCGCCCGCGCCCGCCGCGACGACGACCCACATGTAAGGCTTGACGAAACGCTGCTTGTCCATCGTACCTCGCATAGGTTTCGAGTTCCGGGTTGCAGGTTCAAAGTTAAGAGCACGCCTTCTAACTTTGAGCCTGCAACCCGGAACTTGAAACTTTGAACTTGAAACTCGTTACTTTAATCCATCGCGTTCGAGGAATATCGTCTCGTAGTAGCCGCGCAGCTTGTAGCCCGTGCGCAGGAAGAGCGACTGCGCAACGAGGTTCTGCTCGTTGACGAGCGCGCAGACCGAGGCGCTTCCCGCGAGAAGATTGCGGCCGAGGTGCGAGAGGCAGCGCAGGCCGTGGCCGCGCTGTCGGCTCGCGGGCTCGACGTAGACGCCCTCGACGTAGGTGCAGTCGGGAGTCTCCGACGCCACGTCGGCCTTGAAGACGAGGTTGCCGTTCTCGACCAGAACCCACACGCGCCCGTGCTCTATGCGCCGCGCGCAGCGCATTCGGAAGCCGGCGAGGTCAACGTCCAGAGGGTTGATGCCGCTCTCTTCGTAGGCCATCGCCGCGTGTACGGGCATGACGAGCATGAGGTCGTCGAGCGTCGCGCGCCTGAGGTCGGGCACGGGCTCGCAAGCCTCGACGGGCCAGCGCTGCTCAAACAGTAGCTCGCGGCAGAAGAGGCGCGGCGTCTGTCCGGCGGTGGCGTAGTGCCCCCAGAAGCGGTGTATGAGCCCCTGCTCGCCGAGTATCAAATGCGCGTCGCGCTCCTTCTGCGCGAGCGCGGCGAAGGCGCGGAGCGTCGCGTCCGTTCGCGCCTCGACGAAGGTCGCGTGGCCGATGAGCGCCACGCCCGCGAGGTGCCCTTCCGAGTCGCGGCACGCGTAGAAGATGCCGCGGTTGAAGGGACTCTCAAGCCCGTTGTCGCGAATGAGTCCCGCCATGACTACCGTATGGACGGGGCGCTCGGCGAGGAAGTCCAAGACCTCGCCTTCGTCGTGCCTTTCGGTCAGGGGGTGAACCAGAAGGGACGACTCCGTCTCGCGCACGGGCACGCTTGCGGCCGCCTTGTTCGACTCCGTGAATTGGGGCATCACGTCACTCCTTAATCGAGTTCACTGCTGCTGTTAACGTTCGAGCGAGGCTGCCTTCCGCCTGTCGGTATTAAACGTAGTCGAGGGCTTGACGATCTCCCGGACAGTCACGGGATTGACGAAGTCGCGGCCCGCATCCGCGGGCCTCGGCATCGCGGGCGCGGCGTCTCCCTCCGTCGTCGCCGACATCGCCTGCGCGGAGTCGGCGGCCACGACGCTGTCGGTGACGAGGACGCCGTCGCCCGCGAAGAACTGGTCTGTGACGAGCACGCCGGACGAGAGGAAGACCGATCCGCTCCCCATCACTCCGCCGTTGCTCAGCGAGACGTTGTCGGTGACGAGCACGCCGCTCGATAGCATCGTTCTATCCGTCACGAGCACGCCGTCCGTCACGAGCACGCCGTCGGTGACGAGCACGCCGAGCCCGTAGATTTTCTGATACGCGGTTATAAGCTCCGGCCCCGTCGCGAAGCCGTAGCCGAGTACGACGCCGCGCGACCATGCGAAGGTCTCGCCCGCAATCGTGCTCTGCTGCAAAGGCGGCGCGCCGCTGAGGAGCGGTGCCCCGACTGGAGTCAGCGCGCCCAAGTCCGTCCGCACGAGCTTCGCGAGTCGCACAGCGCCCTCGACATTTATCTCGCCCGCGCCCTGCTCAAGCATGTTGTTGTTCGCGAGCGGCTGCGCCGTGTACATGAGAATCATCTTCAACATGTTCGGCGTAAGTTTCGGGTTCGCCTGAAGGAGCAGCGCCGCTGTGCCCGCCACGACGGGCGTCGCCATCGAGCTGCCGTTCAGGTACATCATGCGCCGCTTGTCGGAGTTACTAACGTCCGCGTCGAGCGAGGGGTAGGTCTCAATCAGGTAGTTGTCAATCGCCGCCGCGTCGATAATCTTGTTGCCGGGCGCGACGAGGTCGGGCTTGATGAGGTTGTCGTGGTGCTTGACGCCGAGCGCGTCCGTGCGGCCGCCGCGCGTGGGGCCGCGAGAGCTGTAGCTCGTGACTGTATCGTCCGAGCGTTGGTCTGTGCCGAAGGTGTTCGACGCGCCCACGGTTATCGCCGAAGGCTCGTCGCCCGGCGAGTGAATCGCGCCGTAGACCTTCTGCCCCGTGGCGTCCTTGCCGAGGTTGCCCGCCGCGGCCACGACCACCACGCCCGCGTCAACGAGCTTGCGAACCGCGCGGCAGACGGGGTCGTCCCTGTAGGACTCGACGGCCGAGGTGCCGAGGCTCATGTTGACGACGCGTATGTTGTAGAGGGCACGGTTCTGCAAGACCCACTCTAGCGCGCTCAGGATGTTCGAGACGCGGCCCGTGCCCTGCTTGCCGAGCACGCGCAGGTTGATTATGTTCGCGTCCGGCGCGATGCCCACGTACGAGCCGTTCGAGATGCGGCCGTTGCCCGCCGCGATGGATGCGACGTGCGTGCCGTGGCCGTATGGGTCGTCCGTACGGCCCTCGCCCGTGAAGTCCTTGCTGTAGACGACGCGCAGGAAGTTGCTGTGCTCGTCGCGGAAGGCCATGTGGCCCGTGTCTATGCCGGAGTCGAGGATGGCGATGCCGATGCCGTTGCCGTCGAGGTCTGGGACGTTATGACCGGGGGTGTCGCGTACGGCGTCGGTGCCCGTCGTCGAGGAGATGTGGCCGAAGGAGACGGTCTCGCGGTCGAGCGAGACGAAGCGCACGCCCTTCTGTTCGGAGAGTTGTTCGACTAAACGCGCGGGGAGTTCGACGACGCGAGCGCCGACGGAGTTGAACTGACCCGCCGACCGAACGTCGCGACGGCGAAGGAGCGAAGCGAGCGCCGGGTCGGCCGCGCCGTCCGACTGAAGTATGACGCGGACGCGCTCGCCCTGCGCGCCGGGGTCGCGCGAGAGTTCGAGCAGGTCTGAGGAGATGCGCGCGGCAGGCGGCGGCTCTTCGTGCTTCGCGGCGGCTGTGGCGACGACGCGCGCGCGCTTGAGCTTAATTCCCGCGCGGCTCGCCCCGCCTCCGTACTTACCCGCACCCGCGCACGCGAGCATCGTTAGCACGATGACCCATGCAGTGGCGTGTGAATGTCTGACGCGTTTCACTTGATACCCTCCCAAACGGCGACGCCGGTCGCGCGCGCCTTAAGAAGCCGTGACGGGCTTATGAAACCGCGGCCCGGTCGGTCTTCGGCCCGCACGCCGCCACCGCCACCTTGTTCTGTAGGCAAAGTCCGCCTCTTCAGAGGCGTTTGTGCCGTCCGTCGCGAGGATTCTTCGAGCGGGTCGGGGGAGCAAGAACGTTCAGGGAGAGAACGAAACGGGGCAATAGTATCACAGCAACGCGGCCCCGGCGTCAGTCCGAATCCGCTCACTTCATACATGCCGTGTCGTCCCCCTTCGCGACGGCCGACTGCGCCGCGAGCGTCGTGTCGCCTATCATTATCCCGTCGCCGCACATGATGCCGTCGCCTATCATTATTCCGTCGCCGACCATGATGCCGTCGGGCAACGTCGGGTCGAGGAGCGTCGAGGCGTCGAGGAAGAACTGGCCGCCCGACATCGTCGAGCCGTCGCTCGTCAGTAGGTGGTCGCCTAGCTCGACGCCCGAAGTCATCAGAGACGAGTTCAGGAACTGGCCGCCCGACTCCGTCACTCCGTCGCCGAGCAGAGTGCCCGTCCCGTAGACGCGCTGGTAGAGCGTGAACAGATCCTCGCCCGTCGCGTACGTGTGGTTGAGCACCAGCCCTTGCGACCAGGCGAACGACCCGCCCGCTATCTGGCTCTGCACGGAGGGCGGCTCGGACGTGAGCAGCGGCGCGCCGAGCGGTGTCGCGTTCGACAAGTCCGTCCGCACGAGCTTCGCGAGTCTCACGGCGCCCTCGACGTTCAATTCGCCCGCGCCCTGCTCAAGATGGTTGAAGCCCGCGAGCGGCTGCGCCGTCACGGAGAGCACGGTCTTGACGAGGTTCGGCGTGAGCGCCGGGTTCGATTGAAGTACGAGCGCGGCAGCGCCCGCCACGACCGGCGTCGCCATCGAAGTTCCAGACAGATACATCATCTTCCGCGTCGGCGATTGCGACGCTTCGACGTTCAACTCCGGGTGCGAAGCGAGCAGCGCGTTGTCGGCGGCGGCCGCGCCGATAATCTTGTTGCCGGGCGCGACGAGGTCGGGCTTGACCAGATTGTCGTAGTGCCCGACGCCGTCGCCGTCGTCGGCCCACGCGCCGCGCGTAGGCCCGCGAGAGCTGTAGCTTGTGACAGTATCGTCCGAGCGCACGTCTGTGCCGAAGGTGTTCGACGCGCCGACCGTTATCGCCGAAGGCTCGTCGCCGGGCGAGTGTATCTGCCCGTAGATTCTGTTTCCGAGAGAGTCGTGCCCCGAGTTGCCCGCCGCCGCGACGACTACGACGCCAGCGTCCGAGAGCCTTCGCACCGCCGCGCAGAGAGGGTCGTCGCCGTAGTCGTCAACGGCCAGCGTGCCCAAAGAGAGGTTGACGACGCGTATGTTGTAGACGGCGCGGTTCTGCAAGACCCAGTCTAGCGCGGCGAGAAGTCCCGAGGTGGTTCCATGCCCCTCCGAGTCGAGCACGCGCAGGTTCAAGAGCTTCGCGCCCGGCGCAACGCCCTGATACGCGCCCGAGGGAGCGACGCCGCGCCCCGCCGCGAGGGACGCCACGTGCGTGCCGTGGCCGTAAGGGTCGTCCGTTCGATTCTCGCCCGTGAAGTCAACGCTCGCGGCGACGCGGCTCAAGCCGAGCCCGTCGCGAAAAGCCTCGTGCCTCGTGTCTATGCCGGAGTCGAGCACGGCGATGCCTAAGCCTGCGCCGTCGAGCGTCGTCGTGCCGATGGGGATGCCGAGGAGCGAGAGAGTCGTCTGCGTGCGCACGAGCGAAGTCCCCGTCGTCGTCTCGACGTGGCCCGCGACACTGACGGGCCTGTCCACGGACACGTATCGAACGTCCGAGCGCTCGGCCAGAGATCTCAGAGCGGCGGGCGGCAGACTCGCCGAGAGCACGCCGAGCTTCGCGAACCTGCGCGTCACGACTCCGCCGAGTTGATGCAGCGTTGAGTCGAGACCGACAGGGAGCGCGAGCGCGTTTGACGCGTCCTGCTGCACGATGACGCGGACGCGCTCGTGCCCTTCCCCTTCGTGCGACGAGGCGAGCGCGCGTAGGTCTTGCGAGAGTTTGTGTGATGCGCCGCGACGCGACGCATCCGCGCGCGCGCCGACGAAAGGCAACGAGACGGAAGTGCACAGAGCCAATGCCGCCGAAGCCGCCAACAGCCGGCTTCGGAGACGTTTGTGCTTTCGGGATTTCAAAGGCTCCTCCACGTCGGACTCGGCCCAAACGTTCTCAAGCGGTTGAAGGAATTGCCGGGGCGGTTAACGGACTCGTGCTTTACGAGCAAGGCCCGTTCCAACCCGCACGGCCGCCCCACGTCCGACGCGAAGTTGCACGCACGCTAACTCGGCCGCACTCATGCGCGCGCTCAACTCGACTCTCGCGCGGGCGATTCGTTAGGAAGCGAACTCGTTGACGGTAAACAAGAAACGCCGTTTCCGAGTTGGAGTGAAGACCTCGTCCGCGCGGCGCGGGCCGCGCCTTCAGACGCGACACGGAGAATTCTCAATGTCCGGGAACGTTCACACGAAGAGACGGGGCCGCGATGCAATGTGCAGCGACGGCGTAAATCCCGCCGCTGCAATTTACACGGCCGAGAGATTGAAAAAGGGTTAAGCAGGAGTGTCTTAGGGCGAAGGCGTCGAGGCCGAAAGGGGCGGGAATTACGCGCGCGTAGAGCTTTACGCGCACGCGCACAGGGCATCTTAAAGTCGAGCCTTCATCGCACGCGGCATGGCTTTTGCCGACGCTCGACACTGCCCCGCGGAAGGAAACCCCGAAACTTGAACCGACGTTTCTGCGGCACGCAGCCCGACCGTGTTCCCGCGTGCCGCCGAGGGCCGCGGTGACTTTACCCGAAAGACGCCGCGCCCGTTTCAGTCATCCGACGATTCAGTAGGGGGAAGAATGTCTCTGCCAATCAACACCGCGCGACTGCTCATCGCCGACGACGACGAGGGCGTGCGAAGCATCCTGCGCGAGTTCCTCTCGGGCGAGCACGAGTGCGAGTCGGTAGGCTCGGCCGAGGAGGCGCTCGCGCATCTGGGGCGCGGCGGATTCCAACTCGTCATCAGCGACATCTCTATGCGCGGCATGAGCGGGATAGAGATGATACCGCACGTGCTTCGGCTCTCGCCCGACACGCTCATCATCATGGTCAGCGGCTCGCAGGACGTTGAGAGCGCCGTCGGCGCGATGCGCGCGGGCGCGTTCGACTACGTGGTCAAGCCCTTCGACCTCGAACACGTCGAAGTCGCAGTCCACCGCGCGCTCAAACACCAGCGACTGCTCGAATCGAAGCGTCGGTACGAGACCTATCTTGAGCGCATGATCGCGCAGCGCACATCGGAACTCGACGGCGCTTTGCAGTCGCTCGAAGGCGCGTACCGCATGACGCTGAAGGCTCTCGTAACCGCGCTTGAGACTCGCGACTCAGAGACGCACGGACACTCGGAGCGCGTCGTCGCCTTCTCCTTGCGGCTCGGGCGCGAGATGAGCCTGAGCGAGGACGAGTTGACCTCGCTCGAATTCGGCTCGCTCCTACACGACATAGGAAAGATAGGCGTGCCCGACGCGGTGCTTCGGAAGCCCGCGCCACTCACAGAGCCCGAGTGGTACGAGATGCGAAAGCACCCACGGCACGGCGAGCAGATACTCTGCGGCATAGAGTTCCTCCAAGGCGCGTCGCGCGTCGTCGCGCAGCATCACGAACGTTGGGACGGCTCGGGCTATCCCCTCGGACTTCGCGGCGGGGAGATCGACGTGAACGCGCGCATCTTCGCTGTCGCGGACGCCTTCGACGCCATCACGAGCGACCGCGTCTACCGCGTCGGCAAGTCTTACGAGGCGGCCGCGCGCGAGTTGGAAGAGTGGGCAGGCAGGCAGTTCGACCCCGACGTGGTCGAAGCCTTCCGACGCGTGCCGCCCGAAGAGTGGGAGGAGCTTCGCCGTAGCCCCACTTCGCGCGCGGGCGGACGAGGCCCGGAGGCGGACGGCACGCGTGCGCGCCGCCGCTTCGCTCCTAAGCCTGACGGCGCTAATCGCGGCCTCAGTCGCCCCCTGAAATTTCAGCGAGCCCGAGCCTATTAAGCGTTTCTACGAGAGTAGTCCCGGAAGCGCGCGGCCCTCCCCAAGCTCTCGCAGGCCGCGTCCGACCGCGACGCTGACACGCGGGGCCGCTTCGGGTTATTATTGCTCATCCGAACAGACCCGTATGCGTTGCGTCGGTCTTAAAGTTTTCGAGGGACGCGAAAGGGTGGAGGCAGTAATGGCTGGAGCGGAGGCCGCGGGCAGGCCCGTCGTGATGCTGGTCGAAGATTATCGCGACACGCGCGAGATGATGAGGCACATGCTCGAAGTGAGCGGCTGCCGCGTCGTCGAGGCGTCGAACGGTCAGGAGGCGATAGAGCTTTCGCAGCAGGGCGAGCTGGACTTAGTCCTCATGGACTTGAACATGCCCGTGCTCGACGGCTTCACGGCGACGCTGCGTATACGCGAGTACGAGCGGACGCGCGACGTGCCCGTCGTCGCCGTCACGGCCTTCGACACGGCGGAGTTCCGCGCGGCCGCGGGCGCGGTCGGCTGCTGCGACTTCGTCGTCAAACCCATTGACCACGAACACCTCTCCGCGCTAATCACGCGCCTCCTCCCGTGCCGCGCCGTCGCCAACGCCGGCGACTCCTAAGACAAAGGTAACGTTTAGAAGTTGAAGAGGGGAGAGGGATGGGCACACGCCTTCCTCTCCCCTCTTCAACTTCCAGCTCTTTACCCTTACTCGCCTGGCGCCGTGCCGGTGCCGCCGTTGTTCTCCATCACGCCGCCCGCACCCGCGTGCGTGGAGGTCGCGCCCGTGAGGTCGCCCGTCTCGCGCGCGCCCGTCGTGCCGCTCTCCTCATGCTTATCGTCCGCGTCGGCCGCGCCGGTCGCGCCGCCTCGCGTTGCTTCGTCGCTCCTGCTTTCGTCTGCCATACGCTTAGCCTCCCCCGAGAATGTTTTGACGCCTCGGCCGCGCGCGCGCGTCTTATAGACTTGCCACGGCGAAGCCGACGGGTGAGAATAAAACACTCCTGCGCCATTTTTATAATGCCTTCGACGAACGCGAGAGAAAACGTTTCAAAGGAGCGACTGAACACGTGCGCCTTCTTCCACGTCTACTCCTCTTCACGCTGATGTGTGCCGTCTCTTTCAACGCCGAAGCTCAAGCCCCGCAACCTGCGGCCGCGCCGGGCGTCCCGCGTGAGCTCGCGCGCTGGCGCGCCGCGCACTACCGCGACGTTAACTACTCGCTCGACATCACGCTCGCGCCGGGCGCGGAGACTTTGAAGGGGCGCGAGACGATTGCGTTCACGCTCGACGATGCGGCGGGCGACCTCGTGCTCGACTGGCGCGCAATCAGGAACGACACAGACCCGCGCGCGCACGTGGGCGGCATAAAGGTCAACGGGCGCGCGGCCGACGATGCGCAGTTCAGAGACGAGCACATCCGTATCCCGCGCGCGCATCTCTCTGCGGGCGCGAACAGAGTCGAGCTTGAGTTCGAGTCTCCCATCAGCGCTTCCGGCAGCGCCGTCACGCGCTACCTCGACCGCGAAGATAAGTCCGAATACATCTACACGCTCTTCGTCCCTTCGGACGCGAGCACGGCGTTCCCATGCTTCGACCAGCCCGACCTCAAGGCGCGCTTCACGCTCAGGGTGACGGCCCCCGAGAAGTGGCGGGTCATCTCGAACACCGAAGGCGTCGCGCTGCCCGAGTTCGACGAGACGCCCGGCGGACTCCCGCAGTCGCCGCCCGCCGGAATGATGTGGTACCGCTTCCCCGAGACTGAGCCGATAAGCACATACCAGTTCGCCTTCGCGGCCGGGCCGTTTGAAATGTTGGAAGTGCGCCGCGAGGTCTTAATGCACGCGTATCCGCTCGACCCGAAGACGGGCGGAATCTCTCACGTGCATGGGCCGGACGTTCGCAGGCCGGTGAACGACACGCCGCGCATACGCCTCTTCGTGCGCAAGTCGAAGGCAGAGCGCGCGCTGAAGGAGTTGAATGAAGTCGTACGAATCAATAGTGAGGGCGTCAAGTTCTTCGAGGAGTACTTCGCGCACAAGTTCCCCTTCCCGAAGTATGACCTGATTCTCATCCCCGAGTTCGCGTACGGCGGCATGGAGCACGCGGGCGCGACCTTTCTGCGCGAGGACGGCGTGCTCTTTCCTTCAGACCCTACGTCGGCGGACATAGCCGCGCGCGCCGAGACGATGCTGCACGAAGCCGCGCACCAGTGGTTCGGCGACCTCGTCACGATGCGCTGGTTCGACGACCTCTGGCTCAAAGAGGGCTTCGCGACCTTCATGGCATACAAGGCTTTCGAGCGAGTGATGCCGCAACTCGACGCGTGGAAGGTCTTCCATCTTCGCACGAAGCCGCTCGCCTATCTGACCGACGTGACGAAGGGCACGACGCCCATCTGGCAGGAGATTGCGAACCTCTCGGCGGCGAAGTCCGCATACGGAAACATCGTCTACCGCAAAGCGCCCTCGATGCTGCGGCAGGCCGAGTTCTATCTCGGCCCGCGCGAGTTCCAACGCAGTGTGCAGCTCTTCGTCAAAGAGCACGCGTACGCGAACGCGACCTGGGAAGACTTGGTCGGCGCGTTCGAGCGCACGTCCGAGCGTAAGCTCGGCGCTTGGGCCGAGGCTTGGGTCAAGCGTCGCGGCATGCCGGACGTGCGCGTGCGCTGGACTGCGAACCGGCGCGGCCTCGTCAACAGCTTCGAGGTCGAGGAGCGAGACGCGCTCGGCGAAGGCGGCTCGTGGCCGATGCGCCTGAAGCTTCTGCTCGCGCCCACGCGCGCCAAGGCGAAGCCCGAAGTCCTGACCGTCACGCTCGAAGGCGCGGGGGTGACGCGCGTGCGCGAGGCTCTGGGCAAGCGACGGCCCGCGTTCGTATTCGTGAACTTCGAGGACTACGGTTACGGTCGCTTCCTGCTCGACGACGAAAGCCGCGCATACGTCGCGCGCAATCTCGGCACGGTGCAAGACGACTTCCTGCGCGCGCTTCTGTGGGGCTCGCTCTGGGAGTCCGTGCGCGAGGCGGAGATGCCGCCTGCCGAGTTCGTCGAACTCGCAATCAAAAACGCGCCGCGCGAGACCGACGACGTGATGCTCGCCTTCATACTCTCTCGCGCGCAGACCGCTTTCACGCGCTACCTCTCGGACGCGCAGCGCGCCGCGCTCGCGCCTAAGCTCGAAGCCGCGCTCCGCGAAGGGATGCTGCGCGCGGCCATGCCCGGCCAGCGCATCACATACTTCCGAACCTACCGCGAGGTAGCGACGACGCGCGGCGCGCTCGACACACTCGCCGAAATCTTCGAGGGCAGACTTCAAGTGCCCGGCATGACCCTGCGCTCGCGCGACCGCTTCGACATCGCGCGCACGGTGGTGGCGCAGTCGGGCGGTGGCGACGCGGAAGCGCGCGCGGCGGAGCAGCTTCTCGCCTCGGCCGTCAAACAGGACACGAGCGACGACGGCGCGCGCTACGCCTTCGCCGCCGCCGCCGCGCGGCCGACCGCCGACGCGAAGAGGCGTTACTTCCAGACCTACACGACCGAAAGCAGAGTGGCCGAGAGCTGGATAGAGGCGAGCCTCGGCCCCTTCAACGCGCCGCAGCAGTCCGCGCTCACGCTTCCCTATCTCGACGACGCGCTCCGAGAGCTTCCCACGCTCAAGCGCACGCGAAAAATCTTCTTCGTCAACGGCTGGCTCGCGGCCTTCATCGGCGGCCAATGCGACGAGCGCGCGGCATCCATCGTGCGCGACTTCCTCGCCCGCACGCCCGAACTCGACCGCGACCTCAAGCTCAAAGTGCTCGAAGCCGCCGACGGGTTGGAACGCTGCGTGCGCGTACGCTCGAAGTTCGCCGCCGACTCGCCCGCCGATGCGCGCCGCGCGCCGTGATAAAATCCTCCGCGAGCATAAACAACATTGCAGCGGAAGCCGACACGACCGCGAGGAGTGGAGACGATTATGGCAACCGAAATCCTTGAGCCGGCTACCGACATAGCCGACGAGCAACGCCTTACACGCCGACGCGCGACCGTGGAAGAGTTCTGGTCGCTGCCGGAGTCAACACGTCCCGCCGAATACATTAACGGAGAGATCGTGATGGCCCCTTCACCAACTGTTGCACATCAGGAAGTACACGGGAACCTCAACTATGCGCTCCGAACCTTCGTTCAAGACAACGGGCTAGGAAGGATTTACTACTCGCCCCTCGATGTCGTGCTGCCGACGGGCGAGGTCGTCCAGCCCGACCTTCTCTTCCTGAACATCAAACAGGCGGAACGCGTGCGCGCGGCCAAGCGCATTGAGGAAGTGCCGCCTTTCATTATTGAGATTCTTTCGCCCGGCTCAATCGCGCTCGACGCGATTACCAAGCGCGCGCTATACGAGAAGAATGGGGTGCGCGAGTACTGGATAGTTGACCTTGAGACGCGTAGCATCGCGCAGCTCGTGCTCAGGAAGAAGCATTACGCGCTTACGGAAGCAGCCGAGTCGGACGTGATAAAGAGTGCGGTGCTGGCGGGCTTCGAGATGAAGGTCGGCGAGTTGCTCGGCGCGTGACTGTTAAGACGAAGACGGAGGGGC
>JBJMGR010000311.1:0-29602 GCA_045807805.1 Pyrinomonadaceae bacterium | reverse complement strand
TACGAAGATCGCGCCGTCGCGCAGGACGCCGTTGAGCGCGGGGTCTGGGAAGGCATCGACGCGCGGGATGCCGCCGTTGCCGCCGTCGGCGGGCAGGTCGCTCTCGCCCAGAGCGTCCTCAACGACGTAGACGCCGCCGTCGCGCGCGACCGTGAGGCCGTGCTGATAGAGCGGGTCGTCTATCGAGAGACCTTCGACCACGACCTCGTCGGAGTCCGCGAAGCCGTCGCCGTTCGTGTCGTAGACGGCGAGCATGTACGTGTCCGCGCCCGCCGAGTGCGTGAAGACGACGCCGCGCGAGTTCGACGCGATGTCGAGCGGAGCGTCGGTCGAGAATTGGAAAGAGTAGTAGGGAGCGTTGACGAGCGTGTCGGGCAGGCCGTCGTTGTCCGTGTCGCGCACGACGCGAAGCTCGTTCGAGTAGAAGTCCGCGATGACGAGGTCGCCGCCCGGCAGGAGCGTCATCGCGTTGGCGTTGAAGAGTCGGTTGTCGCCGACCGTGACGAGCTTGCGCGTGCGCGTCGAGTCGAAGCCGCCGGTCGAAGAGTCGCGCACGAGGAGCACGACGCCGGGCGAGGCTTCGTTGTTCGGGTCTTGCGGGTCGCTGTTGTTGAAGTAGCCGCCCGAGGAGACGACGACGAACTCGCGTCCCGCGCGCGACGTGCCCGCGACGACCGATGCGGCCGAAGGAAGTCCGAAGTCGCGTCCGAGGTCGAAGGTCTGAGAAGTGTCGCGCACGTAATCGCCGTTCGTATCGAGCGCGACGACGAGCACGCCCGTCGAAACGTCGTCGGAGGTTGTGGGCGTGCCGCGGTCGTCAATTCCTGTGAAGGCTTCGTAGCGCGCGCCCGTGCGGCCGACGGCGATGTCGTATGAGCCGCCGCGCGCGTCGAAGGTCGTGCGGTCGTCGGCCTGTAGGTCGCCGTTGCGGTCAACGAACTCTTCGTGCGTGCCCGAGTCGTCTACGAGGCTTAGCTGCGAGACGTGTAGGACGTGGCTGAGCGGCGTGCCCGGAGAGATGACGTTCAAGGGCTTCGTCGCCGTGGCCGCGTCGTGTGAAGGCTTGTCGTTTGTGCGCGAGACGGCTGCGGGTCGCGCTGGCCTTCGGCGTGTAGACTCGGCCGGAGACGTGCGCGATGTTTGGCGCGCGACCTTGTTGCGTGCGCGCCGCGGAGCGTATGCGCCCGCGCGTGTCTGCGCGTCTGTGTTCTGCCGCCGCGCGGAGAGCGAGCGCGTGCGTGCGGGCTTGAAGCTCTTACCCGTCGAAGTCTGCGCGGTGCTGCGTCGCGCGAAGGGCGCGAGAGCTATGCAGAGCGAGAGTGCGAAGACGAAGATGTGTACGCGTGCGCGCATCACGAATCCTTTCAAGCTGTGCGGGAGAGGGTGAGCCTTCGAGCCAGTCCGCGCGGAGTCAATCCGACGGGATAGCCTGCGCGGAGTCGGATGGTTTTAGCGGCGGCGCGTACGTCGTGCGACAAGTTGCGTCGGTCGTGAACGCACGACGCACGCGCCGTCTTCATCGGGCGAGCGAGGCCCCGTCTCTCTCGCCCAACATCGGTTAATGAAGGATGACATTCGGTGAAGGCTTGCCTTCATCAAGTCTCAACCTTTGAGCCCGGCCTCACGGCTGGTCGTCGTTCTTCTGACGAGCCTTGACCTCCGCAGGCTGCGGCCTCTCTTGCTGAGGACGCTCCTGGCGCGGAGCCTCTCGACGTGGAGCCTCTTGGCGCGGTGCTTCTTGACGTGGTTGCTCCTGTCGCGGAGGTGGCTGCTCTCGACGCGGCTCGGGCGGCGGCGAGCTTCGCTCGGGCCTCGAAGGCGCGCTCTCTTCGCGGCGCGGCGCGGATGGGCGCTCGCCTTCGTTCGTGCGCTCGCGCGGCTCGGGCCGGTTGATGATGGGCCGCGTCGGCGGAGCCTCTTCGACGCGCGGCTGGCTCTCCGCCGAGGGCGGCTGGTCGTTGCGCGGTCGCATGGGCCTTACGCGCGGGACGCCCGTGTCGTCGTTGCGCCCGTCCGATTCGCGTCGGCGTACGCGCGAGTCGTCGCCGGTGGTGCGTGGACTCGCGCCCGCGTCCGTGTCGTCGGGCCGCGTGTCGTTGGGCGGCGCGGGTCGCACGGGTCGCACGCGCGTTGAGTCTTCGCCGCTGCCCGAGTCGGAAGAGTTGCGCCTCGGCGCGCTCGGGCGCTCGACCGCTCCCGTCGCTTCACCGCCGCCCCGCATGCCCGCGCCGCCTGTTGTCGGCTGCGCGACGCGCGGCTCTCGGTCGTTGAAGGTGCGCGTGCGTCGAAGTTCTGAGTCGAGCGGGACGCCGGGCGTGCGCGCGGCAGCACCCGTCTGCCGGTCGGGCAGGTCGCGCGCGGGGCCGACGGGCGCGGGTCTGACGATGGTTAAGACTTCACGACCGTTCGCGTCTCTCACTCGGTTGTTCTCAGCGCCGCCGGTGCGCGGAGCGAGTGCACGCGGGCCGTCGGGACGCGCGACGGGCGCACCGCCGCGCAATGGCTCACCGTCGAGAGCGCGCTGCGCGAGGTCAGGTGCGGCGCGTCGCCCTCGCAGATTCTCGACTCCGAACTCGCGTGCGGAGACGCTCGTCACGGCGCGCAGGATGGCCGGGTTCGCGCGTCGAAGGTTATCAACCTCTCCACGGCGCAGAGGCGTCAGAGGCTCGAAGCGTCGCGACCACCAGCGGCCTCGCGGGTCGCGCTGGCCGTATGTGAGCGGGTACCAGGCGACGTGGTGGTCGTGCCCGATGTTGATGTTGACGAAGGCGACGAGCGCGGGCCGCCAACGCGCGCGCCCGTATTGATAGCCGTAGCCGCGCGGAGCCCAGCACCAGTAGTTGTTGACGTAGACCCATCGGCCGTAGTGATAAGGAGCCCATCCCCAATCTTCATCGGCAACCCAAGTCCAGCCGTAAGGGTTACACCAGACCCAACGGCCGTATCGATAGGGAGCCCAGTCGTAATAGTTGTTGACGACGGTCGTGTGCGGACGCCAGACGTATCCGTAGTCGCGCGTGTATTGCCAATCGCCGTAGAGGTCAAGCTCCTCCGCGCCGTAGACCTCCTGGTCGTAGTAACGCTCGCGCCCCTCATAGCGGAGGCGCGTGGCGAGATACTGCTCGCGCTCGCGGTTCCAATCGTCCCACTCGTCGAAGTCGCCCGCGCGGCTCAAGTCCCAGTCAGCCTCGCCCGAGTTGTCGAGGTAGAGCCGCGCCACGCGACCCGAGCGAAGCTCGAAGCCGGAGTTGTCGGAGTAGACGCGCGCACGTCCGTCCTCGCGTACGGTGACGCGCACCGTCCCGTCGCGCGAAACGTCCATGCGGTACTGGCCCGTGCGCTCGGCGGCGACGGTCGTACGCGGCGCGTCAACTTCAAAATATTCTTTGTCGTGGTCGAAGCGCGAGAGTCGGAGCGTGGCCGTGCCTTCAGAGAGGCTGAGCGCGATGCCTTCGTCGCGCAGCGTCACGACCTTCAGGACAGAGTCGGGGCCGACGCGTATGAAGTTGCGCGAGTCGGCCTGAATCTCAAGGCGCGCGTCTCTCCCGGTCGAGAGCGTGTCGCCCTCCACGAGCGGCGAGTTGAGGCGCGCTCTCTCCCACTCGCTCTCGCCCGCGCGCAGGAGGCTCACCTCGCCCTTGAGCAGGCTCACGCGTAGGACTCGCGCGTGCTCTTCGTATTCGTCGTCGGTCGTGTCGTCGGCGGCGCGAACAGCGGGCGAGAAGAGAAGTATTGTGGAGAGCAGACAGAGAAGTGCGACGGGCACTGAGAGACGTGAACGCATACGGGTACGCTCCTTCACCTTCTTCATAACGAACGGGCTCTGCTTGGGGCAGACGGATTCTTGGCGGACGAAGGCAATCTTCTCCGAAGCGGGAAGCTCTTCTTAGGGGGCCTTCCGTCCTTTGAAAGCGGGCGGTGCAAAGCACGTGCCCGTGCGCGACGGCGTGAGGGCTCGAAGATGTTGGTTGGAGTTTCGCCTTTGAAATTGAGTACGGGCGCGTGAAGACCTATGCGAGATGGTGCAGGCCCGGCACTATTTCGTGCGACTTCAATATTTCTTGCCGCCCTTCGGGACTTTAGCGATGTCGGAGAAGCCGAGGTTGAGAATCGGATACTGCTTCCAATCTTTGTAATCGTAGTGCCACCACTCGGGCTCGTAGACGGCGAAGCCTTCGGCCTCCATCGCCGCGCGCAGCAGGTCGCGGAGGCGTCGCTGCTCCTGTGTCCCGCCCGCGTAGTTTATGTGCGAGCGCTCAGACATCTCGTCGTACTCGCCCGTCATCGAGACCTCGCGTCCGGTCTTTAAGTCGTAGAGCGTGAGGTCAATTGCGCAGCCGCGGTTGTGGCGCGAGCCCTTCGAGGGGTTCGCGACGAACTGCTTCTTATCTTCGGGCGTTATGTCCCAGAAGAGCTTGGTGACGAACCACGGCCGGTACGCGTCGAAGACCGCGAGGCCGTAGCCCTTCTCACGCAGCACGCGTGACACACGCAGCAAGGCTTCGGCGGCGGGGCGTTGCAGGAAGGCGCGCGCCTCCTTGTAGACCGCGCGGCCCGCGAAGTTGTTCGCCGTCGCGTAGCGCACGTCGAGCTTGATGCTCTTGTCGAGCCTCTCCAACTCGACAAGCTCGGGCGCGCGGAACGTGCCCTCCTCTTTAGGCGGACTGTCCTGTTTAGGCGGGCTGTCCTGCGCCCGCGCGTGCGGCGAAAGAAGCGCGAGCAGACAAACAAGAGTCGCGAGCCTGAGCCGCGTGCGCGTGAGCCTCAGAGAGTCAATCATTCACTTCTCACTTCTCACTTCTCACTTCTCACTTCTCACTTCTCACTTCTCACTTCTCACTTCTCACTTCTCACTTCATCGTTGACCGACGGAGTGACGATGAAGTGAGACCTGTCTTGACCTTCATCCTTCATCCTTCATCCTTCATCCTTCATCCTTTCTTTACTGCGACCACTTCGTCGGCCGTCGCTCCCATCGATGGGAGCGAAGCTCTTCAAGCAATGGTGAAGGGAGCGGCCCGGCGTCGCTCGCCGCGACGTTCGATTCGACGTGCTTCGTCTTGCGCATGCCGGGGATGATTGTGCTGACGGTCGGGTTGGTGAGAATGAAGCGGAGCGCCATCTCGGGCATCGAGACGGCCGCGTTCGCGGCGACGGGCTTGAGCGCGTCCGCGCGCTCGACGCTCGGGATGAGGTTCTCCGGTACGAAGTATGTGTTTCGCCAGTCGCCCTCGGGCCAGTGGCTCTCCTTTGTGAGCGTGCCCGTGAGCGTGCCCTCGTCGAAGGGCACGCGCGCGATGACGGCAACGTCCATCTCCGCGCAGGCGGGGAAGAGTTCGTCCTCCGGGTTCTGGTCGAAGATGTTGTAGATGACCTGCACCGCGTCTATGAGTCCGCTGCGGACGGCGCGCACTCCGTTCTCCGGCTCCCAACGGTTGATACTGATGCCTACGGCGCGCACAAGGCCCTGTTGTCGAAGCTCGTCCATCCTCTTCGACCAGCGCTCGTCTTCAGTCCAAGCGTCCTCCCAGACGTGGAACTGCATGAGGTCGAAGCTCTCAAGCCCCGAGTTCTTGAGACTGCCGTGGACGTACTCCTCTATATAGTCGGGCGGGAAGACATCTTCGACAGGCGTGCCCGCGCGGCTCGGCCACTGGCGGTTCTTCGGCGGAATCTTCGAGGCCGTGTAGAGTCGTCTGTCCGAGTTCGCACGCACGAGTCGGCCGAGCAGTGCCTCGCTCCGCCCCTCGCCGTAGGCCCACGCCGTGTCGAAGAAGTTGCAGCCGAGGTCAACCGCGCGCTGCAAAGATGTCAAAGACTCCTTGTCGTCCGAGCCGCTCCACCCGCCCATGCCCCACATGCCGTAGCCTATCTCCGAAACCTTCCAGCCCGTACGCCCGAAACGCCTGTACCTCATTTAAGCCCCTCCCGCCTTCGCGCAAAGTCTCTCCCGATTTCGCGAAGTATGAATTTTCGTCCCTGTCGCACACCCGTTCGTCCCGAGTTTGCGGCTTTTCGTCAGCCTTTAATGCGGCTCGTCACAATTCGGTTGAGTGCGCCCCGACCCTCTGGCACCATCCCAGGTTTAAAGGCGGCCCGCGCGCCTCCAAAAAAAGGAACCGCGACGCGAATTTTTTTGAAACCTAACGTAGACACTCGCCACTAACAGGTTACGAGACGCTGGCGGCGGTGGGGCGTGTAAAAGTCCTGTAAATAATTAGAACTCAGGAACCGCCCGCGCGTTCAAGCCGTTAACTCTGTTGGAACCTTCGGCGTCATTGTAAGCGAAAAATTTTTTGCCACGAAATTTTACGACGCGGTGTTTTGGAAGTAGAACAGGGCGGAAGGTACGAACCGGGGGCGACTCAGAAAGAGCGCACACGAACGTCCTAATCGAAAGACGTTAGGTGAAGACATGAGACACAGGTCAAACATCGCATTCATTCTCCTCGCCGCGGCGCTCTTCGCGGCACCGCAGGTGGCGCAAGACCTCTCGACGCTGAAGGGCGCAGTGGCCGCACGCATACGCGGCGAGATTCTACAGGCATTCCTCGGCCTGCACTCGAACGAGTCGGCCACGGCCGCGACCCGAGGCCCGCGCGTCGAAGCCCCGCTCCTCGCTTGCAAGGACGACAAGTCGGTAGCTCAGGTCGCACAGAGGAAGGGCACGGAGCGCACGGTCACGGCGCAGCGCAACGAGTCTGGCACGCGCCCGCAGTCTGCGATGCTGACAGACCCTACGGAAAAGGCGAATGTCGGCCTCCCGCCGTCGGCTGTCGCGTCGGAGCTTGCGAGTCTTCCGCGACAGTTTCTCGACGAGACCAAGCTCGCGATGCTCACACCTCCGGGCAACGGCGTCGAGCCCCCTCCGCCCACGGTCGCTTACCGCTACGACGCGGGCGACGCGCGCACGAAGGCCGCACGCGACAGGTTCGCGGAGCTTGAGAGGCACGCGGTCTTCGTTCAGGCGCGCTTCAACTTCGAGCACGGCACGCGGGACGCGCGTTGGATAAGCCGCATCGCCGAAGACGCCGCACGCGCCAACGTGAACGAAGGCGTAAAGGGCAAGACGAGGATTATTAAGGTGAGGCGTCAGGGTAGGGCATGCGTGGGCGATAACACGCCGTGCGCGCCCGTGCCCGTCGCTTCGGTCGCGAGCCCGTACACCGCGACGCTGGTTTCGGACGGCGAGTAGGCGGTCGCCGCAAGTAAGAGGCGCGAACAGTCTCCCCCTAACCGCAGGGCAGAAGAGGCCGGGACTTCGTTAACGACAGACTCCGGCCTCACTCAACAAGACTCAACTCGATCCGTCGCACGTCGGCCGCCGTCCCGCGGTCGTTGGCCGGGGATAGTGTGTGTCTCGGCCAAAGCCCCGCACATAGCGGCGTCGCCCCTCAAAGAGATAAGGTCGTTGGCCGGGACAGGAACTCGCGCCTGACGGCCGACACCCACTGGATAAACCGAGATGAAGACTCTCAGAATAATCGCCCTGCTGCTGTGCGCCGCCGGTCTGACTGCCTCGTCGGCCGTGCTCGCACAGAGCCCCGCCACCTCGCCGACGCCCGACCCGAAAGAGATTGCGGCCGCGTCCCCTTCGCCCACGCCGACCGTCCCCGCGCCCGCCGCGAAGGAGGCGAAGCCCGCCGCATCGTCTAAATCGAACGACAAGGCCGCGGACAAGACTGCCACGGCGGCCTCGACGAAGGCAGCGACGAAGGGCCTCCCGCCGCTCCCGCCCGAGAAGTCGCAGCCCGTCACGATACCGCGCTTCGACGCGCCTCCCACGATTGACGGCAAGCTCGACGACGCTATCTGGAAGAAGGCCGCGGTCTTCAAGGACTTCTATCAGTTCAACCCCGGCGACAACATCGCGCCGAGCGAGGCGACGGAAGTATTCGTCGGCTACGACTCGAAGTTCCTATACCTCGGCTTCCACTGCTACGACGATCCCTCGAAGATTCGCGCCACGGTCGCCAAGCGCGACAACATCTTCGGCGAGGACAACGTTCGCGTCTACCTCGACACCTTCAACGACAATCGCCGCGCATACGTCGTCGGCTTCAACCCGCTCGGCGTTCAGGCCGACGGCATCTACACGGAAGGGCAGGGGCTAGACCTGAGCGTTGACATCGTGATGGAGTCGAAGGGCGTTCTGACCTCCGACGGCTACATCGTCGAAGTCTCGATTCCGTTCAAGTCGCTTCGCTACGAGGCGGGCAAGGGCAAGCAGTGGGGCCTCCACCTCTGGCGAAACATCGACCGCAATAACGACGAGCTGGACTCCTGGATGCCCATCTCGCGCGACGCCTCGGGCACGCTCAGTCAGGCCGGGCACATCACGGGCCTCGAAGACATCTCGGCCGAGCGCACGCTTGAGTTGATACCGTCGTTCACCGTCTCCGAGACGGGCAAGCACGTCCGCACGGTGAGCAACGCGCTCGTCAACTCGCGCGGATTCGCGGATCAGGGCAAGTTCGTCAACCAGCCCATCGAGTTCGATCCGGGCCTGACCGCGAAGTTCGTCATGTCTTCGGCCGCGACGATTGACCTCGCCGTCAACCCCGACTTCGCGCAGGTCGAGGCCGACGCGACCGTCAACACGGCGAACCAGCGCTTCCCCATCTTCTTCGACGAGAAGCGCCCCTTCTTCCTCGAAGGCATAGACATCTTCCGCACTCAGATTGCCGCCGTTCACACGCGCACCATCATCGACCCGGACATCGCCGTCAAGCTCACGGGCAAGCGCGGCCGGAACACCTACGGCCTGCTCTACGCGTCGGACAACGCGCCGGGCGACTTCACGAACGAGCAGCGCTACGACCCCGAGCAGCTACCGGCAGCGGGCAACCGCATCATCGGCCAGAACGCGAAGATAGGCGTCTTCCGCTTCAAGCGCGACATAGGCAAGGAGAACAACATAGGCTTCCTCGCCACGGCCTACGACTTCGTCGGCAAGAAGAACTTCCTCGGCGGCTTCGACTCGCGCATACGCTTCGACAAGCAGACGACCCTCGACGTTCAGGTGCTCGGCACGAACTCGCGCCGCTGCGACCTCGCCGCGAGGCCCGAGGACGACTCGTGCCGCACGCTCAACGGCTTAGCTTACGCCTACAACCTCTCACAGAACCGACGCCATCTCGGCTGGAACGTAAACGGCTCGGGGCGCACGGAAGGGTACCGCGCCGACGTGGGTTTCGTCCGGCGGCGCAACACGAACAACCACAACGGCAACATCTGGTATGTGACGGAGCCGAAGCCGAAGAAGAAGATTGTCTCGTGGGAGTTCGACAGCTACCTCGGCGGCAACGCGGACTTTCAGGGCCGAATGCAGAACTGGACGTACGAGGGTCAGATGGGGCCGAACCTACAGCGACAGACCTTCATACGCTGGGGCTACAACACGGGCTACGAGCGCGACATCGCCGCCGAGTTCGGCGTGCCGAGCTTCGCGAACGGCGTAGAGGAGTCAAGCTACTCGAAGAACGTCTTCGGCTACGCGGGCTCGACGCCCACGAAGCGCATCGCCTTCTTCTACTTCTACGGCTATCGCTGGGGAGAGGTTGACTACGACTTCGGCAACGGCCCGCGCTATCCGCGCGTGAGTCCAGCCGCGCTCGCCGACCCGGAAAACCCGGACGTGCCGCTCGACCCCGGCACAGGCAACCTGCTCTACACGAATGGCTACGTCACCTACAAGGCTTCGAGCGACCTGAACTTCCGCGTCGACTTCTCGAAGAACCGCCTGACCCGTCAAGACACGGGGCGCGTAGCCTTCGACTCGAACATCGTCACGGCGAAGGCTACATACCAGTTCACGCGCTTCGCCTTCGCACGCGCGCGCCTCGACTACAGCTCTATCAGCTCGAACTACATCGGCCAGTTCCTCTTCGGCTGGACGCCGAATCCGGGGACGGCCTTCTACGTCGGCTACAACGACGACATGAACCATGACTTCGTCAACCGCTTCTCGGGCAGCCTCGAACCCGGCTTCCGGCGAAACGGTCGAACCTTCTTCATCAAAGCCTCCTATCTCTTCCGCAGAAGCTTCTAAAGAAGGTTTGTCAGAACCGGGAGCGGTAGCGACCGGGTAGCTGCTCCGAGATGCGTATGTCTCTCGGAACTACGACCCGGTAGCTACCGCTCCCGGTTCTGACTTTGCCTTCCCAACGGCGACTCGGTCGGAGTATGATTCGTCGCCCGTATTTTTCGCGGGCGCGCAACCTTCACGCGGTTTTTTCCGTATATCAACATCTGACAGCGCCAACGGACGGGCGGCCTCTGGGGGAGTCAGGGGTTTCCAACGCCCCGGCGCTGTAGGCGTTAACAAAGTGAGCGCCATTCTCATCATCTCGGTCATTCTGGCCTTCGTCGCATCCTTCGTAATTCTACGCACGAAACGCTCGCGGTCTAACGCGGACGCAGACCTCCTGCCGCCGCACGGCGCGCGCACACTCTTCGGCGGCGCGGAAGCCGCGCACCCAGTCTCGCCGGACGAGGACGAAGACGCCGCTTCCGAAGATTTCGAGAAGGAACTGCGCGAGCGCGCTTCGCGCGGCGACCTTCCGGCGCTTCACGAAGCGCGCGAGTCAGGGCGTGCGGAACTCTACAATCTAATCCTCGGCATACTTCTCGAACGCTCACGAGGCGACGCCACGCGCCTACGCGCGCTCGTCGATGCGGTAGCGCGCGGCGAAGGCTTGCGCTCAAGTTCGGCGCTCGCCACGGCCGCGCTCGAAGACTGGGAGCGCGAGCCCGCTCTCGCACGCGTCCCCATCACCTTGCGCGTCGCCGCGCTCTCCGACGACGCCGACGCGTTCGAGCGGGCGATGTCCGCCGTGCTCCTGAGATGGCTCGAAGGCCGACTCTCGGACTCAAGCGCCGACGAACTACGCACGCTCTTCGACGCCGAGTACTGGCTGCTCTCTTCCGAAGCCCGACGCTCGGGCGCGGGCTTCCAACTCAAACAGAAGCTCGCACAGGTGCGTCGCACGTTGTCCGACTACGCGCGACGCCGTCCCATACCGTTCGACGAAAACCCTTATACGGAGTCCGCCGGACAGAAAGAAAGACAATGAATAACGACCAATTCTTCGGCTACATGGTTCTGGCCCTGCTCGCCTTCGTCGCGCTCGTCATCTTCATCGTCATCGTGCGCCGCTGGCTCGTCAACGTCGGCGCGCGCGAGATAGCCATCAAGGAGCGGCGCTACGTCGGCTCGAAGATGCCGCCCGGTAGAGTCGTCGCGACCGAGGGCGAGGTCGGCATACAGGCCGACGTGCTCAAGCCCGGCCTGCACTTCGTGAAGTGGCCCTTCGAGAAGGTCGTGCGTAAGGTGCCGCTCATCGAGATAGGGCCGGACGAGCTAGGCATAGTCGAGGCGATTGACGGCGAGCCGATGCCCCCAGGCCGCAACTTCGCGCCCGACCGCGCGCAGAACGCACACAACAACTTCCAAGACCCCATCGCCTTCATCAAGCGCGGCGGCGTCAAGGGCATACAGTTGCGTACGCTTCCGCCGGGCCTCTGGCCCATTCACCCTTACCTCTTCCGTGTCTCCATCTCGAAGGCGACGATGATTCCGCCGGGGAAGGTCGGCGTCGTCACCGCCTCGGACGGCGATCGACTCGACCCCGGCCGCCTCAACGGCAAGGCCATCGACGGCCACCTCAACTTTCAGGACGCCGAACAGTTCATCGCCAGCGGCGGCCAGAAGGGGCCGCAGGTCGAAACCCTTACGCCCGGCACCTACCGCATACTCACGCAGTCAGTCCCGCTCGAAGGCGGCGACGCGAAGCCCGGCCTCTTCTTCGTCCGCCTCTTCGACGCGACCGTGATCAACGAGAATCAGGTGGGGCTCATCGAGGCTCTCGACGGCGCGCCCCTAGACCCGCGCGACTACGTCGCCACGCAGATTGAAGGGCACGACAACTTCACCGACAGCAACGAGTTCATACGCCGCGGCGGACAGCGCGGGCCGCAGAAGGACATACTCCTTCCCGGCACCTACTACATCAATCCGCTCCTCTTCAAGGTCATCCCCGAGAAGGCTAGCGAGGTCAGGCCGGGCGAGGTCGCCGTCATCGTCTCGAACGTCGGCAAAGACCCCGGCGAGGAGGTGCGCCGCGAGATGGCGAATAAAGTGCGCACGCGCATGGAGCGGGAGGAGAAGCAGCACGTCGCGGACGCCGTCGCTCGCCTCGACAAGCTCGAAGACGAGAACCGCTCGAAGGCCGAGATCGAGCAAGACCTGATGACGACCGACCCCGCCGACCAGAGGCTCGACGAGGGCGCGCACGAGGCTTACGTCGTCCCCGAAGGCTTCCGAGGCATACAGGAGTCCGTAGTCGGCCCCGGCCGCTACTACGTCAACACGCTCGCCGTCTCGCCCATCATCATCCCCACGACGAATCAGACCGTCGAGTGGACTGCGGGCGACACGTCGAACACCTTCGACCCGTTCGAGGTCATCTCTAAAGACGGCTTCACGATGCAGCTCGAAGTGCGCGTCGTCTTCCGAGTCAAACCCGAAGACGCGCCCTTCATGGTCGCCAAGATCGGCGGCATCGAGCGGCTCATACAGAACGTCATGCATCCGCTGATCGACTCCATCTTCCGCAACCAGGCGTCGGAGTCTTCGGCGATGGCGTATCTACAGAATCGCCACGAGGAGCAGGAGCGCGCGGAGGCACGCGTCCGCGCGCACCTCTTGAAGTACCACGTGGATGTCGTCAACGTTCTCATCTGCCACATACACCTGCCCGAAGAGCTGATGAAGACGCAGACCGAGAAGATTCTCGCCGAGCAGAAGCAGAATATGTTCAACGCGCAGCGCGAGGCTGAAGAGAAGCGCATACAGTTGGAGAAGACGAAGGCGAACGCCGACAACCAGCGCGACCTGATGGCCGCGACCGTCGGCGTCGAAATCTCCACGCGCCGCTCCGAGCAGCGCAAGGCCGAAGGCGAGGGCGAGGCTCACTATATCCTCGCGACGGGCAAGGCCGAGGCCGAGAAGGTTCGACTGATGGGCGAGGCGCAGGGCGTCGCATACCACGAGCAGGTCAACGCACTCGGGCAGCAGGGCGTCGCGCTCGTCGAGACGCTCCGTGTCATCGGCGATAAGGGCGTACGCATCACGCCCGACATACTCGCCTCCGGCGGCTCCGGCGCGGGCGACGGCGCGGGCGGCATAGGTACGCTGCTCCTGCTCAGCCTCTTCAAAGACCGCCTCGGCCTCGACGCCGCGCCCGCGGGCAACGGCTCGAAGACCGTGAAGTAAAGGCGAAAAAACAGAACCGCGAGCGGTAGCGAGCGGGTCGCAAGTTCCAATGGGCGATTGCCTGACGGAGCTTGCGACCCGCTCGCTATTGCTCCCGGTTCTGTTTAGGTCGAATTTTCTTGAAACTAAGCCTTGACCCAGCCCGTATTCTGAGGCACTGTATTAGTTGACTAATACAGTTGGGCGCGAGGGGCTTGGTGTTCATAAGCGTAGACCCGTCGAGCGGTATGCCGATATTCCGGCAGATCGTCCAGCAGATTAAGACGGCGGTCGCGATGGGGCGTCTTCAGCCGGAAGACCCCCTGCCGTCCGTCAGGCAGTTGGCGGTGGACTTGACCGTCAACCCGAATACGGTCGCGCGCGCATACCTCGAACTCGAAGTCGAGGGCGTCATATACAAACGGCAGGGCGCGGGCACGTTCGTCGCGAGTCAGGGCGTGAGGGTCTCGAAGAACGAGCGGCGGAAGGTTCTGAGCGAGTTGATAGAGAAGGCGCTCGTCGAGGGCGTGAACCTCGGGCTGGACGAAGAGGAGCTGCGCGAGGCTTTTGAGCGAGTGCTGGAGAAGATTGTGCAGGCGCGGCCCGTCGAGACTGTCGGGAGATGAGCGGCGGGCGAGTTAAGGGCCGGGAGCGAGAGATGAACGAAAGTTTCAACGACACGGACGGGGAGTACGCCGTCGAGACGCGCGGACTCTGGCGCACGTTCGGGAAGTTCGAGGCCGTGAAGGGCGTTGACCTCAGCGTGCCGAAAGGGATGGTCTTCGGCCTGCTCGGCGTCAACGGCGCGGGCAAGTCAACGATCATCAAGATGATTGTCGGCCACCTCCGGCCCACGCGCGGCGAGATAAGCGTCCTCGGCCGCACGCTCTCGGAAGACTTCATAGAGATTCGCAAGCGCGTCGCCTACGTCTCCGAGAACCGATACCTCTACGAGTGGATGACCGTGGCCGAGAGCCTGAGATTTACGCGCGCCTTCCACGAGAACTGGGACGACCGCAAGGCCGAAGACCTGCTCAAGCGCTTCAGCCTCCCGCCCGACAAGAAGGTTCGGCAACTCTCGCGCGGCAACCGCGCGCGCCTCTGCCTCCTGCTCGCGCTCGCCTACAACCCCGAGCTGATTATTCTTGACGAGCCCACGTCCGGGCTCGACCCCATCGTGCGCCGCGACTTCATCGAGAACATCGTCGCGGAGATTGCCGAAGAAGGGAAGACGGTGCTCTTCTCTTCGCACATCGTCGAGGAGGTCGAGCGCGTCGCCGACTACGTAGGCATCATCAACGAAGGCGAGCTTCTGATGGTCTCGACCATCGACGATATAAAGGCTACGTACAAGCGCGTGCGCTACGCGACGAACGGGACGCGGCCCGAGGTGGCGGGCGTGCCCGGCGTGCTGGCGGTCGAGAACGGCCGCCATGAGCAGGTCTTGACCGTGAAGGGCTGGGGCGACGAGACGCTGCGGAGGTTGGTCGAGCGCGGGGTTCATAACCCGGAGGTTCTGCCCATCTCGCTCGAAGACATCTTCGTGAACACTGTGCGCGCGGAGCGCGAGCGGAGGGCGGCGCTGTGACAAAGAACATTCTGAACGCGATGCTCTGGAAGGAGTGGCGGGAGACGCGCTTGAAGTGGCTCGCGTTCGCGTTCGCGTTCCACATCCCGCTCCTTATCGCGGGGCTGACCTTCGCACTGCGCGAGAGCAATCGCTTCGACCTCTACGCGCTCTCCGACTCGGTCGCGTCGCAGGTTCTGGAGGTCGCGCTCGTGGTGCAGTCGGCATTCCTGATAACGGCCGGCCTGTTCCTGCTCGCGTTCTTCGCGGTCGGCTCGGTCGGCGCGGAGCTTGATAATCAGAGCATGTTCTTTCTCTTCGAGCGGCCCGTCCGGCGCTGGCAGGTTCTGCTCTTCAAGTACACGGTCGGGGCTGTGCAGACGACGACGTGCGTGGGGCTCTCGATACTGACGACGCTCACGGCCGTCTACCTCGTGACTTCGGCGGCGGCGACGAACGTGACGCTCGCGGGCTCTTGGGGCTCGTTCGTTACGGTCGCCTCGAACGGCCTGCGCGGCACGGTCTGGACGATGGTAATCGCGCTGATGGTCTACTCGGCGACGTTCCTCTTCTCGGTCTGGTTCGAGAAGTGGTGGATAGCGGTCATCGCCGGGGCCATCTCGATAGTCGGGATGTTCTACTACTTCGGCGGAATCATCTTCGACTTGATCATCAGCGCCGCGACGCGCGACAAGGGCGGCGACGTGAATCTCGACCTTTACGGCCGCCTCGACCCCGTGCCGATACTCATCATACTGCTCGTCTCGACGGGGCTCTACTTCGCCTCGCAATACGTCTTCGCGCGCAAGGAGATGAGATGATTAGCGGTCAGCAATCAGCTTTCAGCTTTCAGCCGGACATCTTGGCGGAAGATGTGAGTTGATTTGAAAACGGCCGTCTTTGTCTGGCTGAAAGCTGAAAGCTGACCGCTGAAAGCTTTTATAATGGAGGTTCATCGTGGAAAGACTGAAAAGCAAGACTTTCATCATCGTGGCCGCGGCCGTCGTGCTCGTCGCAGGGCTCGCGGCGGCGCAGTTCGCGCGGCCGACGAAGGCCGAGAATCCCCGGCTCGAACGGTTCCTGCCGGCCGACACGGTCGGCTTCTTAGAGGTGAACGACCTGCGCGCGCAGGCTTTGAAGATTATCGAGTCCGAGGCTTGGCGCGAGTTCTCGAAGGAGAACTCGGCGGCCAGCTCGCTCTTCATGATCGGCGCTAACCACGCGGGCGCGCTCGACGCAAGCTACGCCGTGGCGCTGCTCGGCGTGGGGAATACCGAAGACGGTAAGCCCGAGCCGCAGTTCGTCGTCGTCGCGCAGTTCGACGGCTGGGAGGCGCGGCGCACCTTCGAGAGACGCGTGCTGAGCTTCGTGAAGGAGGAGCAGAAGAAGGGGGTCGAGACGAAGACCGAGGATTACGGCGGCGCGAAGCTCAACATCGTGACGAAGGAGGGCCAGCACGGCTTCGCCTACGCTTACGCGAATGAATTGCTCGTCGTCTCGAACACGGCCGACGCCGTCAAACGCGTGCTCGACGTGCGCGCGGGCAAACTCCCCACGCTTGAAACGAACCAGACCTTTGCGAAGGCGCGTGCAAACTCGAAGGCCGTGGACGGCATGTTCGGCTTCCTCGACGGCTCGGCGCTCACGCACCTGATTGACTCGGTGCCCGCGGGCGACGACGCGAACAAAAAGGTCGCTGCCTTCAAACAACTCTTCCACGGCGTCGGCGCGTCGAGTGTGCAGTCGGTCGCCTTCACGAGCACGTTCGAGGACGGGCGCGTGGCCGAGCGCTTCTCGGTCGTCGCGCCGAGCCGCGAAGGCGTGCTCGCGACCGTCGCCTCGAACCCGCCGACCGAGCAGAAGCTTCTCGCGCTCGTGCCCGAAGGTGCCAACGCGGCCTTCGACGCCTCGATTGCCAACGCGCCGCAGACCTTCGAGCAGATGTTCGCGCTCCTCAGCGAAGTCTCGGCGCAGTCGGGTCACGGCAAGAGCCCCGAAGACGTGCTCTCCGAGTTTACGGAGAAGACGGGCGTTGACTTCCGCGGCGAGATACTCGGCACGATTGGCAATGAAGTCTGCGTCGCGCAGCTTTCCACGGGCGAGGAGCACGAAGGCGTCATACTCCTCGACGTGCGCGACGAGCAGGCGTTCACGCGCGCGCTCGCGAAGTTCGCCGAGAGCAAGAAGCGCGAGGTGACCGAGCGCGAGTTCAAGGGCGTCGCGCTGCGGCGCGTCTCGGGCGAGAATGGCAAAGGGTTGGAGTACGCGTTCGTCGGCTCGACCTTCGTCGCTTCGGGGAACGGCTCGGCCGTCGAGCGCGTGATTGAGACCGCGCAGAGCGGTCGCTCGTTGCGTGCGAGCGCGGCCTACAGAGAGGCGAGCGCGCAGGCGCAGGGGCAGCCGCAGTTCGTCTATTTCAACTCGAATGCGGACTATCTGAACCGGCTCGGGCAGACGCTTAAGAGCGGCGAGCGCGAGTTCAAGACCGAAGGCCAGCGCGCCGCGCTGCGTCCGAGCTTCGCGTTCGGCACGACGCGCGCCGACGGCATCTACGTAGAGAGCCGCACGCCGCTCGGCACCTTCCCGCGCCTGCTCGCCGCCCTTTCGTCCAGACTCGAAGACAGGAAACTCGGGGACTGAAAGAAGGCAAAAGGAAAAGGCAAAAGAAAGACAGAAGAAGAAGGATGAGAGTAAGCCTTACTCTCATCCTTCTTCATTCATAACAGAGCGGCCTTCATCAATCAACGTTGATGAAGGCCGCTCTGTCTTCCGTCTTAACTTTCTCCTGTTCCCTTTTTCCTTCCCCAACTGGGCCAGTCCAACCATCCCGCCTTGAATCCTCATCAGAGCACACAATTATTTATGCGGCGCGCTCGCCAACCGTTTCCGCGCCTCGGTGTCTAATGTTTCGGGCATGCCACGGGGACTTCGGAGTTGACCAGCGAAGATGAACTGATACGTCGGGCTCAAGGGGGCGACCTCGAAGCCTTCGGCGGGCTGACGCGCTCGTACGAGCGGCGCGTCTACGCGCTGGCCCTGCACTACTGCCGACGCCCCGAAGACGCGGAAGACCTCTCGCAGGAGGTCTGGCTCAAAGCGTTCAGGTCGCTCGGCGGCTTCCGCTTCGAGTCATCCTTCCACACGTGGCTCCGCCGCATAACGGTCAACACGTTTCTCAACCACAAGCGCACGGGCACGTTGACGCGCGACGGAGTGAAGACGGAAGTTCGGCTCGACAGTCTCGAAGAGCTTCTCGAAGAACCGCGCGGCCGCAGTGATGCCGAAGAGGACATCCAGCGGAAGGTCTTGGCCGACCGCGCGTTGAGCGCGCTTGGCGAGCTGACCGAGCAGCAGCGTTTGATATTTCTGCTCAAGCACCGCGAGGGCCTTACGTGCAGAGAGGTCGCGGAGACCGTCGGGTGTTCAGTCGGCTCTGTGAAGAAGTCTCTGTTCCGCTCGCTGGAAAAGCTGCGCGCCTCTTTCGGGCTCGCGGCGCGAGATGAGGAGGCCGAGCCGACGGCCGCGGGCCACAAGGTTTAAGTTACGTTGATTGTGATGAAGCACAATTGCGAACAGACTCAGGAGGGATTCCCAGACCTCCTTTTCGGCGAGGCCGAGGGCGGCGCGCGCTTGGCGCTGCTCGAAGAGGTCGCGCGCTGCGAACGTTGCGCGCGCGAGTACCGGACGTTGGCCGAGGCTCTACAGGTCTTCGACCATGCGGCCGCCGCGACACTCCCGGCCGAGGGTTTCTGGCCGGGCTACGGGGAGAGACTCAGGATGCGTATCGAACAGGAAATTCAACCTAACTTCTGGGGACAGCGTGCGGGCTACGGCGGCGAGTACCGCCTGACGTTCGTCGAGGACGAGGGACTTCCGCGAAGGCTCACGCGCGAGTTAAAGGCGGTCGCGCGCGACGCCGAGTTGTCTTGGCCCGAGTTTCGACGCGACCCGCTCGGCTTCACCGCGCGGTCTATCAACGCGTACGGCCGCGCGGCCGCGCGCTTCTTCTCGCAGCGCGACGTTGCGCTAGCGACGCTCACGTCGTTCGTCGCCATCTCAATCATCGTCGTCTCTGTCTTCGCGCTCGAACGCTACCGCGCATCTCACGAGCAGTTGCGCGCGGGCATAAACGACGAGCTTGAGTTTAAGGGTTGGTTCGGCGAAGAGATTCCGCGCGAGCAGCCGAAGCCGAAGGAGGGCGTGGCCGGAACCAACGAGGGTCGCGGCGGCGGCTCGAAGGCCAAGCAGGACGCGGCGCACGGCGGCGGCGGCGGCGGACGCGACGAGCAGTTGCCCGCCTCGGGCGGCAAGCTCCCGACGGCTCAACTCGAAATGGCTCCAATCCTGACCGCCAACCCGAACCCTCCCGCGATAGCGCAGCCGCACCTGCCGACCCCGGTCACGATGCAGGTGGACTCGGCGCTCATTAAGCCCGACCCGAGCAAGGTTCCCTACGGGCTCGCCAACTCCACTTCGGACATTCCTTCTTCCGGCCCCGGCCACGGCAGCGGCATGGGCAGCGGCACGGGCGGCGGCGTGGGCGAGGGCGATGGCACGGGCCTCGGGCCGGGTCGCGACGGTAACACGGGCGGCGGCGAACGTCACGACGCGGGCGGTGGCCCCGGCGGCGGTGGAGGCGGAGGTGACTACAACCGTAACTTCAAGTTGAACGAGGTGTCCGTGCGCGCAATCATCACGTCGAAGCCGGAGCCGGGCTTCACGGAAGAGGCGCGGAAAGAGAACGTCACGGGCATCGTGAGGCTGCGCGCGGTGCTCTCCGCCTCGGGCGACGTGACGAACATAAGCGTCGTCAAAGGACTGCCCGGCGGCCTGACCGAGAGGGCCATTTCAGCCGCGAAGCAGATAAGGTTCCGCCCCGCGCAGAAGGACGGCCACACGGTCTCGCAGTACGTCACGCTCGAATACAACTTCAACATCTACTGAAGAGCGGAAGGCAGTAGGCAGAAAGCAGAAGGCAGTCGAGACGCAACCTGCTCCCGACTGCCTTCTGCTTTCTGCCTACTGCCTTCCGCTCTCAGCTTATCTCGCGTACTTCTCCGCGACGCGGCGCATGCGTTCGACGCCCTCTTCGAGTCGCTCCATAGAGGTCGCGTAGGACATGCGTATGTAGCCCTCGCAGCCGAAGCAGGCTCCATCTGTAACGACCGTCTGCGCCTCGCGCAGGAGTCTGCCCGCGAAGTCGGCCGATGTCTTCAACTCACCGCCGAGGCAGCCGCGCACGTCCGGGAACGCGTAGAACGCGCCCTCCGGCTCGACGCAACGGAAGCCGTGCACACCGCACAGGGCCTTCACGAGCCAGTCGCGGCGACGCCTGTACTCCGAAAGCATCTGGCGCACGCAGTCCTGCGGCGAGTCGAACGCGGCGGCGGCCGCCGCCTGCGAGATGGAACTCGGGTTGCTCGTCGAGTGGCTCTGCACTTTGTTCATCTCGCGCGTCCATGCGGCGGGCGCAATCGAGTAACCGATGCGCCAGCCCGTCATCGCGTAGGTCTTCGAGAACGAGCCCGCGATGCACAAACGCGCGCGAAGCTCGGGCGCGAGCGTCGCGGCACTGAAGACCTCGGCGGGCTCGTAGACGAAGCGTAGATAGCACTCGTCCGAGATGACATAGACGCCGCGCTCCGCCAAGACCTCCATAATCTTCTCGAACTCGCGCGGCGCGATGACTCGGCCCGAGGGGTTCGACGGCGAGTTGATGATGATGAGCCGCGTGCGCGGCGTGAGGCTGGCGGCGACCTGCTCGGCCGTGAGGTGAAAGCCGGTCTCTTCCGTGTCGATGAAGACGGGAGTTGCGCCCGCGAAGGTGACTATCTCGGGGAAGGTGACCCAGTAGGGCTTAGGTAACAGTACCTCGTCGCCGGGGCCGCAGAGCGTGACGACGGCGTTGAAGATGGCCTGCTTGCCGCCCGCCGTCGCCATGACTTCGGACGCGTCGAGGCGTGCGCCGAACTCGCGCTCGTAGTAGCCCGCGATAGCCTGTTGAAGTTTGCGCGTGCCCGCGGTGGGCGTGTACTTGGTCTGACCCGCGCGCATTGCGGCGGCGGCGGCCTCTTTGATGTGCGCGGGCGTGTCGAAGTCCGGCTCGCCCGGCCCGAGGTCAACCACGTCCGCGCCCGTCGCCTTCAGCGCGAGCGCGGCCTGCATCGCCGCGAGCGTCGAAGAGGGCTGCATGCTCGCGACGTTCGGCGAAGCGTTAAAGGTAACTTCCGAAGCGGTCTCTGCCATCCGTTTGCCTGACCCGTAGGTGAATTGGTTGAACGAAGGCTTGAATGGTATCCGCAGCGAAGGCAAAAGGCAAAAGGCAAACAGAACCGCGAGCGGTAGCGAGCGGGTCGCGCGTTACGTCGAGAGGCTTCGTTGCGTATCGCACACCCGCGAGGCTTCCGCTCGCGGTTCTGTTTTTTGCCTTCTGCCTTCAGCGGCTCTTCTTGCTACTGCCTTTCTTCGAGCCACCTTTCTTCGAGCCGCCTTTCTTGGCGCTGGCCTTCTTACTTCCGCCCTTCTTGGAACCGCCCTTCTTCGAGGGGCCTTTGTTCGTCTTCTTGCCGCGACCCGAGCCGCTCTTCTTGCCGCCGCCCGACTCCTTGTTGACCGTGGCCCACGCTCGACCCTCAGCCTCGCCTTCGGAGACGCCGCGCTCCTCGTAGCTCTCCTCTATGTGCTCGGCCTGCCGCTTCTGCTTGTCCGTGTAGCTGCTCTTGTCGCCTCTAGGCATACTCAAGCCCTCCTTGCAGTTTGAAGTTGTCGCGCATCGCGCGAATTTGTTGAAGGGGGACTTTGAGACCGAAGGGGGAGCTTGTTCGCGTGGGAGTATAACACGCACGCGAACGTGCGCGACCCTAGTTTTTACCGAGCTTCACGCGCATGCGCTCTTCGACCGACGCGGGCACGAGGCCCTCGATTGTGCCGCCGAGCGAGTAGACCTCCTTGACGAGTCGAGAGCTGACGTACGAGTAAGCCTCGCCCGCCATCATGAAGACAGTCTCAATGCCCGGCTCCTGCCTGCGGTTCATCAGGGCCATCTGCAATTCGTATTCGTAGTCGGAGATGGCGCGTATGCCGCGCACGATTGCGTCGGCCTTCTGCTCGACCGCGTAGCGCACGAGGAGCCCCTGAAAGGAGTCTACGCGCAGCCGACAGCCGTTACACTCGATGAGCGTCAGCGCCTCGACGAGAATCTCTCGACGCTCCTCGACCGAGAAGAGCGCGCGCTTGTCTGGGTTGACGAGCACGGCGATGATTATCTCGTCGAAGAGCTTGCAGCCGCGCTCGATGATGTCGAGGTGGCCGTTCGTGACGGGGTCGAATGAGCCGGGATAGATGGCGCGTCGCATACGGGATTCAGAAAGGGAAGAACCGGCAGCGAAGTTAGCACAGCGCGGAGACGTTGGACAATATATAGTCAGCGCCCCGCGCCGTATTCTTGACACGCGTGCGCCCCGGTGTTTCAATACGTGTGCGAACGTGGTGAGTTAAGGCGACTTGCGGCCACGTAAAATAACCGCTAAACAGCTCGGCGCGCCTCGCTAACGGGGCACGTTAAAAAAGGCTTCGAGAAGTAAGCCCCGCGTTGTTTGGCGCGGGGCTTTTTGTGAGCAGAGCATTCAGCGGTCAGCACTCAGCTTTCAGCTTAAAGCCCCGAGGTTGTCGAACAGCAAATTTAAAACTCGGTCGCCGATTCAATGACCAAAAAAGCTGACCGCTGACCGCTGAATGCTGACAGCTATTAAACACATGAACGATTTTCTTGAGACATTAAAAGAGCGCGTAATCGTCTTCGACGGCGCGATGGGCACTAATCTACAGGTGCAGAACCTGTCGGCGGATGACTTCGGCGGCGCGCAGTACGAGGGCTGCAACGAGTACCTGCTCATCAGCCGCCCCGAGGCCGTCGAGCGCGTTCACGCGGGCTTCCTCGAAGTCGGCTGCGACGTGATTGAGACCGACTCGTTCGGCGGCATCTCCTACGTGCTCGACGAGTACGGCATAGGCGCGTTGGCCTACGAGTTGAACCTCAAGGCGGCGCAACTCGCGCGCCGCATCGCCTCGGACTTCTCGACCAGAGACCGTCAGCGCTGGGTCGCGGGCTCGATGGGGCCGGGCACGAAGTCCCCGACGCTCGGCCACATCTCGTACGCGGACGTGAAGGCCGCCTACGCCATACAGGCGCGGGGCTTGCTCGACGGCGGCGTTGACCTGTTGATTGTCGAGACCTGTCAGGACTTGCTTCAGACGAAGGCGACGCTGGCCGCCGTCTTCTCGGAGATGAAGCGCGCGGGGCGGCGCGTGCCCGTCATCGCGCAGATCACCATCGAGCCGTGGGGCACGATGCTTCCGGGCACGGAGATTAGCGCGGCGCTCACCGCGCTCGAACCTTTCCCGATTGACGTGATAGGCATGAACTGCGGCACGGGGCCGCGCAACATGACGGAGAGCCTTCGCTATCTCTGCGAGAACGCGCGGCTGCCCGTCTCCGTCCTGCCTAACGCGGGCCTGCCCGAAGTCAAAGACGGCAAGATGCACTATGACGAGACGCCCGAGACGTTCGCCGCGCAGGTCGAGCACTTCGCGCGCGACTTCGGCGCGAACGTCGTCGGCGGATGCTGCGGCACGACGCCCGCGCACCTGAAGCTTCTGGTCGAGCGCGTGCGCGACATCACGCCGAAGCGGCACACAGCGCCGATCGTGCCCGCCGCCTCGTCGCTCTACATACAGCAGCCGTACGCGCAGGACACTTCGTTCCTCATCGTCGGCGAGCGCGTCAACGCATCCGGGTCGAAGAAGATGCGCGACCTCTTGAACGCCGAAGACTGGGACGGGCTCGTCTCGCTCGCGCGCGAGCAGGAGCGAGAGGGCGCGCACGTCCTAGACGTTAACGTTGACTTCGTAGGCCGCGACGGCGTGCGCGACATGCACGAACTCGCGTCGCGGCTCGTGACGCAGGTTCGCATCCCTCTCATGTTCGACTCGACAGAGTGGGAGAAGATGGAGGCGGGCCTACAGCACGCGGGCGGCAAGTCCATACTCAACTCGACGAACTACGAGGACGGCGAGCCGCGCTTCAAGAAGGTCGTGGGGCTCGCGCAGGAGTACGGCGCGTCCGTCGTCGTCGGCACGATTGACGAGGAGGGGATGGCGCGCACGGCCGACGGGAAGTTGACAATCGCGAAGCGCGCATACGAGCAGGCGACTAAAGAACTCGGCCTCCCCGCGCAAGACATCTTCTTCGACCCGCTCGCGCTGCCCATCTCGACGGGCATTGAGGAAGACCGGCGCAACGCGGCCGAGACCATCGAATCTCTGCGGCGGATAAAGGCGGAGCTTCCGGGCTGCTTCACTATCTTAGGCGTCTCGAACGTCTCGTTCGGCCTGAACGCCGCGTCGCGCGTCGTCTTAAACTCGGTCTTCCTGCACGAGGCGGTCGAGGCGGGGCTTGATTCGGCCATCGTCAACGCCTCGAAGATCGAGCCGCTCAATCGAATCCCCGAGCGGCAGCTTGAGGTCGCGCGCCAGCTCATCTACGACGAGCGGCGCTTCGAGGGCGACGTATGCACGTACGACCCGCTCGCGGAGTTCACGAAGCTCTTCGAGGGCGTGAAGGCGAAGAAGGAGCACAAGGTTGACAGCAATCTCCCCGTCGAAGAGCGCCTGAAGCTCCACATCGTTGACGGCGAGAAGGTCGGGCTAGAAGACAATCTGAAGCTCGCGCTTCGTAGCCATCCGGCGCTCGACATCATCAACAACATTCTGCTCGACGGCATGAAGACCGTCGGCGAACTCTTCGGCAGCGGCCAGATGCAGTTGCCCTTCGTCCTGCAATCGGCCGAGGTGATGAAGGCGGCCGTGCGCTTCCTCGAACCCTTCATGGAGAAGAAGGGCGGCGCGACCGCGAAGGGGACGATGGTGCTCGCCACCGTCAAGGGCGACGTTCACGACATCGGCAAGAACCTCGTGGACATAATCCTTACGAACAACGGCTACCGCGTCATCAACCTCGGCATCAAGCAGCCGATTGAGGCGATACTGCAAGCCTCCGAAGAGCACAAGGCCGACGCCATAGGGATGAGCGGGCTTCTGGTCAAGTCCACTCTCATCATGCGCGAGAATCTTGAGCTGATGAAGGAGCGCGGGATAAACGTGCCCGTCGTCCTGGGCGGCGCGGCGCTGACGCGCCGCTACGTCGAAGAGGATTTGGAGTCGCTCTACGCGGGCCGACTCTTCTACGCGCGCGACGCCTTCGACGGCCTGCACACGATGGACTCGCTCACGGGGTCGGGCGCGCAGGGCGAGGCACAGACCGACAGAGCGAAGGCGGCCACGGCGAAGGCCGGGGCGGGGAACGCCGTCTCGACCGTGTCGGAAGCCGAGGAGGCCGAAGACCTCGTGGGCGAGGATGCGAAGCTCGGCGTGCGGGCCGCGCGCGCGCGTCCGCGCGGCGTCTTGAAGTCTCGCGAGGCGGCTTCGCACACGAAGCGTTCGGACGTGAACCCCGGCGCGACAATCCCGCGCGCGCCCTTCTACGGAGCGCGCGTCGTCGAGAGCGTGCCGCTCGAAGAGGTGTTCCGCTTCGTCAACGAGACTGCGCTCTTCAAGGGGCAGTGGCAGTTCAAGCAGGGCCGCCGCGCGCCGGAGGATTACCGCGCGCTGGTCGAAGAGAAGGTGCGCCCCGTCTATGAAGAGTTGAAGGCGCGCTCCGAGCGCGAGCGTCTGCTCGTGCCGCAGGTCGTCTACGGCTACTTCCCATGCCAGTCCGAAGACAACGACCTCGTCATCTACCACGAAGACGAGCGGACAGAGCGCACGCGCTTCACCTTCCCGCGCCAGCCCACGGGCCGTCGCCTCTGCCTCGCGGACTACTTCGCGTCGAAAGAGTCTGGACGCGTGGACGTGGTCGCGTTCCAGTTGGTCACGGTCGGCCGCCGCGCGAGCGAGTACGCGCATGAGCTTTTCAGCTCCGACAACTACGCGGACTATCTATACTTCCACGGCCTCTCGGTCGAGTCGGCCGAGTCGCTCGCCGAACTCTGGCACAAGCGCGTGCGCGAGGAACTCGGCATCGCCGCCCGCGACGCCGCGGAGATTCAGAAACTCTTCCATCAAGGCTATCAGGGCTCGCGCTTCAGCTTCGGCTACCCGGCCTGCCCCGACCTCGAAGACCAGACGAAGCTCTTCGAGCTGCTCGGCCCCGAGCGCATCGGCGTCGAGCTTTCGGAAGAGTTTCAGCTAGTCCCCGAGCAGTCAACCTCCGCCATCATCGTCCACCACGAAGAGGCGAAATACTTCTCGATAGACTAGGAACAGAACCGCGAGCGGTAGCGAGCGGGTCGCAAGTCACACGATACGTTTGTATGACGTGACTCGCTACCCGCTCGCTACCGCTCGCGGTTCTGTTTGGGTTGCGCGAACCCGCGTCGGTCTATTAACTTTGAACCCACGCGGATGGAGACGACTGCCGAGGTAAACAAAGAGACTAGTGGCTCCCTCGTGCCGACGGCCGAGGAGTTGGCCGTGCTCTCAGTGTTCGAGCGCTTCGCGTTTCGGCTGGCGTGGCGTATGAACAAGGGGCGTTGGAAGCGCTTCTGGACTCTCTGCCAGCGCACGCTCGGCGCGGGCTGGATTCACGTCTCGACCTACAACCTCATGCGCGTGAGCGGGCTCGAACACGTCGAGGCCGCGTCGCGCGAGCGCCCGATTCTGCTCGTGGCGAATCATCGCTCGTTCTTCGACATGTACGTCGTCTCCACTGCGCTCTTCCGCAACACGCACTGGCGCAAGCAACTCTTCTTCCCCGTGCGCGGCCGATTCTTCTACGACACTGTGGGCGGACTACTCGTCAACTTCATAATGGGCTGGTGGTCTATGTTCCCGCCCTTCTTCGCGGGCGGCGACAACCCCAAGACCGAGCAGCGCGAGTTCGACAAGTTCTCCATGCGCCTGCTCGCCTCGCTCTGTCGAGAGGGCGCGGGCAACGTCATAGGCTTTCACCCCGAAGGCACGCGGAACAAGAACTCAGACCCTTACTCCTACCTGCGCGCGCAGCCCGGCGTCGGCAAGTTGATAAAGGATGCGCGTCCGCAAGTTCTGCCCGTCTTCATCGCGGGACTTGGCAACGACCTGCGGCGTCAGGTCTTAGGCAACTGGCGCGGCGGCGAGAAGGTTCGCGTGCGCTTCGGCCCCGCGATAGACTTCTCCGAGTTCTACGAGCGGCGCGACTCGGCGCGCACGTACATGGAGATCGCGGGCTTCGTCATGTCGAAGATAGCCGAACTCGGCGAGCAAGACCGCGCGGCCCTCCCGCTCGAAGAGGCGCGCGCGGCAATCGCGAATCAGAACTCGGACATCAAAAATGTCAACGCTCCCACTCGTCATAGTTAACCCCGCGTCGGCGGGCGGTGCCACGGGGCGCGCGTGGCCCACGCTCGCGAGCGACTTGCGCCGACACTTCGGCGCGTTCGCGGTGGCCTTCACGGAGCGCGGCGGCGAGGCGTCGGAGATTGCCGAGCGCGAGGCGCGAGGCGGGCGAAGCTTCGTCATCGCGTGCGGCGGCGACGGGACAATCTCGGAAGTGGCGAACGGCATTCTACGCTCGGGCTCGGGCGCGGAACTCGGCGTGCTGCCGAGCGGGACGGGCGGCGACTTCCGTCGCACGCTCGGCGTGCCCGCGCGCGCGGCCGACGCCGCGAGAAGTTTGCGCGAAGGCAAGACGCGCGCGCTCGACGCGGGCCGCGTCCGCGTAACGAACGAACGCGGCGAAGAGGAGCCGAAGTTCTTCCTGAACGTCGCGTCGTTCGGAATGGGCGGCGAGGTCATCAGGCGCGTGAAGTCGCGCGAAGGTCTTCCGGCGGGCGCGGCGCGTCTGCTCGGAGGCCGACTCTCTTTCGCGGCAGCCGCCTTGCAATCGGCGCTCACGTTCGAGAAACCTTCCGTGCGCGTCTCGCTCGACGGCGGCGCGGAGTCTCAGTTGACGGTCGCGAACTTCTGCGTCGCCAACGCGCGCTACTTCGGCGGCGGCATGAAGATAGCGCCCAACGCCCTGCTCGACGACGGACTCTTCGACGTGGTCGCGGTCGGCGACGTGAGCGCCGCGAAGGTGCTTACGAACTCCTACCGACTCTACCTCGGCACCCACCTCGGCATGCATGAAGTCAATCACGCGCGCGCGCGTCGAGTCACGGCGCGCCCCGCGTCCGGCGAAGAAGTTAAGCTGGAAGTTGACGGCGAGCTTGTCGGACGACTGCCCGCAGAGTTTGAAATCCTGCCCGGAGCGCTTCGCGTGCGCTGCCCGACTGATTAAATGCGCGAACAGAACCGGGAGCGGTAGCGACCGGGTAACGGCTTCAACATGCAAACGTATGTCGAAGCTTGCGGCCCGGTCGCTACCGCTCCCGGTTCTGACCTGCGCTTCGCCCTCAACCCGCGTTGCGGAAAGCCGCGCCGCCGAGGAAGTTCTCGCGTACGTAGCTGACCGTGTCGAGCAGAGTCTCCTGCGGGTCGCGCGGCGCGAAAGATAGTTCGCGCTCGGCCTTCGAGGAGTCGAAGTACCAGAAGTATTCGGCCATCTCTATCTCGGCTGGCTCGACGGGCGGCGCAAGCTTCCACTGTTTGAAGAGCGAGCTTAGCCCCCGCGCGCCCGCGACCGCGAGCTTCGACGGGAGCGAGATGAACGGCGCGGGCACCTTCGTTATGCGTTCGAGCCGTCCGAAGAACTTGTCGAAAGTCCAGTTGGCGGAGCCTAAGAGGTATCGCTCGCCGTGACGGCCGCTGCGCATCGCGGCGACGAAGGCCGAGGCCGCGTCGCGCGCGTCCACGAAGCTCAGGCCGCCTTTGGGGACGGTCGGAATTTTGCGCGCGAGGAAGTCGAGCACGACTTTGGTCGAGCTTAAACGCTCGTCGCCGGGGCCGAGCAGGAGGCTCGGGTTCATCATCACCAGGCGTCGGCCGTCGCCCGAGAAGTTCTCCAAAGCGACGCGCTCCTGATAGAGCTTGCTCGCGTAGTAGGGCCAGCGCGAGATTATGTCGAGCGGCGTGGGCCAGTCCTCGTCGGGCATGATGTCGCCGTCCTCCGTCACGGCGATTGTCCCACTCGTCGAGGCCATCACGATTGACTTGACGCCCGCCCCACGCGCCGCGTCGCAGAGCACGCGCGTGCCGTCCACGTGCAGCTTGTACATCAGGTGCGCGTCTTCCGTCTCGCGCGAGACGCGGCCCGCGAGATGATAGACCTCCGCCACGCCCTCGACCGCGCGCGCGACCGTCTCAGGCGAAGTTATCGAGCCCTCGATGACCTCAATCCCCAACTCTTCGAGCCACGCGGGGGCTGAAGTCGAGAGCACGCGCAGAGGCTTCACGCCCTCTTCAACCAAAAGCCTCACGAGGTGCGAGCCGAGGAAGCCCGTCCCGCCCGTCACGAGCGTCGCGGGCCGACTCTTGCGCACGACCGCCGTAGTCTTCGGCGCGGCGGCCTTCCTCGTCTTCGGCGCGGCCCTCTTTGTTGCTGTCTTCTTCGTCGGCATAAAAGTTCAAAGTTCAATGTTGGTGGTTGCAAGTTCAAAGTTAAGAACGCGCTTGCTGCTTCTAACTTTGAACTTGCAACTCGGAACTTTGAACTAATCCTCAATCCCCCGTCGTAGCCAACTCGCCCTCGTCGTGCGCCTCTTCCGTGTGGCCGTTGTGGCGGCGCTCGGCCTTCCAGCGGCGGCGCAGTGACGTGGCGTCGAAGGCGTGGCGCGTGCCGTCGCGCAGGTTCTCTATCTCGTGGC
>JBJMGR010000310.1:0-13545 GCA_045807805.1 Pyrinomonadaceae bacterium | reverse complement strand
GCACGCCTTCAGGCGCACGGCGAGGTGCCAAAGTCCTATGACGAAGAGCGTGAAGACGACGGCGCGGCCCGCTATCTGGAACCTATCCCAGAGCGCGGGCTTGAACCACGCGACAAAGAAGGTCGAGAGGAAGAGCGTGACCGTCGTGAAGACGGCCTGCTGCATAACGAAGTTCTCGCGCCGGTCGGCCTCGATGAGCTGGTCAACGCGTCGGTCGAAGCGCGCCTGAATTATAGTCCGGTGCAGGCGCTGCGCGTGCTGGTTGTTCGTGTTGAAGACCGAGCCGACGACGAAGTCGTTCGTGTGGACTCGCTTGAGTTGGTTGTCGTAGTAGGCGCGCTCCTGCGGGTCGCTGAGCGTGCGGTAGGCGAGTGAGATGAGCGTGAACTCGCGTGCGGCCTTCTCAGTCCCGCCGTTAACGTCCGGGTGTCGCTCGCGCGCGAGCTTGCGGTAGGCCGACTTAATCTCCGCGGCCGAGGCCGTCCGCTTGATCTTTAAGATTGAATAGTAATCAACCACGGCGCTCTTCCCGAAAGACCTGTGTGGGTCGGGAGCATACCCGTGGCGACAATATACCACTCTTTAACGCGTTCGTCCCGCTCGAAAATCCCTCCGGCCTTTCGGCCCAGGATTTAACGAGCGGGACGACGCGTGTGAGACTGTGAGAAGAGAGTCCGAAGGGGAGCAGCGCTTGCGCCTCGGGCGGCCGCCGAGGGGGGCGAGGACGTTTATATGGCGTGCGCGCCCTCCGACTCGTCTAAGATATTTACTGCAATGCGAATGCCAAAAACATTACATTAGAAAGTCCCCATATTTTCGTAACTTTAAAAGCACACAAAGCCCGAAGCGTCTACAAATGTAGACGCGCGTGTGAACATGAGTTCACACGCGCGTCCGTCGAAGACCTCTATCGCGCTGCCTAGCGTTATTACTTACGCGCGCCCTCCGTCGCTGGCACCGTCGCGCGAGGCACGCTCGATGAAGTTGAGCAGAGCGCGGACGGCGACGCCCGTCGGCCCCTTCGCGCGGAATGGCTTCGCCTCGTCGCCCCATGCGGTGCCCGCGATGTCGAGGTGCGCCCAGGAGATTCCGTCGGCGAACTCCTTTATGAAGGCGGCCGCCGTTATCGTGCCCGCCTTGCGGCCGCCGACGTTCTTGATGTCGGCGATGTCGGACTTGATCTGCTTCGTGTACTCCTTGTCGAGCGGGAGTTGCCAGAACTTCTCGCCGACCTCCCTGCCCGATTCGATGACCTCGTCTATGAGCGACTGGTCTGTGCCGAGTATGCCTGTGTTCACGTCGCCGAGCGCGACCGAGACCGCGCCCGTGAGCGTCGCCATGTCTATGACGCGCGTCGCGCCGAGCTTCTTCGCGTAGGAGACCGCGTCCGCGAGTATGAGTCGGCCCTCGGCGTCTGTGTTGATGACCTCGATGGTCTTACCAGACATCGCGCGCACAACGTCGCCCGGCTTCGTAGCCTTACCCGAGGGCATGTTCTCGCTCGCGGGCACGACGCCGAGGACTGGGATGGGCGGCTTGAGCTGAGCGATGGCGCGCATGACGCCGAGGACTGTCGCGCCGCCCGTCATGTCGTACTTCATCAGCTCCATGTTCTCGCTCGGCTTAATCGAGATACCGCCCGTGTCGAACGTGATGCCTTTGCCGACGAGCGCAAGGTAGTCTTCGCCGTCCTCGATGGAACTCTTCCCTTCGGGCATGTACTTCAAGACCATCATCTTCGGCGGCTGGTCAGACCCGCGCGCAACGGAGAGCAGAGCGCCCATGCCCTCCTGCTCCATGCGCGCCTGATCGAGCACGTCTATTTCGAGTCCGAACTGGTTCGCGATATCCTGCGCGCGCTCGGCCATGATGGTCGGCGTCATGTATGCGCCGGGCTCGTTTGCGAGGTCGCGCGTGAAGTTGACCGACTCGCCTATGACGCGCCCGTGCTCCGCGCCGTCGCGCAACGCCGCCTCGTCCGCGCCGTCAACCACGACGACGAGACGCTCAATCGTGCGCTCCTCCTTCTCGATTGTGCGGTACTTGTCTGGCTCGAAGAGTCCGACGAGCGCGCCCTCGATGGACGTGCGCGCGGCGAGCGACGCTTCCAAGCCTTCGGGACGTGGGACGAGGCCGACCTGCTTGACGTTGCGCGAGCGCAGAGCGCGCGCGGCCAGTCCCGCGAACTGCGAGACCTGCGCGCGGCCGTACTCCGAACGCTCGCCTACGCCGACGAGCAGAAGCCGCGTCGCCTTCAAGCCTTCTGCGCCCGAGGGCAGGTGCAGGTAGACGCTCTCACCCTCCTTGCCCTTCAGCTCCTCCGATTCGAGGACGGAGCCGACGAGCCCGCCCGTCGCCGCGTCGAGTTCCTTGAGGAAGCCTTCGTCGGCCTTCTCGTCTTTAAAGACAGCGACCGCGAGGGCCTGCACGTCCACGCCCGCGAGGGGGCCGCTGCTCGTTTTAATCTCCATGTGAGTTAGTCTCCTATTCTAACTTTTCGCACGCTCTTTGAGTTGTGCGCGCGTCTCGCGGTCGAGCGTGCGTCGCATTTCCGTTTCGCGCTTGTCGTAGAGCTTTTTACCACGAGCCACGCCTATTTCAAATTTGACGCGCCCCTTTTTAAGGTAGACGCGCGTGACGACGAGCGTCATGCCCTTCGTCGTCATGGCCTCGTCGAGGCGGTCAATCTCGCGCCGGTGTAAGAGCAGCTTCCGCGTGCGCGTCGGGTCGTGGTTGAGACGGTTGCCGTGCGAGTACTGCGAGACGTGAGAGTTGAAGAGCCACGCCTCGCCCTCGCGCACGGAGACGTACGACTCTTTGAGCTGAATCGCGCCCGCACGTATGCTCTTCACCTCCGTGCCCGTCAACGCTATCCCGGCCTCATACTTATCGAGTATGTGATACTCGTGGAACGCCGCGCGGTTCGTCACGATGTTCTTCTCTTCGTCAGACATCTTCGGTTAGTGATAAGTGTTGAGTGATGAGTGATGAGAGCGGAAGCTCGCTCGCCATCTTCTCAGCACTTATCACTCATCACTTATCACTCCTCCCGTATCCCTCGAACTCGTCCTTGAGCGGCCGAGTCATGAGGCTCTCGACCGCGGCGCGTACGCTCTTGCTTTCGTAGAGCACCGCGTTGACCTCTTCGGTGATGGGCAGCTCGACGCCGCGGCGTCGAGCGAGCAGCATGAGGGCGCGCGTGGTTCTGACTCCCTCGGCCACCTCGCGCATGCCTCCGAGCACTTCGTCGAGCGTGCGCCCGCGCCCGAGTTCCTGACCGACGCGGCGATTGCGCGAGAGCGCGCCCGTGCATGTGAGCACGAGGTCTCCGAGCCCCGCCAGACCCATTAACGTTTCGAGTCGCGCGCCCTCCGCGAGCGCGAGCCGCGTCATCTCCGCGAGCCCGCGCGTGACGAGCGCCGCCTGACTATTCGACCCGAGCCCGAGCCCCGAGAGCATCCCCGCGGCGAGCGCGATGACGTTCTTCGACGCGCCGCCCAACTCCGTCCCAACCACGTCCCCGTTCGTGTAGACGCGGAAGCCAGGCGTGCTTAGCGCCGACTGCACGCCGCGTGCAAGCTCTTCGTCGTCTGAAGCGGCCACTACCGCCGTCGGCTCGCCCGCCGCCACCTCCCGTGCGAACGAAGGCCCCGAGAGGCATACGAAACGCGCCGCCGCGCCCGCGCCCAGAACGTCCGACACTATCTCGGAGATGCGCTCGCCGGTCTCGACCTCGACGCCTTTGGTCGCGCTGACGAATATCATCTCCGGCCGCGCGAATGGGCTCAAGCCTTCGAGCACAGCGCGCGTCGCGTGTGAAGGCGCGGCGAGTATGACCAACTCCGCGCCGCGCAGAGCCTCTTCAGTGTCGCACGTCGCGCGCACGCCCTCCGGAATCTCGTGCCCCGCGAGGTACGCGCCGTTCGTGCGCGAGCGGTTGACCTCTTCAACCACCGCGGCGCTGCGCGACCAGAGTCTCACACTCGCGCCCGCGCGCGCAGCGACGACGCTCAGCGCAGTCCCCCAACCGCCCGCACCTATGACAGCTACTGCCATTTCAAGAAGTAATGAGTGATAAGGTGATGAGTGATAAGAAAGAGCCGAGTCGAGTGACGACGGAGCGCCCGTCTTCCCTCGTATCACTTATCACTCATCACTTATCACTTAAACTTGCTCTCCTCGCCGCGGAGGAGGCGGCCGATGTTCGCGCGGTGCATGAATATGATTAGCGCGCCGCCGACCGACGCGGCCGTCAGTACCGGCAGAAGCTCTTCGCCGCGCGCCGCGCTGCGTGCGCCGAGTGCCCAGACCGCGAGCGGCACGAGCGCCGCTGCGATGATGGAGCCGAGCGAGACGTAGCGCGTCGCCCAGACTACGAGCACGAAGACGGGCAGCGCGCACAGGAGCGCGAGCGGCGCGAGCACCGCGAAGACGCCGAGGCCCGTCGCAACGCCCTTGCCTCCGCGAAGGCCGAGCCACACGGGGAAGACGTGGCCCGCCACGACCGCGACGGCCACGGCCGCGACCCACCAGTCAACCCTGAAGCCTTCGGTCAGCACGAGGCGCGCAACGAGCACAGCCGCGGCACCTTTCAGAGCGTCGAGCGCGAGCGTCAAGACTCCCGCGCCTCTGCCCGCCCGGCGCGTCACGTTTGTCGCGCCCGTCCCGCCCGAACCTGTCTCGCGCACGTCGCCGCGGCCGCTCGCCCTCACAATCAGATACCCGAACGGTATCGAGCCGAGCAGGTAGGCCAGGGCCACTACGAGGGGGTGAAGCATCCGGGGGGTCTCCGTGCGTCGAAAGACGTTTCAGAGCGAACTTTGACTATAACAAGCCTTCGGAGAGCGCGACAAGGTCAGACACCGCGTAGGGTCGGGGCGGGCGGGGGTTATCAGGTTCGCGAGTGCGAGGGACATCGCGCAAACTTCAAGGTGTCGGCCCTATGACGACTTCTCGCAGCGAGAAGAGTTGTAGACCGATTTTGCGCGAGAGGGCTACGGCCTTCCGTCGTTCACCCGTCGCCGAGTCGAAGGGGCGCTTCGATCACCGCCGACGCGAAGGCGTCTTCAATAGATGAAGGTAAGCCTGAAGGAGATTGAGACCGCCCTTTATCGGGGACGGTTCCGACTTAGAGGTTAGGGCTGCGCGGGAACTTGAGGAATGGGAGGCGCGTGCCGCGTACCATAATCTGGTCGGCGCGTATGGCGGCGGGCGGCTCGAAGCCGTTTGAGCCAGCGGCGGCGATGAGGTCGTCTTGGTCAACACCGTCGCCGCTGATGCCTATCGCGCCGACGAGTTCGCCGTTCTTGTAGAGCGGCACGCTGCCGGGAAAGATTTGGATACCGTTCGCGACGTTCGGAATCGTCGTGCAGGGTACAGGCGAGCCGCCTATGGCCGCGAGCAGGTTCGTCTTGACGAGGTCGATCTGTAGGCCGTCGTTGAAGACGCTCCACTCGGTTATCTCGCGGCTGAAGGGGCCGGCGGGGTTCGGGTTCAAGCCGTCAGGGTAGAAGGGGCGCGAGAGGAAGCCGCCCGCGCGGTCGGAGAATGCGACCGCGCCGTCGAGCAGAAGTCCGTCGGCCGCCGCGCGGTCAACGTAGCTGCCGAGTCCCGCGCCTCGAAGGAGCGTCGCGGCGTTGCGGTTCGAGTAGAAGGCCGCGGTGCGAGCCTTCTGCGCCGACACGTCGAAGCCGAAGACGGGCGCGTCGGTCGTGCGGAATATGCCGAGGACGTTTCCGCTCGCGTCAACCACAGTGATTGAGACGCGCGCGGCGCTGCCGAGAGGCTGGCGTATCGCCGCGCGAGTTATGTCCGCCTGCTGCGCGGCCTGAGCGATGATGCGCTGCACGTCCGCAGCCGTCAGCGAGTTCGGCGAAGGCGAGACGCTTCCGACGAAGGGGAAGAAGCGCGTGTCAACCGCTCCGTTCACGCCGCCCACCGTCGTCGCGACGAAGGCCGAAGGCTGCGCTGGAAGCACTGGCGAAGTGAGCGAGCCCGAGAGAGAGCTGAACGGAATCGTCGCGGGACGAGGCGTGTCGGCGTCCGTTACGTTGAGGTAAGCGAGGCGCACGCCTCCGGCGATGATATTGTCGCCGCGTATGAGGTCGGGCGGCTGAAAGCCACGCTGCGCGGCGACGGCAATCAACTCCTCGGAAGGCTTGTCGAAGTCCGTCGGGTCTTTGTCCAAGGTGTAGAGCCCATCACCTTCGATGCCTACGCCGCCGACGGCGACTCCGTTCTTGTAGAGCGGCGCGCTGCCGGGGTCTGCCGAGAGCCCGAGCGGGAGCGCGGGCTTCTTGATGTCGCTGCAAGGCAGTTGCGAGAACTGCACGCCGAAGAGCGGCCCGCCCGCCTGAAACGCTACGCCCGGCGGGAAGTGCTCCTGAATGATGAAGCTCGCCGTGCGCGACGTGAAGGCGTTGCCCTGCGTACTGAAGAGGCTCGCCGTGCCCGCCTTCGACACGGCCGCGAGCAACGCGGGCACGTCCAAGCCTTCGAGCCCCTGCCCCACGCGTCCTCCGCCCAATATGCGAGTCGTCGCGGGCGCGCCCGTCATCTGGAAGACGCCGAGCGGATTCCCTTCCCTGTCGGTCACGGCGACGGTCACCGGGCGGTTCAGAGCGGACGCGGCCGAGACCGCCTGCGCGATGACGGTCTGAACTTCACTCGTCGTGAGGTTGCCCGCCGTGACGGGGTTAGCGTTCGGCGTCGCCGAGACGACGGGCGGCGCGGGCGTCGGTATCGCGCCCACGTCGTCGGGCGGGCCGCCGCCCACGTGGCCTAATCCGACGCGCACGCGGTTGCTCGACGCGCCTCGATAGCTTATGCGAATGAGCACGTCGCCCGAGTCGGCCGCGAGCTGCTCGTTGAGTCGAACCACGACCGAACTCATCCACTCCTGCCCCGGCACCGTGCCGACGTACTCGACGGCGAGCGCGTAAGTCTTGTGCGAAGCGTCCTCCGCGTCGGCCGTGACTGCGGAAGCGTCTTCGCCCGCTGCTATGTGCAGGTTCATCGCGAAGAGCATCAGGCGCGTTCGCGCGTCCGCGCCAAAACGCACGGGCGAGACGAGTGCGAAAGGCTCTCGCACGCGCGTCGAGGCGTCGAGCGCGACGGCGCGCGTCGAGGCGGCCTCGCTCACGAGCACGGGGCTCGCGGACTGCGCAGCGACGCGACGCGCGGGCGCGTTAAGAGACGCGACGACCGCAAGCGCGAGCGCCGCTATGAGCAGAAGGCGATTCGTGGACGGCGACGTGTGAACTCTCATCTTGAAGATAAATGGCTGCGGCACGTCAACGACGGCCAACTCGAAAGCCTTTCGGCGTGAGACAATCTAACACTACTCCGCGCTGAGTCAAGACACTTTATTGACGACTGCCGCGAGACCAACGCCTAAGCTCCGGGAGGAGTTCGGGAAAGGCCAGCCGCCTCTTCGTCCAACTGTAGTCGCGCAGGCCGTTGACGGCCGTGAGTGTCGGGTGATAGCGGTCGTACGCGTCTTCCGCGTCAACGTCGCCCCAACTGCCGTCCGTGTTCTGTGTGGAGAGCAGGAAGCTCACGCCCCTTCGTATGAGCGTGTGCCGGTCGGAGAGCCCGAAGGATTTGAGCGAGTCGAGCGTCTCGCCGACCGCGTCCGCGTCTTCGAGCTTGATGAGGTCGTCGAGCGACGCCTTCAGGAACTCGAACTCTTCGGGCAGCCAGCGCGGCGAGAGCTTGTAGGTGCTATAGCCGTTCAGCGTGTAGACGACGTGCGTCACGGCATAGAGCGCCCAGATGAAACCATCGTAGCCGCGCGACAGTGGCGGATAGGGCCGCATCGAAGGCAGCCACTTGACGGCGTCCGCGTAACTCGCGCCGAGCTTCACGCCGTAACGCTCGCCGAGGTAAGACCTGATGATCGCCACGAGCCAGACCTCGTAACGGCTCATCCATTTCAGACGCCTACGGCACGCGCGGCACTTCAAGCGCCCGCGCGCATTGACCTCGCCGCACGCGCAGTCGGCGGGCATGTCGCCCGGCGGCGGCTCCGTCGCGGGGTCGAACCACAGAAGGTCTGCGGCGTTCAGGCGCGAGGCGGCGCTACGCACCTCGCGCCTGAACGCCGCGTCGCGAAGGCCGAGCCTGTCGGCCGTTAAGCCACCGAAGACCATCTGCGCGACCGTCTCGGCGTCCGCGTCTTCGGGCACCTTTGGGTTCTCGCCGCGCCAACGGTGCGCACACTCGACGGCCATGCCTCGCACCGAGCGCCGAAGCGCCGCGCCGCGCGAGGTAGCCGCAATCCAGTGAAGGCAGAACGTGTAGTCGAAACCGTAGAGGCTGAAGTTGTCGGGGTCGCGCGCGGTGCTGTAGATGAACTCAAGCCCGCGCATGATGGCTTCGTCTCGGTCTCCCATAAAGAGAAGCGTCGGCGTCACTGACGCGCGCGCGTCTTTCCCGCGGAGTCGTGTGGGTCAGAGATTAACGCACTCCCCGGCAAAGGGAGCGCAAGAGTGTTGCGTGGCGGAATCCTTAACGGGCCGGGAATATATCACCGAAGGCGCGCGCGGGCAACGCGCGTGTTCGATGAATTATGTTGTCGCCGATGCGCCCGTCGTGCTAAAAGAAGGTCGCTCGCGACTTTCATACAGGGCAATCAAAAAGCAGCATTTGTAAAGACCCCGTCGCCCTCGCACGCAGACACTCACCGCTGGCCCGTTGATTCGAGGCGACTCTCTTTCGCGCTCTAAGAGTCGAAACATGTTCCCTTTGAGTTTCCGGACTCTCTTAGCCGCTCTCGTCGTCGTCACGCTCGCGTGCGTATCGGCGTCCGCGCAGGAGCGCGGGCGGCTGTCGGGCCGCGTGCTCGACTCCGCTGGCACACAGCCTTCGGGCGTCGCGGGCGTGACGGTCGTCGCAATCAATCAGGTGAGCGCACGCGCATACCGCGCGCGAACTAAGGCGGACGGCGCGTACTCTCTCGAACTCCCGGCGGGCGCGTACCGCGTGAGCCTCGAAGCGCCCGCGAAGGCCGACTTCGTGCTCGACGGCAAGTACGGCCCGTTCGCAATCCCGCGCGGCGCGCGCGTCGAGAACATAGGCGTCGAGCCGGGGCAGGAGACGAGGCTCGACATCACGCTCGCGAAGAAGGAGGGCGCGCCCGCGCCCACACAGCCGCCTGCTGGCGAGGGCGACGAGAATCAGCCTAACGGCTACGCGGGCTCTTCGAGCGTAGAGACCGAAGCGCCAACGCGCCCCGACCGCGTGCCTGTGCGCGACCGCTGGCGAATAGGCTTCCCCGAATACAGACGCTACGGCAGCATAGGCGCGGGACGCGACATCCTCTTCCGAACGGGGAGCGCGCTCAACCCTTACGACCAGTCGATACTCAAGGGCGACTATCCAATCTTCGGCCAGCACGTCTTCATGATTCTTTCGGGGACGAGCTTCACGGCCGTCCAGCAGCAGCGCACGCCCGTCCCCTCGAACGTGAGCAGCGCGCGGCCCGGCAGCGCCGAGTTCTTCGGCAAGCCTGAAGTGCTCGCCGTCAATCAGGTCGTTCAGTTCTCCTTCGAGATGTTCAGCGGCGATTCGACGTTCAAGCCGCGCCAGTGGGCGATAAAGATTTCGCCCACGTTCAGCGTCCCCAACTACGTGCGCGCGCGCGAGCAGGGCATCGTCAACATTGACCCGCGACGCGGCACGAGCCGTACCGACTGGCAGTTCTCCTTCGAGGAGGCATTCGCCGAGTTCAAGCTCGAAGACGTTAACGCGAACTACGACGCCATCTCCGCGCGCTTCGGCATACAGCCCTTCGTCTCCGACTTCCGCGGCTTCATATACACCGACAACAACCTCGGCGCGCGCGTCTTCGGCGCTTTCAAGAACAACCGCTATCAATTCAACCTCGCATACTTCGCGCAGCTTGAGAAGGATACGAACAGCGGCCTCAACCGCTTCGACCGTCGGCGGCAGAACGTCTACATCGCGAACATCTTCAAACAGGACTTCCTCGCCAAAGGCTATACCGCTCAGGCGAGCTTTCACTTCAACGACGACCGCGGCTCCGTCGAGTTCGACCGGAACGGATTTCAAGTCCGCCCGGCGGTCGTCGGCGACGCGCGGCCGCACTCGATAAAGGTCGGCTATCTCGGGCTCTCGGGCGACGGTCACATAGGCCGCATCAACCTCACGAACTCTTACTACTTCGCGCTCGGCACGGACTCGCGCAACCCCATCGCCGGGCGCAAGACTCGCGTGCGCGCGCAGATGGCCGCGGCCGAGGCTTCGATTGATAAGGACTTTCAGCGCTTCCGCGCGTCCGTCTTCTTCACCTCGGGCGACAAGAACCCGACGGACGATAAGGCGACGGGCTTCGACTCGATTCTCGACGACCCGAACTTCGTCGGCGGCCAGTTCTCTTTCTGGAACCGCGTGGGCATCCCGCTCGCGGGCACGGCCGTCGGGCTCGTCCAGCCTTTGAGCCTTCTGCCGTCGCTCCGAAGCAGCAAGACGCAGGGGCAGGCGAACTTCGTGAACCCCGGCATCTTTATCGCGAACGTCGGCTACGACCTCGAATTGACGCAGCGCATCAAGGCCGTCTTCAACTTCAACTACCTGCGCTTCCACCGAACCGAGCCGCTCGAATATCTACTTTTTCAAAATCGCATACGCCACGACATCGGCGAGGACTTAAGCGTCGGCGTCGCGTACCGCCCACGGCTAATCAACAACGTCACCTTCAACTTCGGCGCGGCGATGCTCAAACCCGGACGCGGTTTCCGGGACATCTACACCGACAGCACGCGCAACTGCCCCGCGAACGTCGGCAGCTTCTGCACGCCCGACCAGACCGTCATCAATCCGTCGAAGCCGCTCTACGCGCTCTTCGGCACGCTCAGGTTCAACTTCTGAAGACAAGGGACAACGGAGGGCAGATGCGTCGGCTCAGTACGGTCGAGAGGTTCAAAGTCTTTCTCCTGTTCGCGGTGCTCTGCGCGCTCGGCCTTATCGCGTCGGGCGGCATCCGCTCCTCCGCGCGCATCGCACGACGGTCACTCGCTCAGACTGCCCCGAGTCCCGCGCCGACGCCCGCGCAAGTCCAGCCGCCGAAGGTCGAAGGCTGCGTCACGTGCCACGGTCAGACCGAGCCTATGCACAAGACTCGCGATGGCAAGTTGAAAGAGGACGGCACGGATCGTCTGAACCTGACCTGCACGACGTGTCACGGCGGCAATCCGTTCGTGCGTGTTGACGAAGCCTCACGTGGAAAGAGTCGTCGCGGCGACGCCGAGTTCGACAAGGTCATGCGCGCGGCGCACGTCTCGCCGCGCTTCCCCGAGCGTTGGGTGGGCAAGGACGGAAAGTATTCGAGCGCGAACCCCGCGCGCACGAACGCACTGCTCGCCGCCGAGAGCCGCGAGTTCGTACGCTTCATAAACCCCGGCGACTTCCGCGTCGCGGAACTCACTTGCGCCTCGACAGGCTGCCACGCGCCCGAGGTCGCCGCCACGCGCAACAGCATGATGCGTCACGGCGGGATGCTATGGGGCGCGGCCCTCTACAACAACGGCGGCTATCCCTTAAAGGACACGCACTTCGGCGAGAGCTACAGCGAAGAGGCGGGCGCGCCCGAGCGCATGATTCAACTGCCGCCGCCCTCGCCCGCGACTCGCACGTGGACGGGCGCTCTCTCTTGGCTCGACCCTCTGCCGCGCTGGGAGATTTCGCAGCCGGGCAACGTCCTGCGCGTCTTCGAGCGCGGAGGCAAAGGCCGCAGTGAGGTCGGACTACCCGAACGCGAGAGCGACCCCGGCAAGCCCGACAAGGGCCTGAGCGCTCGGGGCTTGGGCACGCTCAACCGCACAGACCCTGTCTACCTGGGCCTTCAGAAGACACGTCTGTTAGACCCGACGCTCAACTTCCTAGGGACGAACGACCACCCCGGCGACTATCGCTCGTCGGGCTGCACGGCCTGTCACGTCGTCTACGCCAACGACCGCAGCGTCGTCTATTCGAGCCCCGTCTGGGCGCAGTACGGCAACCGCGGCACGACCGCGACCGAAGACGAACAGCTCAAAGATAAGAAGGACGAGCCGGGTCATCCCGTCAAGCATCAGTTCACGAACCAGATTCCGACCTCGCAGTGCATGACGTGTCACATGCACCCCGGCAACAACATGGTCGCGACCTACCTCGGCCTGCTCTGGTGGGACAACGAAACGGACGCGCGCGCCGCCGGTATGTATCCGACGAAGCAACGCCGAATCTCTTCCGAAGAGGAGTACAAAAAACTCGACGCGAACCCCGAAGGCTCATCGGTTCGCGGCAACTGGTCTGAGCCGGACTTTTTGCAGAAGACGGGCGGCGACGAGATCAACTCTCGCATGGCGCGCACGCAGTTCGCGGACTTTCACGGCCACGGCTGGCTCTTCCGCGCCGTCTTCAAGCGCGACCGCGAAGGGCACATGCTCGACTCAAGCGGCGCGCGCGTCGAGGACGTTACGCCCGCGAAGCTCAAACAGGCGGTCGAGTTCCGCGACACTGCGGCGACCGAGACCACGCAGCCGCCCGCGGGCGTGCCGGTTCATCTCAAAGACATACATCTTGAGAAGGGGATGCACTGCGTTGACTGCCACTTCCGACAGGACGCGCACGGCAACGGCATCCTCTACAACGAGCCGCGCGCAGCCGTCGAAATTGACTGCATCGACTGCCACGGCACCGTTCGAGAGCCCGCGAAACTCACCGCCTCGGGCTTCGCGGCGGGGCTGAATCTCGTCGAGCCCGCCGAAGGTCAGAGCACGAAGGACGGAAATTATGTGAAGGGTCAAGGGCGCAATTTTCTGCGCGACTTGAAGACATCCTTCACGCGCACGAGCGGCGGACGCCAGGTCGCAATCCCTGTCTTCGAGCGCATCACGAGCGACCGTGACAGGCCGGACTCTACGGGCAAACCCGTAAAGCTCCACGCGGGCGACGTGGTGCAGAACTCTCTGGTCGAGCCCGGCAAGTGGTGGCGCGTCAAGCAGACGGCCTACACCGCGACGAAGACGAAGGGGCACGAGGCCGACTACAACTGGCGCTCGGCATACGCGAAGACCGTACGCATTGACGAGAACAGGCAGGAGACCTGGGGCGACGTGCCCGCCGACGACGCCAAGCTCGCACACAACGAGCGGACGATGACCTGCTACACGTGCCATTCGTCCTGGATGACGAGCTGCTTCGGCTGCCACCTCTCGATGCGCGCGAACGCACGGATGCCCAACCGCCACTTCGAGGGCGAGACCTCGCGCAACTTCACGACCTATAACTTCCAAGTCCTGCGCGACGACGTGTTCATGCTCGGCCGCGACGGCTCGGTCACGGGCCGACGCGTCGCGCCCGCCGCCTCGCGCTCCGCGATTCTTGTAAGCTCGCAGAACCAGAACCGCGAGTGGATCTACTCGCAGCAGCAGACCATCTCGGCCGAAGGCTTCTCGGGTCAGTCCTTCGCCACGCACGTCCCGCACACCGTCCGCACGACCGAGACGAAGACCTGCTCGGACTGTCACGTCTCCGACCGGG
>JBJMGR010000309.1:0-8546 GCA_045807805.1 Pyrinomonadaceae bacterium | reverse complement strand
GCGTCCGCCGACGCTTCCACACGCTCGCCGTCGAGGCGCTCGAAAGCGAGAGTCAGAACCCCGAGCGGTAGCGAGCGGGTGTACGCTTCGACTCAGAGCCCGCGTGACGAGACTGGCGACCCGCTCGCTACCGCTCGCGGTTCTGTTAGAGCTTAGAAGCTTCCGTCGCCGACGTTCATCTTCTGCAGGACGAAGACGACGCGCATCGTCTGGGGCCGCCGGTCGAGCGAGGCGGGGACGAATGCGGCGTTCTTGCGCAGCGCGTCCTGAAGCTCTTCGACCATACGACGGTTGCGCGGCGGCTCGACTATCTCCGCGAGCGCGGCCCTACCGTTGCCGTACACGTCCGCGACGACGATCATATCGTCGTCCTCGGGCCGCCCGTCGGACGCGGGCGCGAGCGTGAGCTTAGCGAGCGCGCCGCGCGGATTGAGCGTCGGCGATTCGGCCGTGAACGGCGCGCGCGCCGCGACCGCCAAATCGGGCGAGAGCGGGCGCGTCACGTCGAAGCCGTCGCGCCCGTCCACCCAAGCCGTGTGACCCTCTTCGAGGTAGCGCGCCTCGGCGAGGTTTCTCAAGACTATCAACTGCTGCCTGAGCGCGCCGAAGACCGCGACGAAGAGCACCATCGAATAGACAGCGCCGACGGCGTAAGGCATCAGGCGCAACTTCAGCCACAGCGAGACGCGCTCGTGAAGCGGCGCGGGCTCGCTCGCGGCTCGCGCGGCGCGTTCGATGACGAGTGATGTGCGTATGGCCTCGGCCAAGTTTGCGGGAGGCGCGGGGCGTGTGACGAGCGAGAGGCCGCGCACGAGCGAGCGCGTCGCTTCGAGTTGGGCGCGGCAGACGGGGCACACGGCCGTGTGCTCGTCGAGCGCCGCGGCCGCGCCGCGCGAAAGCACGCCGTCGAGGTATGGCGAGAATGCCTTCTGCGATTCTTTACAACTCATCATAGGTTGAAGATGTCGGATGTCGGATGTCGGATGCCGGTTCGTATCCGACATCCGGCATCTAACATCTGACATCTGCCCGGATGGCTGGCCGACCCCGGCTGCTCCCTTATTTAAAGGAAGCAGTTGTCTCGGGCTCGTTCGACTCGAAGTCGTGGGCCGCAGCGGTCGGTCGCGGGGCGGTGATAGATAACGGGTGTTGCTGGCCGCGTTTTCAAAACCGCCCTCACGCCTTCCACTGCGACCGGCCGACTCACGGGCCGCGCGAGACCGTTCCCGCCGCTTCCTGACCCACCTGGCACCGGGGTGTTGGTGAAGCCGGGGCGGGGCAGCCATCCGGAAAGCTGTCAGCGTTCAGCACTCAGCTTTTGGTTTGGCTGACTGCTGAACGCTGAGCGCTATTTTACAAAGAGCCTTCGAGCCTTCGGCGAAGCTCGTCGCGGCCCCTTGACAGCCGCGATTTGACCGTGCCGATGTTCATGTCGAGCGCCTGCGCGACCTCCTCGTAGCTGAGGCCCTCTATGTCGCGCAGCACTATGACTTCGCGGTAGGGCCTTGAGAGCGTCGAGAGCGCCGACATCAGCGCACGCTCGCGTTCTCGCGCGAGTGCCTGCTGCTCTGGGTCGGACGCGCCCTCCTCGGCGAGCCCGGCCGAGAGCGGCGCGCCGTTTTCGTCGCCGACGGGCGCGTCGAGCGAGACCGTCCTGTCGCGACGCCTGCGCTTCCACCAGCGCCAGCGGTTGCGCGCCTGATTGACCGCGATGCGGTAGAGCCAAGTCCTCAAGTCCGCCTCACCGCGAAAGCCCGCGATGTTGCGGAAGGCTTGGAGGAACGTCTCCTGCGTCAGGTCGCGCGCCTCCTCCGGGTCTTCCGTCAAGCGGCAGAGCAGCGCGTATATGTCGCCGTGGCGCTCTTCGACGAGACGGTTGAAGGCGAACGCGTCGCCGCTTCTGAGTCTTTCAAGGAACTGAGCCTGAGCCGTGCCCGCGAAGCGGTCGTCCGCCGAGGCCGCCGCGTCGGCAGCCCTCTCCAGTTCCGCTTCCATGCGGAGGGCGATTGGCTCTCCGAAGCTCACAAGCGTCCTCCGTCGGCCGGGGAGCGTCCGTCGAAGGGCCTCGAACCCTCCGACTGAAACCTTCGACACCGCCCCGCCCCACTTTGTTCCACGAAAATATTCATGCGTGTTGTTTTGACGCTCGCGGGCTCCCCAATGCTGCCCGACAGGATAGACCCGCCGCGCCCCTTCGACAACGAAAATTAAGAATCGCGGCCCACCCCTTTTGTAAAATCTCTGGGCCGAGTCTAACGCACGCCCGCGCAAGCCTTCAGCCGTCTTCACCACAACCCCGCGACGGTAGCGTCAACGCCGCACCTGCTTGACAACCCCTCAGACCCGCCGCTAGAGTGAATCCTTTGCCTCTAACCCCTTGACAGAGAACGCACCTGACAGTGCGCTCTTGCACCGGATAAAAGCATTGGCCCGAACTACAAAGAAACGCACAAAGCAGCTCAAGCACGATAAGTTTCGCGACACGACCTTCGATATGTACGGGCGTCTCTCGCACCGTATCGAGGGGCGCGAGCGCACGATAATCTACGCAGTCGCGGGCGTGGTCGCGCTCGTCGCGCTCCTACTCGTCTTCAACTGGTGGCGCGGCCGACAGGCCGAGGCTGCGAGCGCGGCGCTCGGCAAGGCGATTGAGATCGCGGATACGCCCGTCGCCACCGGCACGCCGCAGCAACCCGGCGACACTGGGCCTTCGTTTGCGAGCGACAAAGAGCGCGCGCAGAAGGCCGTCGAGGCGTTCCAGAAGGTGCAGCACGACTACGGCTCGCCCTACAGCGACCTCGCGCGCTACTTCGCCGCGGCGAACCTCCTGACGCTCGACCGTCCGAAGGGCTTGAGCGAGTTGGAGGCGCTGACGAAGAACGGCGACGAGGATGTCGCGGCGCGCTCGAAGTTCGCGCTGGCGCAGGCGCGCGAGTCCGACGCGCAGTACGATCAGGCGGCCGCGCTCTATCAGGAGCTTCTGAGCGATAAGAACCGCTCGGTCTCGGAGAACACGCTCAAGCTACGACTCGCGGCCGTCTACGAGAAGCAGGGCAAGCGCGACGAGGCCGTCAACCTTCTCTTCCAGATGGTCGAGTCGGCGCGCAAGGCGCAGGGCAAGGACGGAAAGCCCTTGCCCGTGTCGAGCGTTACACGTGCCGCCTCCGACAAGCTACAGGAACTCAGCCCCGAGCGCTTCGCGCAACTCCCGCCCGAACCGCCGCCCCCTGCTGGCGCGCTACCGTTCTAAGAAAGGATGAAGGCGGAAGGATGAAAGATGAAAGGGTGTCGGGTGCCGGGTTTTAGGTTCTGGTTTGAACCAGAATCCAAAACCCGGAAGCCAAAACCTCCTTCCTCTCATCCTTCCGCCTTCATCCTTCATCGTCCCCGTGGATAATCTAACGCACTCACTTGTAGGGCTCGCGGCGGCGAAGGCCGGGCTCGGGCGTGTGAGTCCTTACGCGACGCTCGTGTGCGTCGCGGCGGCGAACCTGCCGGACGCGGACATCGTGGCGCTCGCGGGCGGGCCGTCCTACTATCTCGCGAACCACCGGGGCATCACGCACTCAATCGTCGGGACGCTCGCGCTCGCCGCGGCGTTTCCGATTCTGTTCTTCGCGGCCGAGCGGTTGACGGCGCGCCTTCGAGGGCGCGAGCCGCGCGCGCGTCTGAAGTGGCTGCTGGTCTGCTCGCTCCTGCTCTCGGCGTCACACCCTCTGCTCGATTGGACGAACAGCTACGGCGTGCGGCCGTTCCTGCCTTGGGACGGGCGCTGGATTTACGGCGACATACTCTTCGTCGTCGATCCTTGGGTTTGGCTCGTCACGGGCGGCGCGTGCTTCCTTTTGACGGCGCATACGCGACTCCGCACGGCCGCGTGGGCGCTGCTCGCAGTCGTGACGACGCTGCTCGTCTTTCTCTTCGCGGGGCGGGGAATGAACGGCGTCCCGCCCGGCGCGTACGCCTTCTGGCTCGGAGGGCTCACGCTCTTCGCGGTGCTTCACGTGCGAGACGCGGCCGCGCGTTTCGGCGGGAAGATTGCGACCGCGGCGCTGGCCTTCGTCTTCGTATACTGCTGCGCGCTCGCGTTCATACACGCGCGCGCGCAGAGTCGCGCGGAAGATGTCGCGCACAGTCTTTCGTCGCGGGGCGGTGAGATAGTCACGCGCGTGGCGGCGACGCCGCTCCCGGCAGACCCGCGCGCATGGCGTTGCCTCGCGGAGACAGACCGCTCGACATTTCGCTTCGACCTGATGCTCGACGGCGGCGACGAGGGGCCGCGCAACTTCGTCGCCGTCGAGAAGCCTTCGGGCGAGGCGGCGGCGCTCGTCTCGCGCGCTTCTACGGACGCACGCGCGCGCGTGCTTCTAGACTTCGCACGGTTCCCCGCGGCGCGCGTGCGACGCGATGACGCGGAGGGCTGGGTCGTGCAGTTCGCGGACATGCGCTTTACAGAGCCGGGCCTGAGCGCGCGACCCGGCAGCTTCGCGCTCGACGTGACGGTCAAATAGGCTTCAGGTTCAAAGTTGCAAGTTCAAAGTTGAGAGCACGCCGCTCGTCGAAACGAGTTTGAGAGCAAGCCTTAGGGGAATCCGCCTTAACTTTAAACTTTGAACTTGCAACTTGAAACTTTCGTCTTGAACTTTGAACGTCGAACCATTATTTTGAATGCCGCCCCGGTTCGTTTCATTCGCTCTCCCTCTTTCTGAAAGGAAGCTCTGACAAAATGAGAAAACTTAACTTCGCGAGGCTCCTTCTGCCTCTGGCGCTGCTCCACGCGCTCGCGTCGGGCGCTACGGCGCAGACGCACGTGGACGCGCGCGGAGCACTCTCGACCTTCCCAGACTCGCAGGCCGTACTCTTCATCGACGCGCACCGCATCGTCAACGAGGTGCTGCCGCGCGTGATGACTCCGGCCGAATATCAGAAGATGCTCGACGAGTCCAAGAAGGTCGGCTTCGACGTGCGCGGCCTACAGTTCGCGGCCGCCGGTGTACGCTTCAAGGATGACGCGCCGCCGGGCACGCCGCCCGAGTTCGTCCTCGTCATCAAGGGCAACTTCAACGCCGACTCGATGCTCGCGCTCGGCAAGATTATGCTCGCCGCACAGAACCTCCCGAGCCGCACGGAGACCTACGGCTCGAAGTCAATCGAGATAATAGACACGGAGGCCGTCACCAAGTCTGCGGGCATGGGCAACGTCATGGGCGGCGGCACGGGCGAAGGCGACGGAATCGGCGAGGGCGCGAAGCCGAAGCCGTTCCCATACAAGGAGCTTGCCGTCACGGCGCTCGACTCGAACACGCTCGTCGCGGGCGTGCCCGCGTTCGTGCGCTCGGCCGTCGATGCGTCGGGCGGGCAGGGCAGGCTGAGGCCGAGCCTGTTGGGGCTGGCCGCGCAGGACGCCAACGCGATCTGGAGTCTGACGGCGGAGCTTCCGCCCAACCTCGCGGATATGGCGCACAACTACGGCGTGCCCGCCAACGCGCAGTTCGACCAGATGGTCGGTTGGGTCAGGCAGCTAAACATCTCGCAAGGGATGACCGCGCTCGACTTCACGCTCGGCGTGGCCGTGACCACGGACCAGCCGGAGCACGCGAGCGCCTTCAGCGGTCTGGTACGCATGGGTCAGGCGTTCGCGGAGAACATGCTCAGGGAGGCCGCGTCGAAGTCGAAGGGCAAGGACGCGGCGCGCGCGCGCGACGGTCTCGCGCTGCTCTCGACGGCGGTCAACCGGACGGAGGGCAGCACGCTCGTCCTGCGCGTCTCCGTCCCGCAGAAGACCGTCTTCAACATGATTAACGAAGAGAGGTCGAAGGGCGTCAAGAAGCCCGTACGCACGACGCGCCGACGCGCGCGCAGGCGCTGACCCCGCAGGAAATCAGGTTCAAAGTCCCAAGTTGCAGGTTCAAAGTTGAAGGCGGCTAGCGTGTTCTTAACTTTGAACCCGCAACTTGGGACTTTGAACCTAATTACGAAGAGGTGAGACTTGGAAGCGACCCCCGAGAAGAAGAGGCGCGTGCGCCGCATCGTCGCGACGCTCAAGAAGGAGTACCGGGACGCGCGTTGCAGCCTCGACCACACGAGCCCTCTCGAACTCCTCATCGCGACGATACTCTCCGCGCAGTGCACGGACGAGCGCGTCAACATCGTCACGGCCGACCTCTTCCGAAAGTACCGCACGTGTGAGGACTACGCCGCCGCTCCCGCCTCGGAGCTTGAGCGAGACATACACTCGACCGGCTTCTTCCGAAACAAGGCGAAGGCGATTCAGGGCGCGTGCCGCATGATAGGCGAGCGTTACGGCGGGCGCGTGCCCGGTTCGATGGAAGAGCTTCTGGAGCTTCCCGGTGTCGCGCGCAAGACCGCGAACGTCGTGCTCGGCAACGCCTTCGGCATCGCCTCCGGCGTCGTCGTGGACACGCACGTCGCGCGTCTCTCCGAGCGTCTGGGCTTCTCCGCCGAGAGAGCGCCCGAGAGGATTGAGCGCGACCTCATCTCGCTCGTGCCCGAGTCCGACTGGATAGTCTTCCCGCATCTCCTCATCGCGCACGGCCGAAAGGTCTGCAAGGCGCGCACGCCACTCTGCGGCGAATGTAGGCTCGCGAAGCTCTGCCCCTCAGCCTTCAAGCTCAACTAAACAGAACCGCGAACAGTAGTGAGCGGGTCGCGAGTCACGATATTCATGCCGTCGTCGGAGCTTGAGACCCGCTCACTACTGTTCGCGGTTCTGACTTGTTGCACATTGCTTCGGATGCGTTATCATTCGTCGCACGTTCCGCGAGCCGATTACGGGAGAGTCCGACTTGTCCGACAAACGCCCGCTCACAGTCCTCTGCGTCGTAACCTTCGAGAAGGGGCAGGAGTTTCTGCGCGAGTGCAAACGCTTGGGCTGCCGCGTCCTCGCCGTCACGATGGAACGCTTGCGCGACGCGGACTGGCCGCGCGAGTCGGTGGACGAGTTCTTCTACCTTCCCGCCGACTACAAGCTCGAAGACCTCATACGGGGCGTCAGCTTCCTCGCGCGCACGCGCGAGATTGACCGCATCGTGCCCTTAGACGACTTCGACGTGGAGACGGCCGCCGCGCTTCGCGAGCACCTGCGCATTCCGGGCATGGGCGACACGACCGCGCGCTACTTCCGCGACAAGCTCGCGATGCGCGTCAAGGCGCGCGACCACGGCATCATCGTCCCGGAGTTCGTGCACGTTCTCAACCACGAGCGCGTGCGCGAGTTCACGGAGCGCGTCGCGTCGCCGTGGGTCTTGAAGCCCAGAAGCGAGGCTTCGGCCGTCGGCATCAGCAAGGTCAACACGGCCGAGGAGCTTTGGCCGCTTCTGGAACAACTCGGCGACCGACAGTCGTTCTACCTGCTCGAACAGTTCATCCCCGGCGACATCTTCCATGTGGACTCCATCGTCTCCGAGCGCGAGGTGGTCTTCACGGCCGTGAGCAAGTACGGCAAGCCGCCGATGGAGGTCGCGCACGGCGGCGGAGTCTTCCTCACGCGCACGGTCTCGCGCGAGACGGCCGACGCGCAGGCGCTCGACTCACTGAATCACGAGTTGATTCGCACGCTCGGGCTCGCGCGCGGCGTCACGCACACCGAGTTCATAAAGGGCTCGGACGGCCGCTTCTATTTCCTGGAGACGGCCGCGCGCGTCGGCGGCGCGAACATCGCGGAGGTCGTCGAGGCCGCGACGGGCGTAAGCCTCTGGCGCGAGTGGGCGCGCATAGAGGTCGCGGGCGAGCACGGCGATTACGAAGTGCCCGCGCGCCGCGAAGACTACGCGGGCATTGTCATCTCGCTCGCGCGTCAGGAGTGGCCCGACACTTCTGCTTACGACGACCCAGAGATCGTCTTCCGTCTGAACAAGCGCCATCACGTCGGCCTCATCGTCGCCTCGCACGACCCCGAGCGCGTCGAACGGCTCCTGAACTCCTACGCGCGCCGGATGCTCGAAGAGTTCAGCGCGACCATGCCATCGCCCGACAAGCCTACGAACTGAGACGAAAACTTAAATGGCGCGAGACCACGTCAGAGAGTACGTGCTTTATCTGCAAGTCGAGAAGGGGTTGGCGGCGAACTCCGTCGAGAGCTACAGGCGCGACCTCGCGCGTCTGAAGGCTTGGGCGGAGGCGCGCGGGCGCGAGCCGCAGGCACTCGACAAGTCGGATATGACGCAGTTCGTGATGTCGCTCTCGCGTGAGGGGCTCTCGTCGCGCTCGGTCGCGCGCTCTTTGAGCGCCGCGCGCGGCTTCTTCCGATACCTTCTGCTCGACGGCCACGTGCGCGTTGACCCGACGGGCGAGGTCGCTTCGCCGCAGGGCGAGCAGAAGCTTCCGCGCTTCCTATCGCAGGAGGAGGTCGAGCGTCTGCTCGAAGCTCCCGACACTTCTAATCCGGAAGGCGTGCGCGACCGCGCGATGATAGAGGTTCTGTATGCGAGCGGCCTGCGCGTCTCCGAGCTTGTGGGGCTGACGAAGTCGAGCGTAGACCTCGACACGGGCGTGCTCTTCTGCACGGGCAAGGGGAGCAAGCAGCG
>JBJMGR010000308.1:0-10359 GCA_045807805.1 Pyrinomonadaceae bacterium | reverse complement strand
GAAGCTCGTTGACGGCCGAAGGCACGCGCGCGTTCGCGACTCCGCTCCGCTCAAGCCTGTAGTCCGCGTGCAGGACTTCCGCACGCTCGCGCAGAGGTTGTCCCGCTCGCGCATCCTTCAGAGATGCGAGCGCGCGCACGGCGCTCACGCGCACGCGCGAGTCCGTGTCTTCCGCGATGCGGGCGACCAGCGCGTCGAACGCCGCCTTGTCTTCGGCCGCGCCGAGTACGCGTGCGGCGTTGGCGCGCGCGACGGCGTCCGTGTCCGACGAGAGCATCGCGCGCAGACGTTCGAGCGACTCCTTCGCGCGCAGTCGCGCGAGCGTGTTCCCCGCGTCGCCGCGCACGCGCGCGTCCTTCGACGTGAGAAAGAGCGCGGCCGTGTGCGCGCCCCCTTCGGGCTTCGCGCGAAGTATCGCGGTGAGCCCGAGCAGCACGAGCAGGCGGTCGGGCTTCGGCTGACGACTCTGCGCCGTGAGCGTGTTGACGATTGCATCGCCGATACGCTTCCGTGCGTCGGCCCTTGCGTCGGGCAGCGCGGCGGCTATCTTCCCCAACGCCTCGACGGCGCGCGCGCGAAGCTCCGCCGACTTCGAGCGCGTGAGCGTCTCCTGCAAAGCAGCCGCCGCCGACTCAGCCTCTATCTCTCCGAGCGCGAAGGCGGCCGTCGCGCGCACGCGTTCGTCGCGGTCGCTGTAGAGGAGCGCGCTGAGCGACGCGACCGCGCCCTCGTCGCCTATGCGCCCGGCAGCGAGCGCCGCCCGACGCCGCACAGACGCGTTCGCGTCCTCGAAGAGCTTGCCGAACTCGGAAGCGTCCCAACGGCGCTCGTCCTCCGCCTCGATAATCCGCAAGAGAGTCTCTTGCGGAACGGTCGCGCGCGAGACGGCCGCGCCCTTCTCCGCCGCCGACGCGCGACTCTTCTGCGCGGTCGCTGGCTTCTTCGCGGACTCCTGCTGCTGCTTCTGCTTCTTCTGCGCGGACGCGCGCGCCGACGCGAGTGAAAGCGCGCAGACGGCGGCGAGCAGCAGCAGCAGCGGCAGTGTCCCGCGCGGACGTACAAGAGAGCGCGGGGCAGACTCGCGTCGCACTTCCTTCGTGTTTAGTGTGTTCGGCATGGGGCTCTCGGGGGCAAACTCGGTTCTAAGGGAAGACCACACGCTATGCTAAGAAGGCAAAAGGCAAAAGGCAAGCTGGAGGGAAGGTAAAAGTAAAAAGGCAAAAGTTAAGACGAGGAACGGCGCGGCCTTCATCAACGATGCTTGATGAAGGCCGCGCTGATTTTTATCCTCTTCACTTTTGCCTTTTTACTTTTACCTTTTGCCTTCCGCGTAGCGGTGTGCCTTTCTACTTTTGCCTTATGTCAGTTGTCCGTAGAAGACCTTCGTGTCGTATTCAAAGGTGATGCGGCCGTCACGCTGATGTCGCTCGAAGAGCGCGGCCATTTCGCGCATCATTGGTTCGTGGTTCGGGTGGCCGGGCACGGGCGCGTAAGAGGCAGACGCGAGCCGGCCCTTGAACTCGTCGAAGTCCAAGACCTGTCCGTTGTCGAACGACTTCGTGTGCACTTCGCTCGAACCGAAGAGCACGTCGATGGGCGCGCCCTCGGCCCACCTGCTGCTCACCTCTCTATAGTCCGTGCCGTATTCGAGCAGGAGTCGCTCGTACTCTTCGCGCAGCGGCGTCCCTTCCGTGCGCCGCGAGTTCCAGACGAGCACGGCCCAGCCGCCGTCCTTTAGCACGCGCCCGAACTCGCGCCGCGACGCCGCCGGGTCGAACCAGTGGAACGCCTGCCCCGCCGTCACGAAATCGACCGACGCGTCGGCGAGCGTGGTCGCCTCCGCGCGCCCGTCCACGCTCACGAAGTTCTCGTAGGCTGAGAGCAGACGCTCGCACGCCTTGCGCATCTCGCGGTTGGGCTCGACGCCGTAGACGCGGTTACCGTTTCGCAGGAACAGCTCCGACAGAATCCCCGTCCCCGAGCCCACGTCGGCGACGACGGAGTCGCGCGTCAATCCGCACTCGTCTTCGAGCAGCCCGACGAGCGCGCGCGGGTAAGTAGGTCTGTACTTGATGTAGTCTTCAACTCGATTTGAAAAACGGTGCGTCGCGTCTGTCTTCATGGGGTTCCCCTCGGCTGAGAATTTAACAAAGAGGCATTTGCGAAAACGGCCGGAAAAGTGGCGCAAAAAGCTCATGCGCGTCAGTTTACCAACTGCCCGGTTGACAAAAGCTCGGGTCAAAAGTAGCATGAAACGGTCGTGGTAGCGATCATGAAAAACGGGCTCGGGGCCTCGCGCGAAGGCATTGTGCATGAGCTTCGCGCGCGCGGCCCTGTGGGCGCGGACGAACTCGCCGAGATGCTGGGCGTGACGAAGCAGTGCGTCCGAAAGCATCTCGACGTGTTGGAGCGCGAGGGCTACGTAGAGCACGCGGCGGCGCGCGGCGAGCGCGGGCGGCCCGCGCACCTCTTCCGCCTCACGACGAAGGCCGAGGAGCTTTTCCCGAAGCGCTACGACCTCTTCGCGAAGTCTCTGCTCAAGCAGATAGGAGAGGTCTGGGGCGAGCGCGGGTTGAACACGATCTTCTGCGGCTGCGCGTCCGAGATGGTCGCGGAGTTGGGGCCGAGCCTCGAAGGGTTGGGCTTCGACGCGCGTGTGCGCCGGCTGACGGAGATGCTGCGTGAGTCGGGCTACGAGGCGGAGGCCGAGAGGCTCACCGACGGCTCGTACATGCTCACGGAGTGGAACTGCCCGCAGGCCGAGCTTGCGCGCGAGTACCGCCAGCTATGCGACCAGGAGTTGACGGTCTACCGAGAGCTGCTCGGGGCCGAAGTCTTCCGCGAGTCGCGCATCGCGGGCGGCGCGTCGCGCTGCGCGTACAGGGTTATGAGACCGAAAGGGAAGAGTGATAAGTGACGAGTGATAAGTGATGAGAGAAGAACAAGGCCCGTTTCCTCCTTCTTATCACTTATCACTCGTCACTTATCACTCAGATTCAAATGGCACAAGTGACCGAGGCAGACGTTTACGGCGCGCTGGCGCAGGTGAAAGACCCAGACCTGCACAAGGACATAGTGCGCCTCGGCTTTATAAAGGACTTGAAGATTGAGGGCGGCGCGGTCTCTTTCCGCGTCGTGCTCACGACCCCCGCCTGCCCCGTGCGCGAGCAGTTGCAGGAGCAGTCGCGCGCCGTCGTGGCGGCCCTTCCGGGCGTCGAGTCGGTGAGTGTGACGATGGACGCGGAAGTCCCGAAGGGGCGGGGCTTCGGCGAGAAGCTGACGGTCGAGGGCGTGCGAAACATCGTCGCCGTAAGCTCGGGCAAGGGCGGCGTGGGCAAGTCGACGGTCGCGGTCAACCTCGCCGTGAGTCTCGCGCGTGACGGCGCGCGCGTCGGCCTGATGGACGCGGACGTGTACGGGCCTAACGTGCCCCTGATGCTCGGCGTCGCGGACATGCGCCCATCCATCAACGTCAACAAGCTCGTCCCGCTCGAAGCGCACGGCATAAGGCTCATGTCTATGGCCGTCTTGAAGCCGGGCGACGAGCCGATGATAGTGCGCGGGCCAATACTGCACGGACTCGTGCGGCAGTTCCTACAGGACGTTGAGTGGGGCGAGCTGGACTATCTTATCGTTGACATGCCGCCGGGGACGGGCGACGTGCAGCTCTCTCTGGCGCAGCTAGTGCCCGTGCAGGGCGCTGTGCTCGTGACGACGCCGCAGGAGGTCGCGCTCGCGGACGTGCGGCGCGCGCTCAGGATGTTCGAGGCCGTGAACGTGCCCGTGCTCGGCGTCGTCGAGAACATGAGCTACTTCATCGCGCCCGACACGGGCACGCGTTACAACATCTTCGGCGAGGGAGGCGGGCAGAGACTCTCGGATGAGTACGGCGTGCCTTTCCTCGGCGCGGTGCCTTTAGGGATGAAGGTGCGCGAGGGCGGAGACAGCGGCGTCCCCGTAGTCGTAAGCGACCCTGACTCGCCGCAGGCCGAGGCGTTCCGCCACGTGGCCGAAGAGGTCGCGCGGCAAGTTTCGATAGAGGCGATGAAGCCGGAGCTTGTCGTCCTGGGTAAGAAGGCGTAGGAAGCTGTCAGCGCTCAGCCGTCAGCTCTTTAGTTTGGCTGAAAGCTGAGCCCTGAATGCTGAAAGCTTAAAGTAATAATCATTAAGGAGAGAGAGACAATGGCAGCGACAGAGACACAGATTCCGACGATGACGCTCAACGTCACGGAGCAGGCGGCCACCGAGATCGGCAAGTTCCTGGCGGGCGAAGAGGGTCTGCCCGAGACCGCGGGGCTCCGCGTGCGCGTGGTTCCGGGCGGCTGCTCGGGCTTCCAGTACAGCCTCAACATCGAGGAGGAGTCGCGCGCGAACGACCACATCATCGAGTCGCACGGCGTGCGCATGTTCGTGGACATGTTCAGCGCGCAGTACCTCAACGGCGTCGAGATTGACTACGTGACGAACGTCATGGGCTCGGGCTTCACCTTCAAGAACCCGAACGCGACGGGCGGCTGCGGCTGCGGCACTTCGTTCACGGCCTAGTCCGCCGTAGAGTTCAAACGAAACGCACGGCCGCCGCTCACGCATACGAACCGAAACCGCGAGCGGTAGCGAGCGGGTGTGTGTTGCGCGAGGAAGATTCTCCGCGCAACTCACGACCCGGTCGCTACCGCTCGCGGTTCTGATACTGCTTGTCAAACACACCACGGGAGGAGCCTTTAACAGATGCCTAAAGTTATGGCGGAGACCGCGACCGAGACGAAAGAGTTCGAGGCCGAGGCGGGACGCAAGCTCGTGCTGACGATTGAGGACGCGGGCATAGACATACTGCACCGCTGCGGCGGCAACGCGAAGTGTACGACCTGCCGCGTCGAAGTCTTGGAGGGTGACGCGGGCGAGATGGGCGAGGCCGAGCGCAACCGCTTAGCGTTGGAGACCGGGCTCGCCGATAACGTACGTCTCTCCTGCCAGGTTCACGTCGCGGGCGACATGCACGTGCGCGTACTCGGGCAGGCGAGCGTGCGCGGCCTCGATCCCGGCCCGCGTCCCTCGGAAGACTAGGCCGGTTCGGCGCGCGCGCGGCCCTAAGTCGTCGCCGCCTCCGGGTTGGGTAAGGCGCTCGCCTCCCGAGGGACGAGCGCCTTCTTGATCTCTTTGGATATCATCACCAGCTCCGCGTCCAGCTCCGCCATGTTCTCGATCCCTTTCAGCGGCCTGTCCAATCTATTGACCGTCTGAATGTCCTTCAGCAGCGGCCATTCTTCGTAGATGCTCGGGCCGACTATCACGGGGAGTATCGTCAGCCCGTTCTTCTCCTCCGACGAGGCACGCAGGAACGCCTGCATCTCAACGTCGTTGATGAACTTCGACGCGAAGAAGTTCATCGAGACAAGCAGCACCGCCACCTTCGCCGCCGCAATCGCCCTCGTTATCTCCTCGCGCCAGCGCGCGCCGGGAGGGATGTGTGTGTCGTCCCAAGCCTTGATGGCGCTGTTGTAGATGTGCGGCGTCAGCGCGATCTGTAGCTTGTGCAGCCACTCCTCGTCGTCGTGGCTGTAGCTGATGAAGATTTGGTCGCGCTTCGGGGGTAGCCCCGTGAACATCTTCCTTATCGCCTCTTCGCCGACGCTCACGGTCTTCTGCTCGCCGCCGTCGGCGGGCCGCGGGCGCGGTAGCTGCGGCCCGCCGCGCAGCAGCGCTTCGATATCTTTTCCCCTAGCCTCCACGGCGCGGCCGACGCCGTTCGACCCATCATTATCTTCCGAATTCATGGGAACGCTCCCGCGCGGGATATGAGGTCACGGCCGGGCGCCGTTGCGGGCGGCATTATACATGCCGGCCCATCTGTCGATAAGCGAAGTTTGAAGGGTCGGCGGGCGAGCGCGTGAACGCCCGGCCCCCTACGAAAGGCGGTCGGGCGTTCACGGTTGCGTGTCGGCGTGCGTCAGCGGCGTGCGGCGCGTTTCGCCGTCGTCCGTGTGGACGCGGCGACGAGCGAGGGGTCGTACATGGCGCTGTATGCGAGGCGCTGGCGCATGAAGTCGCGCGGGTAATTGATCGCGACGCTAGTGACGCGGCCTCCCGCGCCGAACGTGGGGACGAGGTCGGGGTTGATGCCCGCCCAGTAGGTCGGGAGGTCGAGCCTCTTGTAGCGCGCGACGACTTCGTCTCTGAGCTTCGGGTCGAAGTGGACTCCGTATCGATCTATGAGCGACTTGATGGCGTCGTAGTCGCCCTCGCCCTTAATCCTCATCAACTCAGCGAGGAGCATCCCGACCCCCTCGTGCATCTTCTCGAAGTCGGTGACTTCGACGTAGTGCTTGCCCCCGCGCTCGACGACGCGTATCGCGCCGGTCTTGTCCATGATGTAGTTCGCTATGAGCTGCCGGTCGCGCTGGTGGTCTTCCTCTATCTGGTCGCCCTCGGTCGTCGAGCGCAACTGCGTGAGCATGACGCGCGCGGCGGCGTAGTACATGGCCTTCATCACTTCGGGACTTGAGACCAGGCCCAACTCGCGCAGCTTCGGGTCGTTGATGTTCCAGAGCGCCATCAAGTCGGCGCGCGCCTCTTCCAGAGTCGAGTAGTACTCCTTCAGATAGAACTGCGGCTCGTGCGTGAGCTTCGGATTCAACTTGCCCGAGCCGTGGCCTATGACCTCGTGGAGCGCGGTCATAAGATTGTCGGCCTCCTCGCCGTACTTCTTGACGATGCGAACCTCTTCGGGCGAAGAGGCGAACTCTTCGAGCGAGGAGGTGCCGGTGGCTCGCGCGAACGCGCGGGTCGAACCCGTGAAGAAGAAGTTCTTCGTGCCGTACTTCTCGTGAATCTCGTTCTCGTTCGGCAGGTTGTCGCCGACGGTCGTGATGCCGAAGTCGCCGTTTTCAGAGACGGCCTCGACCGCCATCGCGACCGGAGCCTTGACGCCCTGCTTCTTGTACTCGTCCTTCCACGGCGCGCGCCCCTCGAAGTACTGCGCGTTGTCGGCGAGCCGCGTCATGATGTGGTTGAGCGCCTCGTCCGTGACCGTGACGAAGCCTTGAATAGCGCCCTTGACGCCGCGCGCGTCGCGATAGACTTCGACGAAGCCGTTCGAGAAGTCCACGGTGACGCGGTTCTGCACCCAAGCCTCGCCGACCGCGAGCCAGTCGGCGGCCTCGCCCGTCCGGTAGTAGCGAATCAGCTTGTCGATGACCTCGACCTGTCCGGGCTCCGCGTATCCTCGCGCCTGCTCCAAGTAACCGATGGCTTTGTTGAGATATTCAGCGTAGAGGCCGGGCGGCACGCTCCCGTCGGGCGTGCCCGCGCGCCAGACCTGCTCGACGAGTTCGCCCGGCCCTCCGGCGCTCGGAACCTTGACGACGCGCGAGTTGAGCGCGTAACGCTCGCGGAAGTTCTTGAGGTCTGCGAGCGAGACGCCGGGGCCGTAGAAGTTGTTCGAGCTGGCCTGTATGATGTCGAGCCCGCCCTGTGGACTCTTGGCCGTGGACATCGGCTCGAAGTTCGGGTCGAAGATGGAGGCGCGAAGCTCCGCCAACTCCTTCCTGAACTCGTCGGCGGTCATCAGCAGCCCGCCGTTTCGTATCGCCTGAAGCCCCGCGCGTTCCAACTCTTCGTAGGTGAACTCGGGCAGAACCTTCTGCGCGGTGTAGCCGTTGTGGTTGCCCGTGTTCGCCCAGAAGAGCTTCGTGTAGTCTGTGATCTTCTTGAGCACGGGCGCGGGCACGCCGCGCGGGTGCGAGACGACGGCTTCGAGTATGCGCTTCTGTCGAAGGCCGTAGCGCGAGAGCTGGTCGTAGATAATCGGGTCAACAGCTATCGAAGCCTGCGCAAGGTAGTAGGCGAGAATCTTCTGCCGCGCGGAGAGGGCTCGGAAGCTCTCGGCTTCGAGTTGCAGAATGCCGGTCGTGCCGACGCGCTCGACGAGCGACGTGCGCGCCGCCTGCTTCGGCGCGGGCCTCTGCGCGAGCGCGGGCGCCGAGTAACTGAAAAGAATCGAAGCGAGGAGGAGTGCGGACAGGAGCGTGCGTGCGAATGAGTTCAAGGCGGAACCTCCGTCAAAAATTCTCCGGCGAAGTGTCTGGGTTGACCGCAAGTATGCCACAAAGGAGAGGGCAAAAGTAAAAAGGCAAAAGGTAAAAGTTAAGAATACGAACGGCGTGCCTTTCATCCATGAATGAGGACGGATGCCGAGCCTTCCGTCAGAACCGCCCGCCGCAAGCGGGCGGGTCGCATGCTCCGAGACACGTACTCTTATCGAAGCTCACACCCGACCGCTTGCGGCGGGCGGTTCTGACTTTAGCCTTTTTACTTTTGCCTTGCTTTGTAATAATAGCGCCCCTTTGAGGGGCCTTTCGGGTCTCGCAAGCCACACAGGATGAAGATAGGGAGAGAGATAGTTGAGGAGGGGAGTGGTGCGCCGAATCTCCTCGGCGGGCGCGCCTGGCTTGTGTGCGCGCTTCTGCTCGCGCTGATGGCCTTGCAGATGCTCGTCGTCGTGCGGCGCAAGAGCATCACGATTGACGAGTACGTACTGATACCCGCGGGCTACTACCACCTGACCGAGGGCGACTACCGCCCCGTGAGCGAGCACCCGCCCGTCGCGAAAGTCCTCGCGGCCGCGCCGCTCCTGTTCATCGACACGAACGCGCCGCGGCTCGACGGCGGGCCGAACGACTACGACTACTTCTTAGACAAGTTCGACGAGTTCTGGCGCGCGAACTCTTCGCGGCTCGACTATCTTTCGTTCTGGGCGCGCGTGCCCGCCATCGCGCTGACGATTCTGCTCGGCGTGGTCGTCTTCGTCTTCGCGCGAAGGTACTGGGGCGAGCGGGCGGCCGTTTTCGCCGTCGCGCTCTACAGCGTCGAGCCGACCGTGCTCGCGCACGGGCGCGTCGTGCAGACGGACGTGCCTTCGGCGCTCGCGCTGCTCCTCTTCGCGGTCGCGGCGTACGAGTACGTCAGGCGGCCGAACTTGCGGCGCGCGGTCTACGTCGGGCTCGCGTTGGGCTTTGCGGCCGTGACAAAGTTCTCGATGGTCGCGCTCGCGCCCGTCGTGTGCGTCGGTTTGGTCGCCCTCTTCGCGCTCGCGCCGAGTCGTGGGCTCAGGCGCGCGGGCCTGGCGGGACAGGCTTGCGCGCTCGCGCTCGCCGCGGTCTTCGCCGTCAACGCCGCGTACCTCTTCCGACACCGCGCGCCCGACTCTCCGGACACTGCGCTCGCGCGCACGGTCGTCCCCACGCGCATCTCCGAGCGCCTGCACGCGCCGCTCGAAGTCGGCTTCAAGGCGTTGCAGACAGTCTTCCCGCCCGACTTCGTCCACGGCATCGGCTGGCAGTTGGGCCACGCGCGGAAGGGCCACCGCGCGGGGCTGCTCGGGAGCTACAGCCGACAGGGTTGGTGGTACTACTTCCCCGCGGCGTTCGCGTTGAAGACGCAGCTTCCAATCCTTCTGCTTACGCTCGGCGGTCTGGTCTGGGCCGCGTTGCGTCTGCGTCGCGCGCGCGACGCGCGAATGCTTCTGCTGCTTCTGCCGCCCGCGTTCTTCACATGCCTCCTGATGCTCTCGACCATCAACATAGGCGTGCGCTACTACCTCCCGGCCTTCCCGTTCTTCTTCGTCGCGGCGGGCGCGATGCTCGACGACCTGCTCGCGCGCGCGCGTCGCGCGGGGCGCAGCCGCCTCGCCGTCTCGCTCGCGGCATTCGTCCTCTGCTGGGCCGCGGTCGAAGGCGCGCGCGCGTTCCCAGACCACATGACCTACATGAATCAACTCGCCTCGGGCGCGCCGCACTGGTGGTACCTTTCGGACTCGAACGTCGAATGGGGCGACGACGTGCGCGACCTCGCGTTATACTTGCGCGCGCGCGGCGAGACGCGCGTGGGCTCGGCCGTGCTCAACGCGCAGATGCTCGAACTCTACGGCATAGAGGAGGCCGAGGTCTTCGTGCCGCCCGGCGAGACGCCTGAGGAGACGCGCTACGTCGCCGTCGGCGCGAGCCTCCTCAACGGCTCGACCGTGCCCGCGACCTTCGACGACGGGACGCCGCTCACGGAGGAGGAGCGCGTCAACTACTTTGAAGAGTTCCGACGCCGCGAGCCCGAGAAAATTTTCGGCGGCTCGGTATATCTCTACAGAATGAAAGAGTGAGAGAGAGAAGGATGAACGATGAACGGATAAGTTGAGAGTTCCGAGTTGCAGGTTCAAAGTTAAGAGCAAGCGCCTTCAACTTTGAACCTGCAACTTGGAACTCTCAACTTGAGAAGGCACGCCTTCGGTTCATCTTTCATCGTTAATGTATGACCAGTGACCGCACGCTCATCGTCGTGCCGACGTACAACGAGCGCGAGAACGTCGCG
>JBJMGR010000307.1:0-38028 GCA_045807805.1 Pyrinomonadaceae bacterium | reverse complement strand
GCGCTTGTCTAACCCCGTGTAGCGGTTGAGTCGGTCTATGACCTCCTGACGCTCGGCCGGAGTGAGTCTATCGCCCTTCGCGAGCGCGACCGTGTATTCGTTAGCGGCCCAGCGTTCGACCTCGTCGAGAGTACGGCGCAGGTCGCCTTGCAAGTCCGGCGGGAGCTTCTTGTGATACCACGCGATGGCCGTGTAGGTCGGGAGGAAGAGCACGAAGGGCAGGTCGTTGCCGCGCGTGAAGCGCGCGGTCTGGAAGTTCATGATGGTCGAGATGAGGAGTATGCCGTTGAAGGCTATGCCACGCTCGATGAGGTAGCCCGAGAGGCCCGAGGCGCGCGTCGTGCCGTAGCTTTCGCCGACGAGGAAGAGCGGCGACGACCAACGCTCGTTGCGCACGAGGTAGAGGCGTATGAACTCGCCGACGGATTGAATGTCGCCCTGAAGTCCGAAGTAGCGGCTAGCGAGGTCTGGGCGCGCGGCGCGGCTGTAGCCCGTGCCCACCGGGTCTATGAAGACGAGGTCTGTGAAGTCGAGCCAGGTCTGCTCGTTGTCGACGAGTTGAAAGGGCGGCTGCGGCATCTGGCCGTCGTCCATCATGCGCACGCGCTTCGGCCCGAGCGCGCCCATGTGCAGCCACACGGATGCGGAGCCGGGGCCGCCGTTGAAGGAGAACATGAGCGGCCGCTGAGAGCGGTCGGCGACGCCGTCGAGCGTGTAGGCTATGTAGAAGATGCGCGCTTCGGTCTCGCCCGTCGCGGTGTTCCGGAGGGGCATGATGCCGGTCGTCACCGTGTAGTGTAGAGTGCGGCCTCCGACTCTCAGCTCGTGCTTCGTGACGACGGGCGGCGTATCGGTCGTCGCGGGGTCTCTATCGGGCGTCGGGCTCGGGGTCGCGCCGACGCGCGACGCGGGCGAGGCACCGGGCGAAGGCGACGCTTGCGCGCCGGGCTGTTGAGAGGCGGGCGGCTGAGTGGGTGGCTGTTGAGGAGGCGTCTGTTGAGAGGGCGGCTGTTGCGACGCGGACTGCCGCGGCTCAGGCTCGGGCTGTTGACGCGCGTGCGTGCGCGTCGCGGTTGTGGCGACGGCGCACAGTAGTAGGGCGAGCGCGAAGAAGAAGCCGGTCGCGGCCGTGCCGCGCTGTCTGAACTCGAAGGGAGAATTGCCTCGCATCAAGGCGTGTGAACCTCCTCATTGTGTTGAGCACTGAAAGACTGGATGGACGCCGAAAGTAGCACATAAAACGGGCCGCGGCGCAAAAAGTTTCGGGGGCACGTGCGCAGAGATTAAATTCAGAATTTTAAATCTCAAAGCTCATGGGGCGCGCGTCACGTCTAGGGCGGCGCGGTTCGGCCCGCGCGGTTGAGGTAGTGGCTCCAGAGTATGCGCGCGGCGATTGAGCGCCACGGCCGCCAAGCCTCGGCGAGCGCGTCAAGTTCGGCGTGCGTCGGGCGCAAGGCTAAGCGCTTGACCTCATGGGCGGCTATCTGTAGCGCGAGGTCGCCCGAGGGCCAGGCGTCCGGCCTGTTCAAACACCTGAGCAGATAAATCTCGGCAGTCCACGGCCCGACGCCTTTGAGCGCGACGAGCGAGGCGCGCACCGCGTCGTCGCCTGTCTCTTCGAGCGCGTCGAGGTCTAAGTCTCCTTCGATAATCGAGCGCGCGGCGAGCTTGCAGTAGAGCGTCTTCTGGCGGCTGAAGCCCGCGAGCCGGAGCGTCGCGTCGTCGAGAGCGAGCATGCTCTCGGGCGTGAGCCGTGGCGCGAGCGCGAGCAGGCGGTCGAAGACCGCGCGTGCCGAGTCGAGCGAAATTTTCTGTTCGAGTATCGTCAGCACGAGCGACGCGAAGCCCGGCTCGCGCTCCCACATCGGCGGCGTACCGTGCGCGCGCACTACTCGCGCGAGGTCTCGGTCAACCTTTGAGAGCACCCCCACGCCACGCGCGAGCATGGCGTAGTCCAATCTCTTCGGCGGCATCCGCGAGAGCTTAACATCAGCGGAAACAGAACCGCGAGCGGTAGCCAGCGGGTCGCAAGAAACATAACCAGCGCGGACAAGAGAGGCACAGAGATGTTGAATTTGTACTCTCTATGCCTCTCTTGTCCGCGCTGGTGGAATCATCCACGAGGCTTCCGCTCGCGGTTCTGTTCGTCGCGCGTAAAAAGTCTTGCGCGCCCGCGCGCGAGCGTTGCACAATCTGGCGCGCCGCGCTGCCCGCGCCTGAAGTTACGACCGCGACAGGGCGAGAGCCCTTCGGCCCGACGAACATTCTTTCCCGATGAGGAAGAGCCCCGACGCACGTCCGCTGCTAATATCCGTCTGCCTCGCGCTCATCTGCGCGGCCTCGCACGCGCGCGCCGACCAGCTACCCGTACGCACATACACGACGACTGACGGGCTCGCGCGCGACTTCGTCAACCAGATAGTGCAGGACTCGCACGGCTTCATGTGGTTCTGCACGAGCGAGGGTCTTTCGCGCTTCGACGGCTACCGCTTCACAAACTACGGTACGGCGCAGGGGCTCCCGAGTCGCCTCGTCTTCAACCTTCGTGAGACTCGCGGCGGCGTCTACTGGCTCTCGACGGGCGGCGGCCTCGTCCTCTTCGACCCCGAAGCGCTCACGCGCCGCAACGCTGACGGCACGCCCGCGACCGGCCGACTCTTCACCGTCATCCCCTTCCCCGCTGGCTCCGGCGCGAAGGAGGCGAACGTCGCATACGAGGATGCGTCGGGCATCGTCTGGTGCGGCGCGGACGCGCCTGCTGCGTCTACTCGTCGAAGGCCACAACTACACGACCGCCGCTGCCGAACTCGGCATCAGCTACAACATGGTCAAGTTCCACATGCGCCACATCTACGAAAAACTGCAAGTCCACTCCAAGTCCGAAGCCGTCGCGAAGGCTCTGCGCGACCGACTCGTCAAATAGGCTCAACAACAGAACCGCGAACGGTAGTGAGCGGGTCGTAGCTTCGAGACAACTCTGTGCCTCGAAGCTACGACCCGCTCACTACCGTTCGCGGTTCTGATCTTTTACTACCCACACGGGCGGTGACGCGCCGCGCGAATCCCTCTAGCCTCACAACCGTCCGATAGCCCGCGCCTCTCAATGCGAAACGTGGCGGGCCTTACTTTGACATTCACCCCAGAGACCGACAGGAGGAACGAACGATGAAAGAGACCCAACGACTCTCGACCCCGAAACCCTCGACCCCGAAACTCTCGAAGGCGAAGCTGCTCGCCCTCGTCGCGCTGCTCGCGGCCGTCTGCATAGGCGCGTCCGCGGGCTTCACGCGCGCCTCGGCACAGTCCGACGAACCCGGCCCGCGCGAGTGTGATAACGGTTATTCGGAGAAGACGCTCGCGGGCTGCTTCGGCTGGTCTTCGACCGCCTACGTCAACAGCTCGACCGCGCAGGCGAGCGCCGCCATCGGCCTGATGCATCTCGACAGCGGGGGCAACCTCACCGGCTGGTACTCGGGCAGCTACCTCGGCGCGATGATTGGAGAGTGAGAGGCAGAAGGCAGTAGGCAGTAGGCAGTAGGCAGTAGGCAGTAGGCAGTAGGCAGTCGGGAGGCTCTTCGCTCACCGGCTGCCTTCTTCCATCTCCACACGTGTCGCGCGTCTGTCGGTTTTGACTGCCTACTGCCTACTGCCTTCTGCCTTCTTCTTCCTCTTCTTCCGCCTCCGCGTCCGTGCCCGCGCGCATGGCGTCGGAGGCGGGCAGACGGGCTGGTTCCGGCATTGGCTCGGACGCGCCACGGACGGAGAACCAGATTGCGCCGTTGAGAGCGCGCGCGTCGGCCATGTCGGGGTGCGAGAGATTCTGTTCGGCCGTGCGGCGCATCCAGTAGGCTTCGGCCGCGTCGCGCGGCTTATCGACCATGAGGTTGTCGAGCGCGACGAGCGGAAGCCTCGCGCGGTAGGGCGTGAGGTCTGCCCCGGCCTGGAAGATGTCGGCGGGCGAGGCCGCGTCGTCGAGTTGATTCATGGGGGTGATGCCGAGCAGCATCTCGATTGTGCGTACGAGGCTGACGGTGCTGTGGTACTCGTGTACGAGCATGCCGGGGCGGTTGTAGGCGCTTATGACGAGCGCGACCGAGCGGTGCGCGTCCACGTGGTCGGGGCCGTCCTGCGCGTCGTCCTCGACGACGAAGACGGCCGTGTCCTTCCAGTAGACACTGTTCGAGACCGCCTCGACCAGAAGCCCGAGCGCGTAGTCGTTGTCGGCGACGCAGAACTGCGGCGTCGGCTTCCTCTTCGCGAGCCCGTTCGAGTGATCCTGCGGGAGTTGCATGATGGAGAGATTCGGGAGCGTGTCGCCGCGCCCGGCCTCTCGCTCCGCGCACGCGCGCCGGAACTCTTCGAGCCACACTCCGATGCGAGACTTGCCGCGCAGGCGCGCGTCGGGGTTCGCTTGACTGACGAGCGCGACGCCGTTCGCGGTGCGCGCAGACGCGTAAGAGTCGGTCGTCATCGCGTCGGGCGTCTTCAGGTCGAACTGCGGATAGGCCGTGCTGTGATGGCCTTCGAGCGTCCTCTTCGTCGCGAAGGCCGAGACGACGGGCGTCAAATCGGGGTAGGGCTTCTCCTTGTTCGTGTTGAAGGCGACGAGGTCTGCTTCGGAGATGGTCGCGACGAACTCGCCGTAGTTTCGGAAGGTGAGACCGGCGCGCGCCGCCGCGTCCCAAAGGTAGAGCGTCTCGGGCTCGGCCACGTCGCGCGAGCCGTTGAGGTCGGGCACGTAGCGACGCATGTATGCGGTCACGTCCCCGGCCTTGACGGGCGCGCGAAACGGTAGAGGCTTGTCGCCGCCGGGCCAGATGTCGGGCAGCCGGTTGAAGCCCTCGAAGTCGTACGAGCGCCCGCGTTCGGAGTAGTGCCAACGGAACGTCTTGTCCGTGTAGTCGGAAGAGAAGGCCGCGTCAGACCAGTTGTGCCCGTCGGCGCTCGCCTCGGCGTTGACGAAGAAGCGGTCGAAGAGCCCGAAGCGGAGCGCGAGCGCGCGGTGGTTCGGCGTGATCTCCTGCGCCTCGCCGACACGGCCGCGCGCCGCCTCGCCTGCGCCGAATATCGCGAACGAAGGATTGCCGTCGGCGCGCGTGCCGTCGCCCGCGCGCTCAAGGTCTCCGAAGACCTGATCGTAAGTACGATTCTCCTTGATGACGTAGATGACGTGCTTGATGGGCGAGCGCCCCGCAAAGAGCTTGGGGCGCGGCTCACCCGCGAGCCCGTCGTTGCGCATGACCTGTCGCGTGTAGCGCGCGAGCGTGCGCGCGTCCGGCTCGCGCACGGCGGAGATATTGCCCGAGACGACGGAGACGCTGTACTGCCCGCCCTGATGCGCGCGACCCTTCCCCGAAGGGAAGCGCTCGTTCGGCGCGTTCGGCACGCGCCCCGAGTTGTTGACGTGGACGGAAGCGTTCTCGACGCCGGTTCCCTTCCCGTTGCCGACGTAGAGGACACCTCCGACGGACGCGACGGCCGAAGGATATTGGCCCACGGGGATGAAGCCGCGCACGGAAGACATTTGAAAGACCGCTGAGAGGCGCGCATGGTTCTCCGTCATAAGGCCGCGCGCGTAGTCCGAGAGGCTCACGACCGCGACGGAGTTGCTGTGCGCGTTCGCGACGTAGAGCGTCGATTCGTCGCCGCTGAGCGCGAGTCCCTCGGGGCTTGCGCCGACGCGCGCGCGCTCCGAGAGTCGAACGTTTATGTACTCGATTTCGCGGTCGGTCGCGGTGTCAATCACATAGACGGTGTCGACGTTCGAGTTGACGACGTAGAGGCGCGACCCCTCGCGGTTCGTAATCATCGCGGTCGGGTGTCGTCCGGCCCGAATGTAAGAGACGCGCGGCTTGTGAGCGTCGAAGTTGACGACGGCGATTGACGCGTCGCCCCAGCAGGAGACGTAGACCTTCCGCGACTTGGGGAGAGCTACGACGCCGTAAGGGTACGTGAGTTGACGCTGCATGCCGTCTACGCCCGAGCCCTTCTGCCCGAAGAGGTCAACGCGTTCGAGTCGGCGCGCGCCGTTCAATTCGCGCACGACGCCGAGACTGTCGCCGAGGTTGTTAGCGACGTAGAGCGTGTCGCCGTCGGGCGAGATGGCGAGGCCCGCCGGATATACGGGCGCGAGTCCGTCGTTGTAGCGCGGCGTCGCTTCAATGCTCGCAAGCCCGCCGAGGTCAATCGAGTCCGCCCCGACCTTCGTCTCCGGCCCCGGCGAAGTGGGGGTTACGGGCGTCGCGTCGCCGGGCCGGAAGCGGAAGGCCCAGACCTTATTCTCGAAGCCGCCCGAGACGTAGAGCCTGTAGAAGCCCTCGGCGTCGGCGCGCGGCGAGAAGACCGCGCCGACGTTCGCGCTCTGTGGCGTAGGGAAGTAGACGTTCTGCACGACGACGGGCGGGCGCAAGGAGAGGTCTATGACCGAAAGAGACTGCTGCGCCTTGTTCGTGGCCGCGCTGAACTGTAGGCCGTAGCCGCTGTTGACCGCGACGAGGTAGCGCCCGAGCGCGCCCGGCCCTCTGTTGTCAGGGCTGCGAACGAACGCGATGGGGAGCGAGCCGACCGCGGGCCAACCCGTCGTCAAGTCCATGACGAGCGAACCCGCGGGCGTGATGGGACGCCCCTGCGACGCGGGTTGGTTCTTAACTTTAATGTCCGCGGACGAGTTGACGAGCGCGAAGCCGAACGCCGTCAAGACCGCGAACGGCGCGAGCAACGCGCCGCGCGCCTTGACGCGACGGCGTGACTGAAGAGGCCGACTCATATCTCCCTCCGCGAATCTCCCGAGCAAGGATTAACCATCGCGGACACCGCAGACACAGAGGGTTTAAAGATTTGAGATTTCAAATTTGAAATCTCTGAATTTCATCTCTGTGTCTGCGGTGTCCGCGGTGGTTAATCTTAAATTTCGACTCTTATCGGCGAAGGCCCTTTGCAATCTCCGCGTTGCCCTCAATGATGCGCGTGGTCGTCTTCGGGTCTTGGTCGAGCGACCAGTTGCCCGCCTCGAACGTGCCGCCGAGGATGAGGCCGTCGGCGCGCGGGAACATGTAGAGCGAGTTGGCGAGGTAGCAGTAATCAATCTCCGGCTGCGGCAGAAGGACTTCGATCTGACCGCGCATCGAGGCCATCCCCTCCTCGCCGAAGAGTGCGCGCGCGCCGAGTCCCGCGCAGTTGAAGACCACGCGCTCGGGAAGCTGTGCCACCTCTTCGCGCGTCTTCAACTCGCGGATTACGACGCGGCCGCCCGCCGTGTAAAAGTCGCGCAGGAGCGCGCGCAGGTACGTCTGTGGCTCTATCACCATCGAAGTGAACTGCCTGACGAAGGGAAAGCCGAAGCTCTTGCGTGCGTCCGTGTAGTAACGCGTCTCGGGGTAGAGTTCGCCGCCGCCCGGTAGCTCGCGGCCCGACGGCTCCGAGCCGAGCGTGTAGGTCTCCATCCAACGGACACCATATTCGGGGCCGACGTAGGACTGAAACTCGCGATGCGAGAGGCGGCAGGCGAGCCCGTAGCGTTCGAGAAAAGTTTTCGACGCCTTCTGCGGGTCGTAGACGTGTGTGGGATACCACAGCGCCCCGGCCACGTTCGAGGTCGTCTCGGGCGGCAACTCCCTCGCGTAGATGGTCACGGCCTTGCCGCGTCGCTGAAGCACGCGCGCGGTCGAGAGCCCGACGACGCCGCAGCCGATGACGGCGACCGACTTGTCTTCGAGGTTGCGCGCCTGCTCCGCGGCCAACTGCGCCACGCCCCACGATAGCGACACGCCCCCGCCGCCGTGGCCGTAGTTGTGCACGACGACCTTCTCGCCCACGCGCTCGGGCGCGAGCACGAACCCTTCGGCGCGATAAGGCCGGAGCCCGACGACGGTGCGTATGGCGCGGTCGCGCGAGACGTTGAGGACGGGAAGTCTGCGCGCCTGTTCGCCGTCGGCGGCGAGGTGCATGCCGTTCGCGGCCAAAGCCGTACGCGACGCGGGGCCGGACGCGGCGGCGACGTACGCGCCGGCCGCGAGCGCAGACTTCAGAAAGCTCCTGCGGTCAGTCGAAGGTCTCTCCATAAATTTTCAGTCCGTACGCGCCGGGGCGTGGTTCGGCAAGTTTATAGAAAGAGGGCGCGCTTGCGAAGCTAAAAATTTTCCCTTGCTGACCGCCGTGCAAACAGAAGCGCGACCGGCAGAAGTATCTCGACTGGAAACATGAGAAGAGAGTGATGAGTGATGAGTGATAAGAAAATACAGCGGGCGCGATCTTCTCAACTTATCACTCATCACTTATCACTTATCTTTTCGGTCTGACCGTAACGAAGAGCGAGCCCTGTTCGCCGCGCGTGACGAGGAGCAGGAGCGGGCGTTCGCCCGCGTTCTGTATCGCCGCGCTGAGGTCTTCGATTGATTTGATGGGGCGCTGGTTCGCCTGCTCTATCAGGTCGCCCTGTTGCAGGCCCGCGTCGGCGGCAGGCCCCAAGGGGTCTACGCCCGTGACGATGAGCCCCTGCCTGTCCGAGGGCAGGCGGAAACGCGAGGCCACTTCGGGCGTGAGCGGCGTCACCTCTATTCCGAGCTTGCCGCCCTCGCTCTGCCCGCCGCCGCCTTCGCCGCCTTCGTCACGACCGGCAGGCGCGTCGGCGGTCAACTCGCCGAGCGTCACCTTCACCTGCTGCTCGCGCCCGTCGCGCAGGAGTGTGAGCGTGGCGTCCGTGCCGGGCTGCGCCGCGGCGACGAGGTTGCGAAGCTCGTTCGCGTCGTTGACGGCCGAGCCGTTGAAGGCGACTATCACGTCGCCCGACTTCAGCCCGGCCTTCTCCGCCGCGCTTCCCTTCTGCACGTAGCCGATGATGACGCCGCGCGTCTCCTTCAGACCCAAACTCTGCGCCATGTCTTCCGTCACGGCCTGCACGCCGACGCCCAACTGCCCGCGTCGCACACGCCCCTGCTTGATGAGCTGCTCCGTCACCGTGCGCGTCATGTTCGAGGGGATGGCGAAGCCTATGCCTATGTTGCCGCCCGAGGGCGAGAGTATCTGCGAGTTGATGCCTATCAACTCGCCCGCAATGTTGACGAGCGCGCCGCCCGAGTTGCCCTGATTGATCGCGGCGTCGGTCTGTATGAAGTCCTCGAAGCTCCCGTCGGAGATGTCCGTGCGTCGCCCCTTGGCGGAGATGATGCCGGACGTGACAGTCTGCCCAACGCCGAGCGGGTTGCCGACGGCGAGCACAACGTCGCCGACGCGAACCTTGTCCGAGTCGCCGAGCGTGAGCACGGGCAAGTCCTTCGCCTCGACTTTGAGCACGGCGAGGTCTGAGGGCTGGTCTGTCCCGACGAGCTTCGCGGAACTCGTGCGGCGGTCTGTGAACTCGACGGTTATCTGCTCCGCGCCGTCTACGACGTGATGGTTCGTCACGATGTAGCCGTCCGGGCTTACGACGACGCCCGAGCCGAGCGCGCGCTGCCGCATCTCACGCGGGGCCTGCTGCTGTTGCTGCGGGGCGCGGCCGCCGAAGAAGTCCTGAAGCGACGGGTCGTCGAAGAAGGGATGCTGGCGCGGAGCGCGCACGACGCGCTCCGCACGAATCGTTACGACGGCGGGCGCGACGCGCGCCACGACCTCCGCGTACGAGTTGTGCTCGATTGAAGCGAGCGCCGCCGGGTTGCCCTGCGGCTGCGGGAGCGTGACGGTCGGCTGAGTCTCCCTGCGGCAGCCCGCGAGCGCGAGTGTAAAAGCGAGTATGACTGTCGAAGCTCTGAATGCTCTTCTCATTTTACGCCTCTCTCATTGAATCGGCCGCGCGCCGCATGTTCTTACGCGAACTGGCGCGCGCGCTCGTTGCACATCAAAAACATCGAAACGGGTGCAACCTTCGTACCATTTTCGTTTGAACTTTACGCCCCGAATATTTAACAACTATCACGCCGACGACGCAAAATCCGCGCGGAACCGCGCGAGCGCGGCGGGTGTCAAACTCTTCGAGCCCTGCCGCACGTACAAAAGCCCCGGAGGCACGCGCCATTTGAAGACGAGAAGGTTCGTGAACGCAAATCTACGGCCCGCACTGCTGGCGCTGGCGCTCCTCTTCCATGCCTGCGCCCCGGCGACGCCTACTGATGGTCGCGGCAAAGTCGCCACACCGGCAAACTCGCCACGCCAGGCGGCCCCGCCGTCGGACTCTTTCGACGAATACATGCGCGCCGAGTTCGCGCCCGCCGACGGCTTCGACTTCCCCTTCGGCGACGGCGAGGGCGGCGGCTCCTACACGGACGCGGCGACGGGCAAACGCTACGCGGGCTGGTACAAGGCCACGCGCTTCGCCGAAGAGTACAGCCTCGGGATTCACACGGGCGAAGACTGGAACGGCGCGGGCGGCGGCAACACAGACCTCGGCCAGCCGGTCTACGCCGTAGCGAACGGCCGCGTCGTCAACTTCTACGAACGCCTTCCCGAGGGCGCGATGGTCGTCATCTTCTGAATGACGGCGAAACGTTGACCCGAGACTCGCGCGGGGATAGTATGCGCCGACACGAAAGGAGTCATCTCTTCCCGCATGCGAACTCGTCATCTCTTGCTCTTTGCCCTCTCGCTCTGCTGTTCGTCTCTGTTAGTCTCCGAAGCTCGCGCGCAGTTCAAGATAGAGCTTCAGACGTGCGAAGACCTGAAGATAACGGAGAAGCAGTACGGCGCGTCCGTCGTCGAGACGGCCGCGTGCGTCAACCCCTCGAAGGCTTTCAGTCCGAAGGGGACGCTTCGGAACGTCAACATCCTCGCGATGTTCCCCGCCGTCGCCACGGGCGCCGGAATAACCTTCCTCGTCACGAAGGAGAACGCCGACGGCGAATTCGTCCAGTACGTTGACTACTCGGCCTCCAAGTACCACACGACCGCCTACGCGCGCCTGACCATCAACACGCCGGGCAAGTACTTCGTACGCATGGCGAACTACTTCGACAAGTCGCAGGTCTGGGCCACGACCGACTTCACCGTCGGCGAGGATAAGGTCGGCCCGCGCGCGGCCGGGAACACAGCCGCAGGACAGGGCAAGGTGAGCATCTGTAAAGAGATCGACGACGACTGGAAGTGCGTCGACGAGTCGGGCGAGTGGAAGGCGCGCGCGCCCTTCAACGTCCTCTTCAAGAACCCCGCGCCGGTCGGCGTGGACTTCATCGGTATCATCTTCTACAAGCAGGGCACGGACGGCAAGGACGTTGAATTCGTCAACGAATACCAGCAGGACATAGGCGAGAAGAATCGCATGTACGCGACGACCGGAGACCAAATCTCGCTACCGGCCGGCATCTACTCCGTCTACATCATCGCATGGGGAAAGCGCGAAGTGTTGATGCACAACGGAAACCTTACGGAATATTTCGCGAAGAGCACCCTGATGGTGAAGTGAGCCAAACAGCCGAGCGGTGAATGCCCCGGCCGCGACGCCTTTCAAGTCCTACTTGAGGAGGAAATCTGATGTGCGTCGCAGCACGCCAGGGAGGACTCGCCGTATCTTCAATTACTAAGTATGCACCCAACGCCCCCTCGGCATCCTCAAGTGTGAGGCGGCACACATCAACAGTTTCCACCCATGAAGGAGATGTCATGAACGATCAATCTAGCAGTCGAGCTGCAAACGCAGACTCAACCAACGAGCGAGAATCGAACGTGCTCAATGAAGAAAATTGGATGGTCGAAAGACTCCCCTATACAGAAGATGTCCCCGCGAAGGGCTTTCTTCAGTTGTGCGCCGACAGGCGATTCCACAGATGTATACAGCAGGAGTTTAAGAAGGACGCGGGGCTGTCCGCGCGTGAAGATTATTGGATACACGCGGACGCGGGAGGGACGCCGAAGATGGCGGGGCAGAGAGTGACACCGAACTACTGTTATATTACGAAGGGGGTGCGGTTGATGGGGTGGTCGGCCCACGGAGCCGGATGCGGAGGGTTTGGAGAGACTGTGCCGGATGATGTCATCAGGCATGCATTGTGTGAAACAATGCAAAGGAACGTAAGAGAGTATCCGCTCGCAAAACACTTTATATATTTCGTGACGGTGTATGAGGAACAAGGTGAAGAGGAGACGGTAGTGTATCGCATGATATCCGAACCCGGTTCAGACATAGTCTGCACACAGGGCTCAGATTAGTTTGCGTGAGTAGGCGAAAAGAGGTGCGAGCCGGAGATACGGCGAATATCGGCGGCGGTCGGCAAGCAGCCGCGACCTCACAACCATTCAACCTGAGCGCGAATGAGCGCGGCTTTCATGCGCGAGCCTTGCCGCGTATGATGTTGTGTGCGCGCGCTTGTTCAATTCGAGCGTTGGATGCTCCATGTTTTGTGGGCGTAAATGAATCGTCTTCGGTTATGCTCCGTCGGGGCGAGTCTTTCGGCAACAGTGAGCACATCCGATGCAACATCATGCGAGAGGGAGAAAGTTCAATGAGTCGCTTTGTGAGAGTCCGGCCTAATCACTCCATACCGGCGCTTGCCGCCCTATTACTGTTGCTCTGTTGTTCACCCTCCTTCGCCCAAGACCTCAAGCGGCGAGGCTCCTTCGGCGTGCAGTTTGCTCCCGTGCCCGAAGCCGTCAGGACAAAGCTTCAGTTAGCCGAGGGGCGTGGCATTCTAGTGCAGGGCGTAGCGCCGGGCGGCTCCGCCGCGGACGCTGGCGTTATCGCCGACGACATCATCCTCAAGATAAACGGGACGGAGATACGAGACGTTACTCAGTTTGTAGAATTGGCGAGAGGTTTTCGCGCGGGCGATTCGGTGCGGATAACTCTACTGAGGGGCGGCCAACAGATGGATAAGAGCTTCGCTTTGAAGCCGCGCCCGCAGGAGACGAGTCCCGACTTCGACATCCTCTACAAGTCTGTGGTGACAGACGGCGCGCGGCGCAGAGTAATCATCACCAGGCCACGTCTGAGCGGCCCGCGTCCGGCCATCCTCTTCATCACAGGCATCGGTTGCGGCTCGCAGGACAACATGCCTCCCGACAGCACGCTCGCCGAGTTGCTCTACGGCCTGACGCGTAAAGGGTTCGTCACGATGCGCGTCGAGAAGAGCGGGGTCGGCGACAGCGAAGGCCCGCCCTGCATGAGTCCGCAGGTTGACCTTCAGGCGGAGGTCAGGGGTTACGTCGCGGGTCTGAAGGCGCTGAAGGATTACGACTTCGTTGACGGCGGCAACGTGTTTCTCTACGGCCTCAGTATCGGCGGCGTGGACGCGCCGCTGGTCGCCAGAGAGGTTCCGGTCAGAGGGTTGATCGTAGCCGAAACCGTAAGCAAATCGTGGAACGAATATGAGTTGGTGAATCTGCGGCGGCAACTCCTCCTCAGGGGACGGCCCTACGACGAGGTCGAGCGGCTGGTCGGGCGGAAGGAGTATTGCAACCACCGCCTATACGTTGAAGGGGAGACGCCGGAGCAGATTGCGAAGGACGCGCCCGACTGCGCGCAGCTACCCAGCCAACCGCCCGCGCCATACACGTACATGCGTCAAGTCGCGGGACTCAATCTGGCGGAGGCTTGGAAGGCGATAGACGCGCCCGTGCTGGTCATCTACGGGACATCCGACTTCCTGACCTCGCTGGACGAGCACCAGTATCTCGTCGACCTCATCAACAGCTTTCACAAAGGGCGCGCGACGCTCGCCGCCATAGATCAGATGGATCATTTCATGGCGCGGGCCGGGACGATGCGCGAGAGCATGCAGCGCATGAGCGACGAGCAGGCGCGAGACGAATTCCAGCCCGCGCTCCTGGAACGCGTGAGAGATTGGTTGGACGTAATTCTCGGGCAGTCTTTGAAGGGTTGAACGGGCAAGGTTAGCGTCGCTGTCTTGCCACAAGGCATGGTTTGGAAGCGGCTTTGATGCCTTAGCTCATGAGGAAAGTAGAAGTCGTACCCCACGACCCTCTCTGGCGAGATGCGTTCGAGGCGGAAGCCGGGCGCGTTGCCGCCGCGCTCGGCGAAAATGTCTTGGCCGTCCACCACATCGGCAGCACGGCCATCCCGAATATATATGCGAAGCCCATCGTTGACCTATTAGTCGAGGTCAGAGAGATCGCCGAAGTAGACGGGCGGAGTCCGGCGATGGAGTCACTCGGTTATGAAGTGATGGGCGAGTACGGCATCCCCGGCCGCCGGTACTTCCGTAAGGATAATGAGGAAGGAATCAGGACGCATCACATCCACGCGTTCGAGAACGGCTCTGCGGAGGCGGAGCGCCACTTAGCCTTCCGCGACTACATGATTGCTCACCCCCTGGAGGCACAAAGGTACAGCGAGCTTAAGAGGAGACTGGCAAAGGAGCACCCGCGGAGCATAGACGGGTATATGGACGGCAAAGACGGCTTCATCAAAGAGATGGACAGTAGGGCGGCGCGGTGGCGCGCATCGCATGCCGGTTAGCTCCGGCGTCGGATTGCCGCTTGGGTTTCGGCAAGCAGCAGTATCAATAATCTCCACGGAGCGAGGTCTGCTCCTCGGTGACGGAAAAGTCCGGGTATTCCGCGGTGAGTTCTTTGAACATACTGAAGTATGCTTCGCCGACCGTGACGGACTTGAGGCCGTTCGGTCGGGCGATGAGCGGCACGACCTGCTTCGGGACGATGCCGCCAAAGGTTAATTTCAAGTCCTCAAGATTCGGGAATAGCTCGATGTTTTTCGGCAGCGAATGAAAGCCCCTTAAGCCAATGTGCCTTACGCTGGTCATCTTCGACACTTCGGGCGGGAACGCTTCAAACTGAGGATTGTGGTGTAGCTTAAGATATCGTAAACGCTTCATAGCTCCGAACTCGGGCGGGAGAGTCGTAAACTCATTAGAGCTTCCCTCGCCTTCGTTACCGAGGTCGAAATCCACAATGTTGGTGAGCGCCCCGACCTCCGGGGGCAGCTCTTTGATGGCGCAGCTTTTCAGTTGAAGTCTATTGACGCTCCACATTTTGCCGAGCATCAGAAAGGTCTCGGCGAGGTCGAGGCCGGTACAGAAATGAATTTGCAGTGAGATAAGCTCTCTGATCGATACAAGCTCTGAAGGCGGCCGTTTGATATCCTTATCGCAGATGAGCGTGCAGACGTTGCCGCTCGTGCTGACCTCGCCCCACCCGTATCCCGCGCGCATGACCAGCGTATTGAGTTTTGAATTTTTGAAACGAGTCGTTAGTGTCAGAGCCATCTCTCTTCCCCTGAAAGCATAATCGCGCAGGCCCCTTTGTGGTCGTAAGAGAGTCCGAAAAGAGGCGCGCCGCAGTCTTGTAAGTGATTCGACCGCAGCGCGCCTCTTTTTTGCGTTAGCGTTCCTCTTTCGCGTTCAGTCGATGTCGAAGGCGACGCGCTGCGCGGCGGAGGACTTCGCGGAGTTGTCGTTGATTTCGAGTTCAAGCTCGTAGCGGCCCGGCGGTAACTGGCCGAGCGAGATGACGCCCGTGAAGGGGATGCGCGCGAGGTCTGTCTGCGCGGGCGGCGCGATCTTTATCGGCGGCGCGGAGACCACGACGCGCCCGTCGCGCATGACGCGCACGCTGGCCGCGAGGTCTAACGCCGAGCCGCCCGAGGAGCGCGCGTTGTAGATGAAGGCGAGGAAGTCGAGCTTCGCGGAGCGCGAGAAGCGCCGATCGACGCTGAACTGAATCTGCGGCGCGGCCCCCGTCTTCTCGCCGCCCACGGCGCGGCCGCCGAGGTGCAGGCTGCTGAGCGCCAACTGCTTCTTCGAGAGGTCTGGTATCTCAACCCACTGCGAGGCCGTGCCCATCTGCCGCCCGCGCGAATCGCGCGCGGCGACCTTGACGAGATAGAAGCCGGGCGCGAGTGGCGTGCGCGCGTTGTATATGACGCCGGGCTGTTCGATGCTCGACACGGCCGACGCCATCGGCGTGACGTTGAGACGAGTCTTGAAGCCGCCCGCGCTCTTGCCCTGATCGTTCCAGATAGCGCCGCCCACGTCCACGGCCGCGGGCTGCTTGCCGTCCGCTCCGTAGTCGAGCCCGTCAATCGAGACCTGCACGCTGCTCGTCAAGACGCCGCCCGTGCCGGGCACGTCAACGAAGGAAGTCGAGAGCACCGTCGGGAGCGCGCGCAAGGGCGAGGCCGAGCCGAACGCCGCGCGGAAGTCCTCCTCAATCGCCTTCGCCTCGGGGCTCTTCGCCTCCGAGGGCTTCGACGCGTCCGAGGGCTTCGGCTCCGACCTGGTCGCGGGCTTCGGCGGCGCGGATGCTCCCGCGAGCGCGGACATATAGCCGCGCGGCAGTCGCACGGTCAAATCCGGACGCCCGACGACGCTCACCTCGACGCGCTTGAACTTCGCGCCCTTCTGCTCGTCGAGTTCGGGCTTCCAGGCGATACGGTAGTAGCTCGAAGTCTCTTCGAGCGCGCGCGCGACGGCCTCGTCGAAGCCATATGTGTTGATGTTCGCGCGGCCGCCCGTGTCGGACGCGAGCGTCATGAGGGGTGCCTGCGAGGAGGCGAGGTCGCCGACGTTCGTGCGTGAAAGTTTGCCGACCTGATCCGCGCGGTTGCTCGAAGCGTCAATCTCGCTCGTGCTGAGCCCGCGCGCGTCCAGCGTGTAGATGACGACGCCCGCGCGGAGCGCCGCGTCCGCGATTGATTTGAGGCGGTCGGAGAAGTCTGTGTTGCGGTCGTTGAGATAGAAGCCGTCGGAGACGAAGAAGAGGAGCTTGCGACCGGGCAGTTGCGACGCCGCGCGCATGAGGCTTTCGAGCGCCGCGAGCGTCCCCATCGAGTAGACCGAAGTCTCTCTTAACATCAACTGCGCGCGCTCGCGCACCATGCGTTCGGCCTGCTCGCGCGTCATGCCGACCTGCCCGCCGTTGGTCGTCTTGCTGTAGACCGAGGGGCCGCCGCCCGGAGGGCCTATGCCGACCCCCGCGCTCTTCCCCGCGTTCGACTGCTGCAAAAGCAGGCCCGCGAACTGTGTTATCGCGTCGCGGTCGCCCGCGTCCACGCGAATCGCCTGATACTCGGTCATCGGTATCTGCTCGCCCGCGTCGCGCACGATGAATGGCTTGTAGACGACGCGCGCGAGCGCAAGCTCGACGACCCCCTTGTGGTCAACGAACTGTTGCAGGAAGCCTAGCTGCCCCGTCGCCGTCGCTATCATCACACGGTCGTCCGGCCCCATCCCGTGCTCTAAGAACTTGGAGACGGTCTTGCGCACGCGTTCGAGGCTCGGCGCGGAGAGGTGTACGTCGTCGAGGAAGAAGGCGACGTAGCGACCGCGCGCTCGCGGTCGTGCGACGGCAGGTGCTCCGGCCGTCGCGCCCTTCGCGCCGGAAGCGCGCGCGGGCTCAAGGGGTGCGGCCCCGTGCTCGACGTTATCGAAGAAGGCGACGGGCACGGGCTTACCGTCAACCATCACCTGAAACTGCTCGCGCCCGAGCCCCTCGACGAACTTGCCCGACTTGTCGAAGACCATCACGTCAGTGTGTACCAGCTCGGTCTCGACGCGTATCACGTCGTCCTGCGGCGTCTGCTGCGTCGTCGTCGGAGTCTGCTGCTGCTGCTGCGCTTGCGCTGACTGTGCGAAGGATGCGAGGCAGAGTAAGAGGGCAGAAAGGAGCAGGCGCGCGCCTCTCTTCGAGTCGAGGTGGGACATCTTAGGTACTCGCTTTCACCGCGCGGGTGTGCGCGGAGTCTTTCGTAGAGGGTCGGTTCTTAAAAGGCCGCCGGGGTGACGGAGCGGCCCTTTTGGTTCGTCGTACGGCCGCCAACTATACAGTCTCCGCCGAGCCGAAGGAAAGGATGAAGGCGGAAGTAATAAGTTCAAAGTTCAAGGTTGCTACTTGCAAGTTAGAAGGCGCTTGCCCTTAACTTTGAACCTGCAACTTGCAACCTGAAACTTGAGAAAGCAAGCCTTCGATTCCGCCTTCCGCCTTCATCCTTAGTTATCCTCTCCGCCGCCCGCGGTCGCGCCGGGTGCGGGCGGCGTGGGCTTGATGATGACGGCCGGGATGTCGGACGTGCGTACGAGGTTGTTGAACGCCTTGAGGTCTGTCGTCATCACCTGATTGAGTTGACGCAGTTGCGCGTCAATCTTCGACGCAAGCTCTTCGTAGAGCGTGAATGACTGCTCGGTCGGCTGCGCGTCGGCGCTCGCCACAATCGAGCCGAGCGCGGCCAGCTTGTTGTTGAGCTTGATTGGGAAGTTCAGAGGGTCTTGGCTGCTCTGATTCTTCACTTGATAAAGCTCCTCCTCGACCGCCGAGAGCTTCGCGTTGAGCGCCCGGCCCGCCTCCACGACGGGCTTCGCGTTCGGCTGGTCGGCGGCGCGCGTGAGCAGGTCGCCCAACTGCCGCTTCACGTCGCGAATCTGCGCGACGGCGTTGTGCGTCTCGGTCAGCTTGTCTCGAATCTTCAACGAGAGCGCGAGCTGCTTCTGAAACTCTTCGGGAGTCGTCTGAAGGCGCGGGTCTCTCTTTATCTCGAACGACTGCGTGAGAGTCTGCGTGCCGATTGTCAGCTTGACCTGATACGTGCCCGGCGCGGCGCGCGGCCCTCGCACGTCGCCCCCCCATAGAATCATTCCGGGGAAGCGCGCGGCGTCCGAATATCGCATGTCCCAGACGAAGCGATTCAGCCCCGCGTCGGTCGCTACGCGCGGAGGCGCGCCGCCGCGCCCGCCGAACTCCGAAGCCTCCTCGCCCGAAGGCGCGGCGGGCGGTTCGGGGGACGGCTGCGCCTGTGCGGAGCCGGGCGCGTTTGAAGTTCCCTGCTGACCCGCCGTGCCGCCCGAGGGGCTGGGCGCGGGCCTCGGCGCGCGCGCCGTGAACTTGCGTACGGACTTGCCCGCGGGGTCGAAGAATTCGAGCGTCACGTCGGTCGTCGGTTTCGAGTTTAGATAGTAGTAGACGACGACTCCGTTCGGAGGATTCTGCCCGACGGTCGCCGTCGGCGGGAGCGGCGTGCCGCCCGAGCCCGGCATCCGGTACGCGTCCTCCGGCTTCAGTAGCGTCGTCTCGCCCTTACCTTCGCGCATCGCGTCGGTCAACTGTGTGAGCGCGCCGAGGTCGTCGAGAATCCAGAAGCCTCGCCCCTGCGTCGCGACGACGAGGTCGTGCTCGCGCTTGTGTATGGCGAGGTCTGTGATGGGCGTGTAAGGCAGATTCAACTGGAACGGCTGCCAGCGCTCGCCGTCATCGAACGAGACGTACATGCCGAGTTCCGTCCCCGCGTAGAGCAGCCCGCGCCGCGCGGTGTCTTCGCGTATGACGCGCGTGAAAGCGCCGTCGGGAAGACCTGCGTCAATCTTCTTCCACGTCCGTCCGTAGTCGCTCGTCTTGTAGAGGTACGGCTTGAAGTCGTCCCACTTATACATCGTCGCCGCGACGTACGCGGTCGCGGCGTCGTGCGGCGAAGCCTCGACGGAGTTTATCTGAATCCACTCCGGCATCGCCTTCGGCGTTACGTTCGTCCAGGTCTTACCCTCGTCGCGCGTCAACTGCACGAGGCCGTCGTCCGAGCCCGTCCAGATGACGCCCTTCTGCACGGGCGACTCCGCGACCGTGAAGATGGTGTCGTAGTACTCGACGCTCGTGTTGTCCTTCGTTATCGGCCCGCCCGCGGGCCCCTGCTTCGACTTGTCGTTGCGCGTCAGGTCCGGGCTTATCATCTCCCACGACTGCCCCTCGTTCATCGAGCGGAAGAGGTGGTCGCCCGCCGTGTATAGCTCGTTCGGGTCGTTGGGCGAAAACAGAATCGGATAGTTCCACTGGAAGCGATACTTCATCCCTTCCGCGCCCCAGCCCATGGGATTATCCGGCCAGACGTTGACCGCGCGCTGCTGCTTCGTTCGATGGTCGTAGCGCGTGAGATACCCGCCGTAGTTTCCGGCGAAGACTATGTTCGAGTCACCGGGCTTCGGCGCTATCCAGCCCGACTCGCCGCCGCCCACATCGTGCCACGCGTCGCGGTCTATGCCGGAGTCTTCCGTGCGCGAAGCGATGCCGACGGTCGAGTTGTCCTGCTGCGCGCCGTAGACGTGATAAGGGAAGTCGTTGTCGAGCGCGACGCGGTAGAACTGCGCGGTCGGCTGGTCTTGTTCAGACCAGGTGCGCCCGCCGTTGAAGGAGACGTTCGCGCCGCCGTCGTTCGCCTCTATCATGCGCTGCGCGTCGCCGGGCGCGACCCAGAGGTCGTGGTTGTCTCCGTGCGGCACGGAGATGTTAGAGAAGATTCGGCCTCCGTCGTTCGAGCGGTAGAAGCCCGTGTTGAGGACGTAGACCGACTCGGGGTTCTGCGTGTCGGCGTAAATCTTCGTGTAGTACCAGGCGCGCTGGCGCAGGTTGCGCGACTCGTTCGTCTTCGTCCACGTGCGCCCGCCGTTATCGGAGCGGAAGACTCCGCCGTCCTCGGCCTCGACGATGGCCCACACGCGCTCCGAGTTCGCGGGCGAGACGGCGACGCCAATCTTGCCGATTGTGCCGCGCGGCAGTCCCGTGTTGCGCGTGATGTCAGCCCACGTGTCGCCGCCGTCCGTGGACTTGAAGAGGCCGCTCGTCGGGCCGCCGCTCTCGAACGTCCAGGGCTTTCGCACAATCTCCCAGAGCGCGGCGTAGAGGATGCTCGCGTTCGTCGGGTCAAAAGTCAGGTCAATCGCGCCGGCCTTCGGGCCTTTGTATAGAACCTTCTCCCAGGTCTTGCCGCCGTCCTTCGAGCGGAAGACTCCGCGCTGCTCGTTGGGGCCGAAGGCGTGGCCTATCGCGGCGACGTATACGAGGTCGGGGTTGCGCGGATGGACGCGTATCCGAGAGATGTGTCGCGCGTCGTCGAGGCCCGCGAGCCTCTTCCAGGTCTTGCCCGCGTCCGTTGACTTATACATGCCGTCGCCGTGCGAGACGTTGCCGCGCAGAGTCTCCTCGCCCATGCCTACGTAGACGACGTTCGGGTCTGCCTCGGAGACTGCGATTGCGCCGACAGAGCCGGTCTTGAAAATCTGGTCGCCGAGCGGCTCCCAAGTAGAGCCGCCGTCCGTCGTCTTCCAGACGCCGCCGCCCGTCGCGCCGAAGTAGTAGACCATCGGTTGTGAAGGCACGCCCGTGACCGCGTCCGAGCGCCCGCCGCGATACGGGCCGAGCTGCCTGTAGGCGAGCGGCCCGAAGGGCTTGCGCGGCGCGGGCGGGGCCGTGCCCTGCCCCTGCCCTTGCGCCTCCTCCTGTTGCGCGCGAGCCGCCTGCGGCGTTGCACAGACGAGCACGCACGCGGCGACGAAAGACGTGACGGCGGGCGCGAGCGCGAGCGCGAAAAGACGTACCTTCGACATCTGCAAGGCTCCTCGAAGAATGTTCTTGTGTTCCCGAACGGAAAGCTTTAAAACGTCGGACTGACTTTTAACGGCGTGCGCAACACTATATTGCCTTTCGCGCGCGCGGGCAAACATTAACTTCGATCGGGAGGCGAGAGTTGGGCGTCGAGATAAGATTCGCCGAAGCGCTCACGGATGAGGAGCGTCAGGCGCTCTTCGGCTGGGGCGAGGACATCTTCGGCGCGGAGGACAGGCTCTACACCTGGCGGCCGAAGGACTACCACTTCATAACGGAGGAGGACGGCCGACCCTTGAGCCACGTCGGCGTCCTCAAGACGACCGTGCGTGCGGGCGGACGCGACGTGACGGTCGGCGGCATAGGCGGCGTCGCCACACGCCCCGAAGCGCAGGGCCGCCGCTACGTCTACGCCGCGATGCGTCGCGCGACCGAGTTCATGTGTGAAGAGTTGAAGGTTGACGCCGGAATGCTCTTCTGTCTACAGCGCCTCGCCCCATTTTACGCCGGACAAGGCTGGCGACTCTTAGAGGAAGAGACCGAATTCGACCAACCCTCCGGCCGCCTCGTCTCGCCCTTCCGCGTCATGGTTCTCCCCTGCGGCGCTTACGTGTGGCCCACGGGCCGCGTCGAAGTCGAAGGGCTGCCGTGGTGATGGAGATAAGTTGCAAGTTGCAAGTTCAAAGTTAAAAGTTGAAGGCACGTTGTCTTTTAACTTTGAACTTGCAACTTGGGACTTGTAACTTATTTTCAGTTCTTCCTTCGCCCGCCCCTCTCCCCGTGGCCGACGTGTATATGCGGGATGCCGAACGAGCCTTCGAGGCGCTTGAGCTTGTCGAGGTCTATCGAGCCGACGACGTTGACGACCACGAGATGTTTCGGCTCGGAGATGATTACGGTTAGCCCCTCGACGCGGCCCGCGACGCTCAGCGCGTAGACCTCCGCGCCGTCGAAGTCAATGCCGCGCGTCTTCACGTCCACGAGCCGCGACCAGCCGGGGCCGCGCAACTGGTCTCGCAGCACGCCCAGGTCTGAGTCCTTGAACTCGCCCTCCGCCTTGAACTCGTAGCTACGCACGTAGACGCCGCGCAAGCCTTCGATTATCTCTTTGATGTTCTTCTCGTCGGGGTCGTCCGTATCGAGCATCGACTTGCCGAGCTTGAGCAGTATGCCGTCAACGTCTATGTGCACCGTCTCCGTAGCCTTCGGCGCTATCTGTTCGAGGCTTTCGAGGCGTAGCCGCCCGTCTGATGTCTGCGTGCCCTGCGCGCGCGCCGACGCCAGCGCGAGCAGCATGAGCGCGGCCGCCGCGAGCAGCTTCGCCGCCGCCGCGTATTGTGGTTTCAAGATTGCCGATTTCATAAACGTCACTCCGCTTTAAAGACTCACCTTCACGTCAGAGGAGTCGCGGCTCTCACTTCAGAGGGCTCCGCCCGTCGAACGCGTTCGCGCGGACTTCAACGCCCGAAGCCCTGCCGCGCACCTCCTTCAAAGCCTCGCTCGTCAGGCGCAGCGCATACACGAGTTGCTCCTTCGCGCGCACGCGCCTCTCCACATCGGACGCAGCGGGGTCGTAGCTTTCGCCGCGCACCGGCGCGGGCTTGTAGACTCGACGCGGCGGTTCGCTCGCGATTGCCTCGCGCGGCAAGAACTCACGCCCCCGCGACTTCGGCAACGTACGCTCGACGACGAACACGTCGCGCGGCGCGGTCTCGCGCTGTGGCCTCTCGCGAATCTCGGACTCCTTCGACGGAGAGACCGCCACTTCGGGAGCACGTGCCTCTTCGGGAGCACGTGCCTCTTCGGGAGCGACTGCTGCCTTCGGCCGCGCGACCTGAGTTTCGTTATGGACGGATGCGCGCCCGCCGTCCGTCCTGAATGTACGAAGCGCCACGAACGCGCCCGCGAGTACCGCGAGCAGGAGCGCGGCGGCGGCGGCGAGTCGCGCGGGACGCAATAGGCCCGTGGAACCAAAGAGACCCGCGCGCTTCAAAGCGTGCGTCTCGACTTCTCGTGGAAGCTCGGGCGCGCCGCGCGTGTGACGCAGACGACCGAGCAGCTCTTCCAGCCGCTCGACCTTCGTGTCGGGCTCGCCCGACTTGTCCCAAAGATAGTCGCTCATAACTTCCGGCCTTTCGCACCGAGCCGCTCGCGCAGAAGCTTCATACCCCTGTGCAGGTTCACGCGCACCGATGCGGGCTGCAAACCCGTGCGCTCCGCAATCTCCGGCCCGGTCATGCCCTCGACCAGACGCAGCACGAGAGTCTCGCGGTAAGCCTCCGGGAGGCTCCTGATTATCTCCAACGCCTCCCTCGCCTCGGCCACGGCCCCGGTGCCGCGCGCGGCCTCCTCTTGAAGCTCTTCGGTCTCGCGCTTGCGGCGGTGAAAGTCTGTCGCGCGGTTGCGCGCTATCATCGCCACCCACGGGCCGAAGCGGGACGCGTCTCGCAGCGTCGAGAGCTTTCGGAAGGCCACGAGGAAAACGTCCTGCACGAGGTCTGAGACTTCGTCGTAAGGGACGCGCGCGAGCAGCACGCCGTGGACGAGCGGCGAGAACGATTCGTAGAGGCGCGCGAACGCGTCGCGGTCGCCCGCGCACACGGCCGCGACGAGCGCCGCCTCGGGCGACTCCGCCTCCGACGCCGCGCCGCGCTCTTCCTTCGCGAAGAGAAGGCTGCTGGTCTCGACCTCGTACATCTTCTGTAAACTAACGGCCCCGCGGCCCTTCCGACTCTAAAGACGCGTGCGCGGCGCGCGGCGTTAACACGCGAACAGAGCCGCGAGCGGTAGCGAGCGGGTCTCAAGTCTCACTGGGCGGGCCGCCGTCGGAGCTTGAGACCCGCTCTCTACCGCTCGCGGTTCTGAACGTGCGACCTTAGAAGATTGTGTAGATGAAGGGTGCGAGCGCGGAGGACTGCGCGAATATCAGGAGCGCGCCGAGCACGAGCAGGACTATCACGATAGGCAGAAGCCAGAGCTTCTTGTTCTGACGCAGGAACGCCCAGACCTCACCGGCGAGCGAGAGCTTGCCCATAAAAGTTTAAGTCTCCTCCAACGCTTGCGCTGACATCCTCAGAAGAGGCGCTCGAACTGCTCGCGCTCCTGCCTCGTACGCTTGCGCTCCGTCCAGTAACTCTCGCACGCCTTGCCACGCCGCCTCAAAGGGTCGCGCCCGACGAGCCGCGAGACGAGCCCGTACGGCGTGAAGACGAGATAGTACATCAAGGTCAGCAGCACGCGGCTGTTGACGTGCCCGAGCGCGACCGCGAGACGCATCCAGGCCACGTGAAACGCGCGCGCCGCAACGGGCACGAACAGTCCCGCGACGAAGAGGGCCGCGCTTATCGAGCCGAAGATTACGACGACCGTCGTGCGGCCGCGATATAAGTTCCACGCGGCGATGAGCAGAAGCACGATGGCTACGATGAGCGCTGACTTGCGCGCCTGCGCGTCCGTCACGCCCGACTCGTCCTTACGTACGACGCTGCCGCGCGGCTCAATCAAGCTGAAACTCCTCCTGCCACGAAGTGTCCTCCGCGAAAGCGTTCTCGCCCTGCTCCGACTTCAGGAGCAGGTGGTTTCCCAAGACGAGGCAGTCCATCTCCGTACGCATGAAGCAAGCGTAAGCCTCCGAGGGCTTGCAGACTATCGGCTCACCGCGCACGTTGAAAGAGGTGTTGACGAGCACCGCGCAGCCCGTCAGCCGTGCGAACGCTTCGAGCAGTTCGTGATAGAGCGGGTTATCTTCGCGCCTCACGGTCTGCACGCGCGCCGAGTAGTCAACGTGCGTCACGGCCGGAATCGTCGAGCGCGGCACGTTCAACTTCTCGATGCCGAAACGCTTCTCTTCATCCGCGGTCATCTCGCGCCGCAACTCCGCGCATACGGGCGCGACGAGGAGCATGTACGGCGAATCGCAGTCCAGCTCGAAGTATTCCGCGACGCGCTCGCGCAAGACCGAAGGCGCGAACGGGCGGAACGATTCGCGGAACTTAATCTTCAGGTTCATCTGCGACTGCATTCGGGGCGAGCGAGGGTCGCCGAGTATGCTACGCGCGCCCAATGCGCGCGGGCCGAACTCCATGCGCCCCTGAAACCAACCGACGATCTTCTCCTCCGCGAGCAGACGCGCGACGGTCTCCGCAAGCTCGCGCCGCTCGACGCGACGGTAGCGTGCGCCGCTCGTCAACAAAAACTCTTCTATCTCGTCGTCGGAGAACTCCGGGCCGAGGTAAGCGCCGCTCATGCCGTCGGCGCGCCCGCCGCGCGTTACGTCTTCGACGCGGCGAACGTTCCCGAGGTACTGGTGCCAGACCGAGAGCGCGGCGCCGAGACTGCCGCCCGCGTCGCCCGCCGCGGGCTGAACCCATACGTGCTCGAAAGGCCCCTCGCGAAGTATGCGGCCGTTGCCGACGCAGTTGAGCGCGACGCCGCCCGCGAGACACAGGTTGCGCTCGCCCGTCTCACGGTGCACGTGCCGAGCCATGCGCAGCATCGCCTCCTCGGTCACATCCTGAACGGAGCGCGCCAGATCCATCTCGCGCTGCGTCACCTCCGTTTCGGCCTTTCGCGGCGGCCCGCCGAAGAGCCGGTCGAACGCACGGTTCGTCATCGTCAATCCGGCGGCGAAGTCGAAGTACTTCATGTTGAGGCGAAGGCTACCGTCCTCGCGAAGGTCAACCAACTCGTCGAGTATTGTACGGACGTACCGCGGCTCGCCGTACGGCGCGAGGCCCATCACCTTGTACTCGCCAGAGTTGACCTTGAAGCCCGTGTAGTATGTGAAGGCCGAGTAGAGCAGCCCTAGAGAGTGCGGGAAGTGAAGCTCCTTGAGCAGGTGAAGCTCGTTCGCGCGCCCGTACCCGTAAGACGAGGTGGCCCACTCGCCGACGCCGTCCATCGTCAGCACGGCCGCCGACTCGAAGGGCGAGGGAAAGAAGGCCGAGGCCGCGTGCGACTCATGATGCTCAGTGAAGAGCACCTTGCCGTCGAAGCCCGCCTCCCTGGAAATCTGCTCGCGTATCCAGAGCTTCTCGCGCAGCCACAGAGGCATCGCCATCAGGAACGAGCGAAGGCCGCGCGGCGCGTAGTCGATGTACGTCTCCAACAGCCGCTCGAATTTCAGCAGAGGCTTGTCGTAGAAGGCTACGTAGTCAAGCTCCTTCGCCGTTATCCCCGCACGCCGCAGGCAGAACTCGACCGCGCTCGATGGGTATCGGTGGTCGTGCTTCCTGCGCGTGAAGCGCTCTTCCTGCGCGGCGGCCACGACTTCGCCGTCGCGCACGAGGCACGCTGCGGAGTCGTGGTAATAGGCCGATATGCCGAGGATGTACACGTCTCTTCTCATTCGCCGCGCCGTAAAACTTCACGCGCATCCGAGACGGACACGCGCCGTTGACGCATTCGGCAAGCGCTGGATTATCTCGGTTTTGACGCGGCGCGGCAACCGCCGGTTTATCGTTTCAGCGTTCCTCGTTCAGCGTTTCACTGAGGCGGCGGACGGCTTCGAGCGTGTCTATCTCTTCGGGCGTCTTGTCTTCGCGCAGGCGGAGTATGCGCGGGAAGCGGAGCGCGTAGCCGCTCTTGTGCCGCTTCGATTCCTGCACGCGGTCGAAGGTCACTTCCAGGACTATCTTCGGCTCGACGACGCGCACGCGCCCGTGCGCGAACTCCTGCAAGGTGTGTGCGCGGAACCACTCGGTCAACTCCGCAAGCTCGGCGTCCGTCAATCCAGAGTAAGCCTTGCCCACGTTCAGAAGCTCCGGGTCTTCTTCCGAGCGGCGCACGGCGAACGTGTAGTCCGAGAGTAGAGCCTTGCGCTTCCCGTGCCCGACCTCGACGGCCGTCACGACCACGTCGAGCGTCGCAAGCGCCCTCTTCAGCTTCAGCCACTCGCGCCCGCGCTTGCCCGGCTTGTAGGATGAGCGCGGGTCTTTAATCATCAACCCCTCGTTGCCGCGCGCGCGCGCCGCGTCGAACTCCGCGTCCAACTCCGAAGCCTCTCGAATCCTCTTCATCTCCGACAGACGCAATGCGGCGGCCGCGTCGTGCGCGACTAAACTTTCGAGCGCGCGCCTTCTCGCCTCTAAAGGTTCGTCAGCGAGGACGCGCCCGGCGGCGTAGAGTAAGTCGTACGCGACGAAGGCGACGGGCACGGACGCGAGCAGTTCTTCCGATACGGTCTTCCTCCCGAGACGCTTTTGCAGCTCCTGAAAAGGAAGAATCGAAGCTCCGCGCACGGGCACTATCTCGCCGTCGAGCACGGCGTCCGAAGATAGGCCCTTCAAAGGTTCTATCAACTCGGGAAAGCGGTGCGTCACCTCGTCGAGCGTGCGCGTGTAGAGCGCGACGCGCCCCCCCTGCACGTGCGCCTGACCGCGTATGCCGTCGAACTTGTCCTCGACGTAGAACTCTTCGGGCATCGTGCGCGCAATGTCCGCGAGGTCTTCGGCGGCCGTCGCGAGCATGAACTTTATCGGGTGGAAGAGCCGCATCGCGACGCCTTCCAAACGCCCGCGCCGGGCGCGCACGGCCGTCTCGCCTATGTCGCCCGTGAGCATGTTCACCTGCGCGACCTGCGCCAGCGCACGGCCGAACGCGCGCGCGATGGAGTCCTCGACCAGCCCCTCCTTCAACCCGATCCGCAGATCGCCGACGAGCAGCTTGACGAGATACTTCGCCTCCGCGGGCGTCGCGCCGGATAGAGATTCAACCAGCAGAGCCCTCTTGTTCTTCGTCCCGCGCGTCTCGCTCAGCCGCTCGATGAGTGTTTGCGTGGCCGCGAGCGTGAGCGTCGGCTCCGTGTTCAGGTCTCCCTTCGTCTCCGTGAATGTCTCGTGCGCCACGTCGCCCGAATCGCCGAGTCGCACGTAGCGCGGCCGAAGGTTCTCGACTTCGAGCCCCGTCACCTCGCTTATCGCGTCGCGCAGCATCCCGCCGCCGACGTTCGTCGTGCGCGCGTCGTACAGGGGGAAGACGTGACCGGCGAAGTATCGCGCGGCGAGCGCGAGGTCTTCGTCGCTCAACTCCGCGAAGTACGCGCCCAACAGCGCGGCCTTCTCAAGCTTCTTCGTCGTCGCGCCGACCGAGTCCGCCACACGCGCGAACCCTTGCAGCGTCGCGCCAGACTGTTGGGCTTGACTCTGAACCTCGCCCGATCTTCTTTTGACTTTGCCCACTTGTAGGCCCGGCGTGCCTTACTACAGGCGTTCCTTCATGACTCTCAATCCGTTCAAAGCTCTTCGATGAGCATCGAGTCGGCGGGGACGCGCACGGCCTCCGCTTCACCAGGCTCGCCGAACACGTCCGAGTGGATTACGCGCAGGAGTATCTCCGCGCCCTCGACGACGCGCGGGCCGGGGCGGCTGAAATAGCTCGTCGCGTCAACGGCCCAGACACGCCCCTGCCGTACGGCCGGAAGCTCGTGCCAGCCGCGCGGCAGTCGCGCTCGCTCAAGTGCGCGCAGCGTGTCCTCTTTGTAGTAGCCGCAGGGCGCGAGCACGATAACTTCGGGCGCGTACTCTTGAATCTCTTCGGCGGTCGCGACGCGCGACTTCTCTCCGACAGCGCCGTAGGTCGAGTCGCCGCCCGCGAACGCCACCTGTTCGGGAACCCAGTGGCCGGGCGCGAACGGCGGCTCAAGCCATTCGAGCACGAGCGTGCGCGGACGCGTCTCGACCTGCGTGAGCAGCACGGCGAGCGAGTCGAGCCTGACTGTAAGCTCCGAGACGAGCGCGTCGGCCTCCGCCGCTCTGTCGGTCAACGCGCCGACGGTGCGTATGTTCGCGAAGATGTCTTTAATCGTGTTCGGCTCTAAAGAGACGACGCGCGCGTCGGCTTCGAGCAGTCGCGCGGCTTCGAGCACGGTCTTGTAGCTGACGGCGCAGACCTCGCAAAGCTCCTGCGTGATGACGAGGTCGGGCCGAAGCTCCGCGAGCAGCCGCTCGTCCAACTCGTAGATAGAGCCGTGGCCGTCGAGCTGCGAGCGCACGGCGTGGTCAATCTCGCGGCTCGACATGGTCGTGTGCGAGATGCGGCTCGCGGTGAGCACGGGTTTACCCGTGACCGTCGGAGGGAAGTCGCACTCGTGCGTGACTCCGACGAGACTCTCTTCGAGCCCTAGCGCGCAGACAATCTCCGTCGCGGACGGCAGTAGCGAGACGATGCGTTGTGTCGTCATCAAGACCTCTCTCGTGCTTGCGGAAAATTTACTGACGAGACTCGCGCAAGGTCTGCGACGCTGTCAAGTTAGGAGTTCAAAGTTGCGAGTTCAAAGTTGCAAGTTCAAAGTTCAAAGTTAAGAGGCGTCGCGCCTTCGACTTGTAACCTTGAACTTGTAGCTTTGAACTTTCCTTTCCGCATTCGGCGCGCGGGCGCTCTCCGGTTATAATCGACGCGCGCGGCGGTTAGTGAAGTGCCGGACGTGATAATGTATGCCGCGCGAAGTTTCGGAAGGGGGGCCGGGTCTTGACGCAAGCAACGGGCGAGGCGAGGTTCAGCGGGGTCGTAGACCACATCGCCGTCAAGACGGAAGACCTCGCGTCGGACGTGCGCGAGTACGAGCGCATGGGCTTCCGCGTAGAGACGGTTTACGAAGACTGGGCGATGCTGCGCGACGCGCGCGGCTTCGGCGTGGCGCTGCTGCCGCCCGCGTCCAAACACCCGCAGCACATAGGGCTGCGAGTCGAGACGCGCGAGGAGTTGGAGGAGGCCGCGCGTCGAGAGGGCCGGCCCGTCAAGGAGCACCGCGACCGCTCCGTCTCCTTCTACACGCGCGGCGTCGGCGGCCGCGCCGTCGAAGTAATCTACTACCCGCCGGAGTATGGGAAGGAATAGTTGCAAGTTCAAAGTTGCAGGTTCAAAGTTAAGAGCTTTGCGCGTCCAACTTGTAACTTTGAACCTGCGACTTGAAACTCATTGACGATGCCGACTGTTCTACTCATCTTGGAATTCTTAGGGACGACGGAGCTGCTGGTCATCGCGGTCGTCGCGCTCATCATCTTCGGGCCGCGCAAGCTGCCCGAGATAGGGCGCACGGTCGGCAAGAGCCTCGCCGAGTTCAAACGTGCGTCGGACGACTTCAAGCGCACTTGGGAGTATGAGGTCGAGATCGAACAGCGCAAGCCCGCGCCCGGCGCGACGCAGGAGCCCCCGATTGCGGACGCCGCGGGGCTGCCCGCCGCGGGCGTGAGCGCCGAAGAGTTCGCCGCGCGCGCCCCGCAGCACAACATCGGCGGCGAGACGATTGCGCGCTCAACCTCTTCTCCGTGGACTGACGAGGCGGCGGCGGGCGAGACGGCCGCGCGCGGCGGCGGCGTCGAAGAGGAAGACGAGTTGAACGCTTCCTGACCTTAGTTCAAAGTTCAAAGTTGCAAGTTCAAAGTTAAGAACCTGCCTTCTAACTTTGAACTCGCAACCCGGAACTTGTAACTTTAGAGATGGCTTCGACCCTTCTGGATACGGACAAAGGCGACGACGACGAGGAGGGAGGCCGACTCGGCGGCCAGATGTCTTTCCTCGAACATCTGGACGAGCTTCGCCGCCGCCTCATACGCTCGGCCGCGTACGTCTTCGTCGCTCTCATCCTCTGCTGGTTCGTCTCAGACCGTATCTATAACTTCCTCTCCGTCCCTGTCCGACGCGCGATGACCGAAGCCGCCGAGCGCCCCGTCCAGCTTCAGGGGTTGACGGGCGGCGAGCGCATACTCCCGCTCGGCTCAGTGAAGGAGGGCGACGCGGGCCGCTACGTCTTCTCCGAGGCGACGAAGCTCGGCACGAGCGTCGTCCCCGCCGGGACTTCCGTCGCCGCACGCGTCGCGCGCGGGCCGGACGGGCAGATGGGCGTCTTCTCCGACGAGGCCGTCTTCGCGGGCGCGACCGTCATCCCGAAGGGCGTGCGCCTTCCCGCGAACTTCGCCGCGCGCGCCTCCGAAGCGCCCGGCATGGAAGACAAGCTCGTCATACACACGGCGCTCGAACCCTTCTCGCTCTACCTCGAAGTCTCGCTCTACGCGGCGCTCTGTCTCTCCGTGCCCTTCCTGCTCTGGCAAATCTGGGCGTTCGTCTCGCCCGGTCTCTACCCGCACGAGCGCGGGTGGGCCATGCCGTTCGTGCTGATGTCGAGCGTCTCGTTCGTCGGGGGCGCTGCCTTCGCGTACTACATTCTCTTCCCGCCCGCGATCGAGTATCTGCTCGGGCTCGGTCAGGACTTCCGGCTCTTCCTGAACGCGTCGGACTACTTCGACTTCATCATCATCGTGATGCTCGCGATGGGAGCCGTCTTCCAGATGCCCGCGATAACCTACGTCCTCTCACGCATAGGGATAGTTAACGCGCGCTTCCTCATCGCCCACTGGCGCATCTCGATAATCGTCATCCTCGCCGCCGCGGCCATACTCTCGCCCACGAACGACATCCCGAACATGATGCTCTTCGCTGCGCCGATGCTCGTCCTCTACGTCGTCTCCATCTTCGTCGCTTGGATTTTCGCACGCCCGCGCACGGCCGAATAAATGTTTGAAATCCACTGCCCGTATCCAACTCGCGTCTCGCGGTAATCATGTGTGAAAGGTGCGCGGGCGGGGTACGCGTCCGGGGGACTTTGAAGGCGTCCAACAGGCAACCGGCCCGCGCCGCCCCGCATCTTGACTGTGTCCCCGTAGAGGCTTAAAATTCCGCCCGAAAGTTGCGGCGATGTCCGGGTTTAAGCCTGCGGTGGGCTTTGAAGGCCCCGAGCGAGCGCCCGGCGTCGCCGTTTTCGCGCCGTCAAGGTCGGAAAGGCTGTTGGCTGATAGCTGTTAGCTCGAAACGCCCGGCGGCCACCCTCTTCGTCTATAACTCAAAAGCTAAAAGCCGAAAGCTAATAGCTAACAGCCATAAAGTAACAGGAGTATTTAAAGCGATGGCCCGTCATCAGAGGATGCGCTCTCTCGCAATGGCCCTTGGCCTGCTCGTCTCGGCCACGGCCGGCCCCGCCACTGCCCTCGCGCAGGATAAGAAGGGGAAGGCCGCCCAGCAGCAGGACGTGCCCGACCGCGAGCGCAACGTCAAGAAAGAGCGATCCAACATGTTCAAAAAGTGGATCGAGGAGGACGTTGCATACATCATCTCGGACGACGAGAAGAAGGCTTGGAAGAAGCTCGCGACCGACGAGGAGCGCGAGCAGTTCATCGAGCAGTTCTGGCGCCGCCGCGACCCCGACCCCGACACGGAGGTCAACGAATACCTCGAAGAGCACTACGAGCGCGTGGCCTACGCCAACCAGCACTTCACCTCCGGCATACCGGGCTGGAAGACAGACCGCGGCCGCATATACATCATGTACGGCGCGCCCAACGAGAAGGAGACGCACCCTTCGGGCGGCTCTTACGAGCGCCCCTCCTACGAGGGCGGCGGCTCGACCACGACCTACCCCTTCGAGACATGGTTCTACCGATACCTGCCCGGCGTCGGCTCCGGCATCGAGATAGAGTTCGTTGACCCGACGGGGACGGGCGAGTACCGCATCGCCCGCTCGCCCGACGAGAAGGACGCGATGCTGAACATACCGGGCGCGGGCCTTACGCTCATGGAGCAGTTGGGACTCGCGAACAAGAGCGACCGCCTCGCCAACCGCGGCGCGTTCGGCTACACGGGCCCCGGCGCGCGCGAGCAGGACAGCCCCTTCTCGCGCCTGATTCTCTACACGGACTTGCAGCGGCCGCCGCAGGTCAACGACGTGTTGGAGAAGAGCCTGCTCGGCACGACGAGCAGCGGCTCCGAAGACACGGCCGCTCTCGACGTGGCGACGAAGGTTGACTTCTACCGCGCCTCGGACGAGCGCGTGATGACGGCCATCACCATTCAGACGGACAACAACGACCTGACCTTCAAGGACGTTGGCGGCGTGCAGCGCGCGCGCCTCAACATCTACGGCCGCGTCACGAACCTCTCGGGCCGACGCATCACGAGCTTTGAAGACCCGGTCACGACCGACGCGACCGTCGAAGAGTTGAACGCGATGAAGGATCGCAAGTCGGCCTACCAGCGCGTGCTCCCGCTCTCGCCCGGCAACTACAAGGTTGACCTTCTCATACGCGACATCACCTCGGGCGCAACGACCGTCAAGGCCATCGGCTTCGAGGTGCCGAAGTTCGCGCCCGACAAGCTCGCCACCTCTTCGCTCGTCCTCGCCGTCAAGCTTCAGGCGCTCAACGACCAGTTGCCCGGCATGTTCTCCATCGGCCCCTTCAAGGTTCTGCCGAACGTCTCGGGCACCTACAAACGCGGGCAGGACGTGGGCATCTACATGCAGGTCTACAACGCCGGGATAGACCAGACGACGCTCCGCCCCTCGGTTGATGTCGAGTACGTGCTCTCGAAGGACGGCAAGGAGGTCTTCAAGCAGGCCGAGGACTGGCGCGGACTTTCCGACTCGGGCCAGCGTTTGACGCTCGCCCGGCTGCTGCCGACCTCGAACCTCCTCCCCGGCGAGTACGAAGTGGCGATACGCGTCCGCGACAAGGTCTCGGGCCAGTCGCTCTCGCCTTCGCAGAAGTTCACCGTTGTCGAGAGCAAGCAATAGCCGCCGCCCGTAAGGCGGACACTACAAGGGCGGCGCGCTCCGTGTGAGCGCGCCGCCCTTTCTCTTTCGACGGGTGCGCCGAAGTGAGAGGGCTGGTAGGATGACTCCCGAAAATTCTTGAACCCTTCGAGAGGTCAAAATACGGATGCGACAGCGACACGCAAGGTTCGTAGTTCTCTTCCTTCTACTCTTGGCCTTCCCGCAAGCTCTACTAGCGCAGACGCTCGAAGAGCGCCTGAAGGAGATTGACGAGTACGCAGCCAAGTCGGGTCAGGACTGGAAGGTGCCCGGCTTCGCCGTTGCTATCGTCAAAGACGACCGTGTAGTCTTCGCCAAAGGCTACGGCGTGCGCGAGTTGGGGAAGCCCGACGCGGTGGACAAGGACACGCTCTTCGCCGTCGCGTCGAACACGAAGGCGTTCACGTCGGCCGCGCTCGCGACGCTCGTTGACGAGGGCAAGATTGCCTGGGACGACCCCGTCACAAAGTATCTTCCATACTTCCAACTCTACGATCCACTCGCCACTCGCGAGATGACCGTGCGCGACCTCTTGAGCCACCGCAGCGGCCTCGCGACCTTCGGCGGCGACCTTCTCTGGTACGAGACCGACTACCCGCGCGAAGAGATAATCCGCCGCGTCAGATACCTCCGGCCGACCTACGGCTTCCGAGGCCACTATGGCTACCAGAACATCATGTTCCTCACGGCGGGCGAGATAATACCGGCCGTGACGGGGAGGTCGTGGGACGACTACGTCAAAGAAAAGTTCTTCGCGCCGCTGCGGATGACGCGCACGACGACGAGCTACAAGCAGTTGATTGCTACGCCGAACGTCGCCACGCCGCACAACGAGTTCGAGGGGCGCGTGCGCGTCATACACTATTCGAGCGCGGACTCGGCGGGCGGCGCGGCGGCGATAAACTCTTCGGCCTCGGAGATGGCCGAGTGGGTTCGCTTGCAGCTCGGGCGCGGGACGTACAACGGCAAAAAGTTCTTCTCGGCCGACCGCTCGCGCGAGATGTGGACGCCGAACACGGTCGTCGCCGGAGTGAGCGAGACGGCGGAGAGGTTCAACCCTTCAGTCCACTTCAATCTCTACGGCATGGGCTGGTTCCTGAGCGACTATCGCGGCCGCAAGGTCGTCACACACAGCGGCGGGTTAGACGGCATGACCTCGCGTGTCGCGATGTTGCCTGAGGAGAACCTGGGCGTCGTCATACTCACCAACAGCGAGACGCCGCTGCAATCATTCCTCTGGTACAAGGTCTTCGACGTTTTCTTAGGCGCGCCCCGCCGCGATTGGAGCGCCGACTACGCCGCGCGCGTCAAGGCCGCGAAGGAGCGCGGCGACGCCGAGGCGAAGAGACTCGAAGACGCGCGCGTGCCGAACACGAAGCCGTCGCTCGCGCTCAGCTCTTACGCGGGAACCTACACGGGCGCGATGTACGGCGACGCGCGCGTAGCCGAGGAGCAGGGCCGCCTCGTCTTGCGCATGATGCACTCGCCCAACTTCGTCGGCGACCTTGAGCACTGGCACTTCGACACGTTCCGAATCAAGTGGCGCGACTCGGTCATATACCCCTTCCAGCAACGCGGTTGGGTCACGTTCACGCTCGACCCGCGGGGCAAGGTCTCCGAGATGAAGATAGACGACCCAAACCCCGACTTCGACTTCAAGGAACTCGAATTCAAACGCACGGCCGACGCGCGCGCCTCGCAGTAAAGACCGCCGAACGCTCGACGGCCGCGCGGGGAGATATGGAATCGTCGCCCCGCGCGGCCGCCTCTTCAGGCTCAGACTTGAAAACTCAGAAGTCGAAACTTCCCTGCCCCGCGTTGCCCTCTTCCTTCACTGATGACTCTGAAGTGGGCGCACGTTCGCCTCGGCGCAGCGCGTTGACGAGCAGGTGCGCGCGGCGCGTGGGCTCGGGCTGGCGATAGCCGCCGTCGCACCGGAGCGTGAGTTCGATTGCGCCCGCGAGGTCTATGAGGTGGCCGGGCGAGACGTAGATGGGCTGCACGCGCGTCTTCGTCCGAAGCGCCGCGCCGATGGTCTCGCCCTTGTCTATCATCGGCGACCAACTGCCGCGCTCCTCGCCCGGCTCCTCGAACTTTCCGACGAGGACGGACTTCGCGCACCCCAAAGTCGGGCGGTTGATGATGAGTCCGACGTGCGACGCGATGCCGACGCGTCGCGGGTGCGCGATGCCCTGCCCGTCGAACATCACGGCGTCCGGCTCCGTCTTCAACTTCGCCCAAGCCTCCAGAACCGACGGCGACTCGCGGAACGATAGAAGCCCCGGCACGTACGGGAACTTCGTTTCGCCCACTAGCCCGACCTCCTCTACGACTTCGAGCGTGGGCAGACGCAGCACGACGATGCCCGTGTAGATGGTCGTGTCGAACTTGTTGAAGGAGATGTCCGCGCCCGCGATTGTCTCGACCCTCTTCTTCAAAGGCTCGACGCGCACGCTCGCGCGCAGACGCTTCTGCAACTCGACGGCCTCGCGCGGCGTGAGCGACCAATCGTGAAGTTGTTCGTGCTCGGCCATTACAAGCTGACCGCCGTCGTGAAATCTATCGTCTCGCTCGCGGTCAGTCCCGCGCCCTTCCGTATGACTGAATGCACGCGCCAGCGTTCGTCGTCGCGCGCGGGGAAGTCTACTCGGTAGTGGCCGCCGCGCGACTCTTCGCGCCAGAGCGCTGAGCGCGCGATGAGCGAAGCGACCGTCAGAGAGTTTCGCGGCGCGGGGCGCAAGGGCGCGCGCTCAATCTGCCCGAACTCCGCGAGCGCGCGTTGAAGCGAGGCGCGCGAGCGCAGTATGCCTACGCGCTCCCACATGAGACGCCGCACGCGCTTGCGAACGGCGAGCGCGGCAGCGCCCGCACGGGCCGCATCTTCTCGCGCGCCCGACTCTGCTCGCGCATACGACTCTTCCGCAGGGGCGTCCGTCCCCGCGGGCACTCGCGCGCCCACGCAGTCGCGCGCGGCCGCGCTTCCGGCGCGCGCGCCGAAGACGAGCCCTTCGAGCAGAGAGTTCGACGCGAGGCGGTTTGCGCCGTGCACGCCCGTGCATGCGACTTCGCCCGCCGCGTAGAGCCCTTGCAGGGTCGTGCGACCTTCGAGGTCTGTGCGGACGCCGCCCATTATGTAGTGCGCGGCGGGGCTGACGGGCGCGGGCTCGCGCGCGAGGTCGAGCCCGTACTGAAGGCACGTCTTGTAAATCTTCGGGAAGCGTCGGCGAAGGTGCGCGGCGTCGAATGCGGTCATGTCCAGGAAGGCCGTGCGCGTCGCCGTGCGCTCCATCTCCGCGACAATCGAGCGCGTCACAACGTCTCGCGGCGCGAGTTCCGCGGCCTCGTGGTAGCGCGGCATGAAGCGCTTGCCCGCCGCGTTGCGCAAGATGCCGCCCTCGCCGCGCAGAGCCTCGGACAGAAGGAAGCGCGGCGCGCCTTCGAGGTTCAAGGCCGTCGGGTGGAACTGCACGAACTCCATGTCGGCAAGCTCCGCGCCCGCGTCGTACGCCATAGCCATGCCGTCGCCCGTCGCGACCGACGGATTGGTCGTGTGAAGGTAGAGCGCGCCCGCGCCGCCCGTCGCGAGCACTACGGCGCGCGCGCGAAGCTCTCGCGGCGCTCGCACGAGCGGGTCGAGGTAGCGCACGCCACAGACGCGCCCGTCCTGAAAGACGAGCGACTGAGTCTCGGCGTGCGCGAGGAAAGAGACATTGCGCTCCTGGCCCGAGCGCGCGAGCAGCGCACGCACTATCTCGCGCCCCGTCGCGTCGCCGTGCGCGTGGATTATGCGCGGGCGCGAGTGCGCGGCCTCGCGCGTGAACATCAGGCGGCCTCCCTCCCGGTCGAACTCTGCGCCCCACTCGATAAGCTCGCGTACGTAACGCCGCCCGTCTTCGACCAAGACTTCGACGGCGCGCTCGTCGCACAGGCCCGCGCCCGCCGCGAGCGTGTCATCCTCGTGAAGCTCGTCCTCTTCGGAAAGAGCCACGGCGACGCCGCCCTGCGCGTACTCTGTGTTCGACTCCTCGCGCCTGTCCTTCGTCAAGACGGTCACGCGCGCGCCCGCACGCGCAAGCTCTATCGCGGCGCGCAGGCCCGCGATGCCGCTGCCGACGACGATGAAGTCTGTCTCCAAATCTCTCCTCACATCGAAGGAATAATCAACAGGGATATGCAGGATGCACAGG
>JBJMGR010000306.1:0-32026 GCA_045807805.1 Pyrinomonadaceae bacterium | reverse complement strand
TACTGCGGCGCTCGCTTCGCGCGGCGCTCGCTTCGTCGTGCGCGAGCCCGGTTCCGCGCTGCTCGCGCTCCGCATGTCTGCGTGGGTCGCGGCGCTCTCGCTGCTCGTTAAAATCCTGCCGCTTCCGCGCGCGCTCGGGCTCGTCGCGCCTTCGAGGCTCGGGCCCGCGACGCGCGACCCCGAAGCAGCACAGGCCGCGCTCGCGCGCCTGCTCGACTCCGTGCTCGCGGCAGACTTCTGGGTCTTCACGCCGACCTGCTGGAAGCGCGCGCCCGTGCTCCACCGATACCTCGCGAAGCGCGGCATAGAGACGCGCATAGTCTTCGGCGTGCGCCGCGACGGTGAAGACGCGCTGAGCGGCCACGCGTGGCTCGAACGCGGCGGAGAGCCACTGCTCGAAGCAGACGCCCCGGACTATCGAGTTACGTACAGCTTCCCTTAGCCCTCGCGCACGAGCTTGAGGTCGCGGAAGTTCTCCAGAACTCTCCGGACACTCCGGGTCGCGTGTTCGTCGTCCACTTCGTAGGCCGTCGTGATGCGGCCGACTATCTCTTCGAGCGAAAGACGCTCTTCGAGCCCGCGCCAGACGACGACGGCAGTCTCGTTCAACTGAAAATACTTCTTCGTGTTGAGGTCAACGAGGACGCCTTCGCCTCCGTCGAACTCCGTGAAGACCGCGTGCTCCTGCGGCACGAGCCCTGTGGCGCTCATCCAGTTTCCACCCTTCGACCTCTTTCGTTTTGAACTCTTATTAAGACCGGACTGTTCACGCGGGCTGCACGACAGGCAGAGAGCGCGACGCGACCGCGTTCGCGCCGTGCCACGGCACCTTGCCGAAGCTGTGCAGACAGAAGTGACACGGCGAGCCGAGGCTCAGGTCGGCACGCACGCCCTCTTCACGTGCGTGCTCTTCGAGCGCGGCGCGGCGTCTCTCGTTCTGCGCTGACGCCACCGCGCGCAGACGCGCGAACGCTTCGGCGAACCCTGCGGTCTTCAAGTCGGCGACCACGTCCGGCTCATTCTTTGCGCCACGGTAGCCCGACAGATTGCAGCAGAGCGAGAGTCGGCCTTGATAGTCCACGTTGCAGCTCGCGCCCGCGAGCGCCGAGCAGGGCGCGGCCGGGTCTGTGTTGTAGTAACCCACGTCCACCGTGACACGCATCTTGAAGACGCGCGCGAGCAGCGCGACCTCCTGCTCGGCCTCGGTGCGCTCGCGCGCGTCGAGCGCAAGCTCCCGCTCGTGTTGCGCGCTCGTCGGCAGAAGGTGTCCGAAGCTCAGAGACGACGCGCCCATGCGCGCGGCGAACATCGCTATCTGTTCGAGGCGCGGCAGCGTGTCGCGCCTTAGGCCCACCTTCACGGAGAAGGGCATACCGGCGGCGCGGCAACGCGCGAACGCGCGCACGAGCCGCACGAATGAGCCCTCGCCGCGCCAGCGGTCGTGCTCTTCCAGCGTCGCGCCGTCGAGGCTGAAGGCGACGTGCGTCACAGCGTCGCGGTTAGCATCGATGGCGGGCCAAGCGCGCTCGAAGTGCCAGCCGTTCGTGATGAAGCTGCACTTGAGCCCTTCTTCGCGCACGGCCGCGAGCACTCCGCCGAAGTCCGGGTGCAGCGTCGTCTCGCCGCCCGTGAACATTACGTGAGAAGCGTCGATAGCCTCGCGCGCCTCGCGCACGACGCGTCGAAGAAGCTCGACGTTAAAGAAGCTTGCGCGCGTGTGGTAGAGCGCGTCTTCGTCGCGCAGGCAGTATGAGCAGTGAAGATTGCAGACGTTCGTTAGCTCGACTATCAGGCGCGGCGGCCCGTAGTCGCGCGTGCGCGCGCCGTCGTCGTAGGCGTGAGCGTCCTCCTGAAAGCTCATCGCGCCACTCCGCGTACGCGCGCGTCGAAGAAGTCGGACGCGTAGGTAGAGTCGCCGAGCAGGTCTCGGCCCGCGCGTAGCTCGTGCGCCTCGGCCTGTCGCGCGAGTCGCGCGAGTACTCCGAGGTGCGCGCGCGCGGCGGGCGCGTCGTAACCGGCCCAGGGGCACATGCGTATGAGGCGCGCCATCGCATCGGCCTGCGAGAGGGCGCGCGTTGTGCTCACGCGCTCGCGCGTGAGCACGGGGAAGAAGAGCACGCGCGGCGCGCAAGTCTCTCTGAAGCCGCCGGGGAAGATCGACTGCGGCTCGAAGCGCATCTTGTGAGGGTCGAAGGGCACGGGCTTACTCAAAAACTCTTCTCGTCCGGAGAGCACGCCTGAGGCGGCCGTCGGGCGCGAGACCGCGAAGACTCTACGCAGAGCGCGAGCCTCGACGCGTTCGCCGGCGTCGCTGATGAGCAGTGTGTCGTCTGAAAGATATTGCCAGCCGGCGTCGGCGAGTTGCGTCGCCGTCGTGGACTTGCCGCTGCCCGAAGGGCCGACGAAGAGCACGCCCGCGCCGCTCTCGGGCTCGACCGCGCCAGCCGCGTGAAGCTCGTAGAGTCCGCAGCGCCGCATCGCGGTCATCGAGGCGTTGAAGACGAGTCGCGCCGAAGCGGCGGCGTCGCCCGACGCGCGCCCGCGGCCCATCCAGACCTCGATGAGAGCGGGGCTGTCCGGGCCTACGCGCACAGTCGAGCCGTCGGCCTCTATGAAGTATGTGCGGCCGTCCGTACGGCAGACGCCGCCGCCCGCGACCTCGAAGGAGTCGAACGAGTCGTGCGCGCGGGGCGGCTCCTCGTCCGTGTGGATGACAATGCGCGCGTCCGTGCGCGGCGCGTTGACCGCGTCAGACGCGTATGCGCGCGGAAGTGGCTCGACGTGCCAGCCGACGAAGTAACGTCGGAAGGCTTCGGCGGCCGACTCCTCGCGCGCCTCTACGCAAATGAAACGACCGGCAACCGCGTAGAAGTCCGCGAAGGCCGGTCGTTCAAGCTCACAGATAGCCATCAGAAGACCAGTGGGTTGTGTGTGCGGATAGTCGCGTCGCTTCTGAACCGGCTACGGCGTCGCGCCGCTGTCCGCAACCTGAAAGAAGGTTGTCGCTTCGAGCACGTCAACTGGGAACGACACCTCCGGCTCGACGAAAGGCTTCTTGTGGTCGGCGGTCTCGACTTTCCTTTCGTATTCTTCGATCTGCGGGAGCCGTACGGGGTTCTGTGTATCGGGCTTCGTGGACAAGGTTAAATGCCTCCTCTGATGATGGAAAAGTGATCCTATGATCTCGCCGCCGCCGGGGAAACGAGTGCCAGGCGGATGGGCTGTATCTGGAACGTCTGCAAGTCCTGACGATAGTAGAGCCGGACTTCCGGGGATAGACTCCTGACCGCCTGGTCGAGCGGCTGGTTGTCGAACTCCACGTCTATAATCTGCGACGACTCGAAGCGCAAGTCGAAAGGGACGCCCACCTCGTTCGCTATCTTGAAGAGCACGACCGAGAGCGGCTGTTTGCGCGCGCGCACGCTCAACTGGTTGTTCGCGTAGGAGACCTTTAAGGGGTCTTCCTCCTCTTTCTTCGCCTCGCGTTCCGTGCCCTCTTCCGTGTCGCCCTCGATGAGAATCGCCTCTGAGTTGCTGCGCATCTCCGCCGAAGGTGCGGGCGGGCGCTCGTTGAGCGCTTGCAGGTATATCGCGAGCGGCCTCGGCTGCGGGTCGTCTCCGCCCGCCTCGTAATCGACGACGGGCTGCGGCGCGAGCATGCGCAGCATCGCGTCGAGGTTGAGACCGCCGAAGTCGAGCGTCACGCGCTGCTTCTGCATCAAGGGGCTCAAAGTGACCGGCACTTTAGCGAGCCGCGATACTTCGGCGACCACCTCCGAGAGCCTCGCCTCCGTGGCCTTCACGGTGAAGGTGTGGGGCGCGGCCTTGCTCATCTTTACGCTCCACGCGGGCTTCGTCTGCGCGGGCTTGTCGGCCGCTGCCACAGAGCCCTTCTGCGCGGGCGCGGCGGCCTTCTGAAACGCACGGGCCGACGCCGACTGCGCCAGCAGCGGCGTGAGTGCTAGACAAGAGACGACGGCGGCGCGCTTCAGACTGGTAAAGCTAAAGAACATGGAACAGAAATCTTCCTCTCGACCCTCGCGCTCATTGCCCCCTCGCGGGCACCCTTTGTTGTGGGATTCTTCTGACGAATCGCAGACCGACGAACAGGTTTCGCAGGTTCAGACAGGGCAAGCGGAAACTAACATAAATAAACAGCGAGGTCAACGGCATCCAAAATGCACGAGCACGCATGCGCTCGGCCCGAGACGACCTTAAATGGACGAACTTCGGCGTCGGCGCTCAATGCCCTTCCGGCCTCTTCAGCAGAAGGCGCAGGGGGCGCAGGAGATAGTAGATGAAGGAGAGGCGCGCGGGCAGCGCGAGCGCCGTGAGGTCGCCGTCGGTCGGCGTCAAAATGAAGCGGAAGTAGCGCAGGCGCTCGCGCGCGCGGCTGCGCGCACGCAGGTTGAACCCGACGCTACGGAAGAGGCCCGCGGGCCTGTACTCCGCGCCGTCGAACATGCGCGCGGCTGCCTCCGACGAAAGACGCGCGACAGCTTCGTCCTCTTCAACACTGCGCCGCACCTCTTCGGGCAGCGACGCGGCGGCGAGTGTCTGCGCGAGAGCGAGCGCGAGCAGGAGCATGCGCTCGACGTGTGCGGCGCGTGCACGTTCAAAGACCGCGCGCCAGTCTAGTTCCGCGTGCGAGTTGATGAGCCCGGCCACGTCGCACACCCACGCGAGGCGCTCCCAGAGGTGCTTCGTCCCGTGCACGCAGAGCGCGAGCAGAAGGTCTTCGGCCGAGAGCGTCGCGACCGTCCCGCCGAGCAGCGGCACGCTCGACGCGCGCGACCAAGCGCCTTCGTCTAGCGTCACGTCGGCGAAGTCTTTCGAGGCCACGTCGCGATGAAGCTCCACGGTCAGACGCCCGCCGTCGCGCGTGTATGCGATGTTGTGCTGCGTGCGCGCGAGCGCCGCTTCCTGCTCGCGTGTGAGCCCCTGCGGCGCGTAGCCGAGGCCGCGCAGGAGTTTTGAAGCGCGCGCTAAATCTCGCTCGCGCACAATCACGTCGAGGTCAACGAAGCGTCGCAGAGAGAGGTCGCCGTATCCCGCGACCGCGAGCGCGGGGCCTTTGTATGCGAGGACGCCTATGCCTTCGGACTCGAAGAGGCCCGACACACGCAGAAGCTCACCCGCGAGTAGCACGTTGCGCGCGGCGTTGGCGCGATATCTTTCGCGCAGTGACTTGCGAACCGGCTCGGGCGCGAGCCCGCGCGCGTGCGCTTCGAGCCCGCGTTGGACGAGCGGCACGATTGCGTGACGCTGCGCGAGACTCAAGAAGTATTCCCAGTCGAGCCCGCCCACGCTTACAAGCTCTGAGACGCGGCGCGACAACTCTTCCCCGCCCGAGCGCGCGCAGAGCAGCAGAAGCAATTCGTGCTCCGCCCGCGTCGCAGCCGCGATTGACGACCCGTTGGCTTTGGACTCGTCCGGCATCGAATGCCTTGAAGTTGATTGGAGGGTCGCTGTCACGTCGGCGCAGGATGTCTATGAAAGCTTCACTGCGTAGCCGAGGCCGTCGCCGACGGGGAGCACGACCGAGAGGAGTTGCGTGTGGCGTATGAAGACCTGATTGAACTCGCGTAGCGCCTGCGTCGAGGCGGCCTGATCCTCAGAGCGAATTTCGCCCGCGACCTGCCCTCCCCAAAGAAGATTGTCGGCGAGCACGACGCCGCCCGCGCGAAGCAGCGGCAGAGATAGTTCGAGGTAGCTCGCGTACTCCTGCTTCACCGCGTCGAGGAAGATCATGTCGAACGTTCCGGTCAGACGCGGAATAACATCGAGCGCGAACCCGCGCTCTACGCTGACGCGCTCACGCACCCCTGCGCGGCTCAGGTAGTGTTCGCTGCGCTCGATCATCTCCTCGCTCGGCTCGATGGTTACGACCTCGCCGCCTTCGGGGAGTGCGCGCGCGATGTGTAGCGCCGAGTAGCCTATCGCCATCCCGATTTCGAGCACGCGCCGCGCTCCGCAAGAGCGCGCGGTGATTTCGAGGAAGCGCGCAACCTCTCTGTCCGCGATAGGCACGTGGTGCTCGGCCGCGTACTCCTCCATCTCCGCGAGGAGCCCCGTGTTGTCGGGCGTCAGCCGCTCAAGGTATTCGGCCTGCTCGGGCCTTATGATTGCGTCTAGTCGTGCCTTCAAAACTTTCCTCCCCGCGCGCTGTTAGAAGTACCAGCTTACGATTGTGAAACGCTCGCCCTTCGTCACGGGCGACACCTGATGAAAAACGTCCGAGCGGAACGCGACGAGCATTCCCGCCCTGCCCCTCAAGGGTATCCCTACGTGCCGGCAACGTGGGTCTTTCAGAAGACCATGGAAGGCGAGCGAGCCGCCCTCGTATTCGCCCTCGTCGCCGCCCGCGGCTTCGTCGCCGAGGAAGACGACGGCCGAGACGCGCCTCCGCCTTATGTGTTCGGGCGCGTTCCGGCTCTCAGTGTAGTCGCGGTGCGGCTCGAAGAAGTCTCCGGGCTTATAGACGAGGAAGGTCGGCTCCTGACAGTCTGTGACCTCGACCCCGAAGCGGCGTGTGAACTCGTCACACTTCGCGAGCAGTCGCACTCTGATTGACGAAGCGACGCCTTCATCCACGTTGACGCGTATGGTGCTGCGGCGCGCCTCGTTGAGTGCGTAGCCCGATTCCCTCTCATAGACCTTCGCGCGCTCGTGCGAGCCCGCGCGCAAACGAGCCTTCACGCTCTCACACGTCGCGCGGTCGAGGAAGTTCTCTTCGGTGTAGATTCCGAGCTGCGTGGTTACACTTGTGTTCACTTGTCCGTACCGCGCGGGCGCGAAGCCGCCGCCGCGTGTTCGAGGCTAATATAAACTCGCGGCGGCGCTCGGACAATTCGGGACGGGCGCTTCGGATTGGATGTGCGTGCTTCAGTTGTCGGAATTATCCTGCGCCGCGTCCTCGCCGACCGCCACGTAGCGACGGGCGAGACCAAGCTCGCGAAGCTTGTGCTGCAAGGACTGTCGGTGCATGCCGAGAATGCCCGCGGCGCGCGTGACGTTGCCGCCCGTCTCTTCGAGACAGCGCGCGATGTAGCGCCGCTCAAACTCGCGCCGGTCTTCGCGGAAGTCCGTCGTGAAAGGCACAGCGAGGTCGCCGGGGTTTACGGCCGCCGTCGCCGACGCGGACTCCTTCGCGGACTTCGACGCGCCGCCAATCTCTTCGGGCAAGTCCTTCGCGAGCACCTCGCCGCCTTCGGCGAGAATCATCGACCGCTCGACCGCGTTGCGAAGCTCGCGCACGTTGCCGGGCCAACTGTACTCGACGAGCTTTCGCAGTGCGGGCGGCGAGATGACGCGTTCGGGGAGGCCGTAGCGTTCGGCAGCCTGACGAGCGAAGACCTGCGCGAGCTGCGGTATGTCTTCGCGACGGTCGCGCAGAGGCGGTATCTCGATGGTGACGACCTGAAGGCGATAGAAGAGGTCTGCGCGGAAGCCTCCGCGCTCTATCTCCTGTTCGAGCGGGCGGTGCGTGGCGCTCACGATGCGAACGTCAACGGGGATGGACTCGCTGCCGCCGAGCCGCTCGACCCTGCGCTCTTCGAGCGCGCGCAGGAGCTTCGCCTGCACGTTGGCGCTCATGTCGCCTATCTCGTCGAGGAAGAGCGTGCCGCCGTCCGCCTGCTCGAACTTCCCGCGCCTGCGCGCCGCCGCGCCCGTAAATGCTCCCTTTTCGTGGCCGAAGAGTTCCGACTCGATAAGCTCCGAAGGAAGCGCCGCGCAGTTGACCGCGACGAACGCGCCGCGCCTTCGGTGCGAGCTTCTTTCGTGAAGCTCGCGCGCGACAAGCTCTTTCCCCGTGCCCGACTCGCCGCGCACGAGCACGGTCGCGTCCGTCTCCGCGACCTTCTCGATAACGCCTCGCACGCGACCCATCGCCTCGGAGTTGCCGAGAAGCGAGCCGTGGCGCACGCCTTCAAGCTCGATGCGGCGGCGTAGGGTCTGATTCTCTCGACGCAGACGCACAGTCTCAAGCGCGTTCTTGACGACGAGGCGCAGGTCTTCGATCTCGAAGGGCTTCGAGAGGTAGTCGTATGCGCCGGTCTTTATCGCCTCGACCGCCATGCGCTCAGAGCCGTAGGCCGTGACCATGATGACGAGCGGCGAAGCGTCGCCGCCTTCGGCCAACTCGCGCAGGAAGTCGAGCCCGCTCACGCCCGGAAGGTTAACGTCTAAGAGCATGAGGTCGGGCGCGTGCTCGCCCATGCACGCACGCGCCTCCTCGACGCTGCCCGCCTCTTCAATCTCGTAGTCGCCCGCGCCGAGCGCGCGTCGTATGCCGTAGCGCGCGGCCTCCTCGTCGTCGACGACGAGCACGCGGCGGCGCTCGCCAACACCGACTCTTTTAGAAGTCATCACGTTCTCCATGCGACTCAAAGAAGCACGCCGCGTGCCACGGCGGAAGGATGAAGGCGGAAGGATGAAGGCGGAAGGATGAAGGAAAGACAAATCTCCGATAGCACTTACTTCATCCTTCATCCTTCCGCCTTCATCCTTTCCGCAAGCGGTATCGTCAGCTCGAAGCGCGCGCCTTCGCCGGGGCGTTGCGGGGCGAGGCGTGCGTCGCCGCCCGCCTCCTCGATGCGCTTGCGAACGATTGCGAGGCCGAGCCCCGTGCCGCGCTGCTTCGTCGTGAAGAAGGGTTCCCAGATGCGCTCGCGCCGCTCGGCGGGGACGCCTGAGCCTTCGTCCGTGACGGAGACCGAGAGCCTCTCATCCTCGACTCGCGCGTTGACGCGCACGCGCCCGCCGGGGGGCGACGCCTGCAACGCGTTCAGGATCAAGTTCGACGCCGCGTCGCGCAGCGCGGCGGCGCGAGTCCCGTCCAACTCGACCGATGCCGAGTCAACGTCGAGCTTAATGGAGACTCCGCGCGCGGCTGCGTCGCGTTGTGACAGTTGCGCGACCGTCTGAAGGAGGTCGTCGGCGGGCAGGGGCGACCCGGCGGGCGGCGGCGTGCGCGCGAAGCTGAGCATCTGCGTGACGCTCTGCGAGAGGCGGTCTGTCTCGCCGACGATGAGTTCGAGGTCGCGCGCGTACTCTCGCCGCAGGTATTCGTCCTCGCGCATCACCTGCGCGATTGACTTGATTGCGGAGAGCGGGTTCTTCACTTCATGCGCGACGGTCGCGGCCATGCGCCCGAGCGCCGCGAGCCTCTCGCTCTGAGAGATGCGGCGTTCGAGTCGCACGTTCTCCTCGACGAGTCGGCTGTCCTCAATCGCGATTGCGACCTGCCCCGCGAGCAGTTCCAGAAGCGCGCGCGTCTCGTACGTGAGCGCGTCCGAGTCGGCGTCAACGAGCATCAGCCCGACGACGCGCTCCTCGCGCCTCAGAGTGTAGGCCAACTCCCACCCGTGCTCTCGCAGTAGCCCCTCGCCTTCGACTGGCTCCCACTCCGACTCGCGCGCAAGCTCAAGCACCCTCCGCGCGTCTTCAATCCCCTTCCCTCCGTTCAGAGAGAACGAGACGCCCGGCTCTCCTTCGCTATCGGATGCGGCGGTGAGCAGGCGCACGCGGCGAAGACCGAGGCTCTCGGCCGCGCGCTCTTCGACGAAGCGAAGGAACTCCGGCAACTGCCCGTAGCGCCCCGCCGACTTGCCTATGCGCGCCACGACATCGCGGAACAGTCCAGCCTCCTCCTCGAAGAGACGACGGAAGCGTTTGTCGAGCCAGCGCCTTAAAGGCGCGGCGACGAGCGCGAGCAACAGAATCAGAAGCGACTCGACCGCGCCCTCGCGCAACTCGTATCGCGCCGTCAGCCAAAGGGCGATGTTGCGTATGCCGTAGAGGTAGACGACAAGGACGACCGACGCGAACGACGCGAGTATCAGGCTCTCCTTCAATATCAACTCAAGGTAGCGGTAGCGGTAGATGTGGTAGGCGAGCAGCGCCGTCGGCAGAAGCGAGCCGAGATTCGCGAGCGTCTTCAGGTACTGCCCGGTCGTCGTGCCCTGACCGACGCCGAACGCGTAGACCGCGAGTATCAGCGCGGCTATCGCGACGAATGAGCCCGCGAGCGTCAGCATCAATCGCCGCTCGGCCTTCGACTTCGACTGTCGCGCGATGAGGAAGTCAGTACCCGCGACGAGGCAGAGCACGTACGCGGCCCACAGCGCGAACGGCAGAAGAAGCGGCGATAGACGCTCGAACATGGGCGAGTACGCGCCCGTCCAGAGCTTCGGCGCGGCGTAGAAGAGAAAGAGGGCGGGCACGTAGGAGAGGTAGACTCTCGCGCGCTCGCTCCACGTGAGCGGACGCCTGCGCGCGTCGGCCCAAAGGTGCAGGTGTACGTGCAGCAGCAGCGAGTATGTGAGCGTCACGCTGGCGACCGCGAGCGTGTCGGTGAGACGTAGCGCGACAGTCCAGCGGGCTTCCGAGAGACCGAGCATCGTGTGCAGCGCGACGAGCAGGTTCGACGCATGCCACACGCCGAGCACGGAGGCGAGCACGAGCAGCACGCGTTCGAGCGGCGCGAGCAACCGCCGACGCTTCACGAGCGAAGCGGCTATCCAAGCGTGCAGCGCGGCGGCCGTGCTGTAACCGATGAGCTGAAGTATCTCAAGAAAAGCCATCGTAAAAAGATGTTAGATGTTAGATGTTAGATGTTAGTAGTTGAGAGTAACGCGGCGACGCCTTCATCAATTATCGTTGATGAAGGCGTCGCTTACTAACATCCAGCATCTAATATCTAACATCCGCCTTCTCACTGCTGCGCGTCGCCCGCGGAGGCCGAGTCGGACGAGGCTGAGGGCGTGAGTGTTATCTCGATTCGGCGATTGCGCTGACGGCCCGCGGGCGTCGTGTTGGCCGCGATGGGGTTCGTCGTGCCCATGCCGTTGGCCTGTATGCGCGCGCCGTCAACGCCCGAAGTGACGAGTCGGCCCGCGAGCGCCTCCGCCCTGTCCTGCGTGAGCTTCTGCAACTCCGCGCCGTCGCCGCGCGCGTCCGCGTAAGCCTCTATGCGGACGCGAAGCTCCGGGTTGTTCGCGAGCAGAGCGGCGAGCGGGTCAACGGTCGTCGCGACCGCTTTGGGCGTCAACTCGGCCGCGCGCGCGCCCGCCCAGAGCGCGTCGGTGAGTACGAGCACCAACCCTTGCGCGGACTCTTTGACCGTGCCGAAGCGCGCGAGCGAAGACTTCAAGTTCGCGAGCGCCTCGCGCTGCTGTGCCGCGCGCCGCTCGGACTCTACGTGCTTGTCCGCCTCGGCTCGCTCGCCCTCGATGCGCGCGAGCTTGAGTTTTGCAGCGTCGCCTTCCGTGCGGACGTTTACTAACTCGTCGCGAAGGCGCGCGTTCTCGGCGCGAAGGTCGCGTAGCTGCTGGTTCGCGCTCGACGCGTCGCGCTCGGCGAGTTCGCGCGCCGACTCTTCGCGACGCAGACGCTCGCGCAGGTCGGCTATCTGCTTCGACGCCTCGGCCGCATTATCTTCGGCCTCGCGCACGGCGTTGTCTCGCGTCGTAATCTCATCACGACGCTTGCGGGCCGCGCCGTGAATCTCCGCCGACTCTTCGGCCTTCACGCCGAGCCTTATCGCGGCGCGCGCCTTCACGTCAACGTCCTCCTCGGACTGACCCAAGCGCCACCCGTTCTCCGCATCTTCGAGCGCGGCCGTCGCGTAGCGCAAATCTTCGGGCGCATCGCGCTCAGCCCCCGCGTAGCGCGCGAGGTTTACGGCTTGCCGCGCGCCGAGCAGAGAGGTGGGCGTGCGTAGAAGGTCTCTGTCCGCCAAGTCCGGGACGCGCGAATCGCGGAAGTAGTCGGACGAGTTTCCGATGTACTGCACGGGCACGGTCGCTACGGTCGCGTCGCCTGGGTCGCGCGGCGGGAGGTTTTCGAGCACGACCATCCGGCTCGGACTGCGAACCATGAAGTGCGGCTCGGCGGTGACGATGAGCGCGAAGGTTTCGAGCGTGGTCGTCACGTCAACCTTGCTGTTGATGAATGAACTGCCGCTGCGCTTTATCTCGCCGAGGCTGTCGGCGCGTCCTTCGGGCGAGACGGCCCAGAGGACGAAGGTCGTGTAGACGCTCCCGAGTTCGTACGCGCGCGGGAGGTTGTCGATGCTCATCTCGACGCGCGTGTTGCGACGCCCCGAGCGCTTGACCTTCGCGGAGCCTGAAAGGCGCGGGAGCCGCGTCGTGCCCCGGAAGCGAAGGCTGACGGTCTGTTCGAGTGGATATGTGACCGCGACGGTCTCGCGGCGCGAGTCGCCCTGCGCGGCCGCGGCGACCGATAGGACGAGAGTGAAAAGACAGGCAGCCGTCACGCGTGAAGGAGAGAATAGTAATTTCATAAACCTTACTCCTCTTGTCGGGCGAAGTTTGCGCGCTCCGGGGATAGCCTGACTTTTATGAGCGCGGAAAAGAAGCTACAGGCTGATTGATGCGCCGGAGGCGTTTAACTGTTGCCGCTCAATCTCCGCGAGCCTCAACGTCTGACTGCTCGCCGTTCGTGTACGAACTGCACGACGGCGACCGCAACGGCGCAGAGGAGGAGCACGTGTATGAACCCCTCCTTCCCCAGTATGAACTTCCCCGCGAACCACGCCGCGAAGAGCACGGCGGCTAATAGACGGATGTACAAGCTGCCTCCGTGTCCGCGCGCGCCCCAACTCTCAGCGCTTCGGCGTCGAGCCCTTCGGGAGTTCCAGGGCGCGTATGCCCATGCGCGCCGTGTCGCCGCCGACGAGCATCATGCTGCCGAGCGACTGCGCCGCGATGAGCGGGCGCGTGTTGGCACCGGCCTTCTGCGAGACCGCGCGACCGTCTTCGACCTTCATCACGAGCGAGCCGTCGCGGCCCGAGAAGCCGAGCGCGAAAGAGTCGCCGCCGGGCACAATCACGTCGAGCACGCCGTCGCCATTCACGTCCGCGAACGCGGCGGCCTCCGCGCTCGGCACGCCATCCATAGACCAGCGGACGTTGCCGTCGGTCGTGTTGACGAGCGCGACGCGGCCGCGCTTCGTCACCATTACGACCTCGGGCGCGCCGTCGCCGTCAACGTCCACCGCCGAGAGCGTGCCGCGTATCGAGTCGTCGTCGGCCTTAATCACCCCGAGCACCTTCAGGTCGGGCAAAGAGAATGCCCAGAGGCCGTTGTCCGTGCCGACCACCATGAAGGTCATCTGCCCGCGCGCGACGACGAGCGGCGCAGTCGTCACGTCGCTATTCTCGACCTTCGCCTCGCCCGCCACCGCGCCCTCGGCGTCGCGAAACTCTACGCGCCCCTTCTTCAGACTGACGAGGACGCCGCGCTTCCCCCCCGCGTCGAGCGGGTACGGCGCGCCGACGGTCTCGCCTTCCAGTTTCTGATCCGCGAGCACGCGGCCCGTGCCGCCGTCGAGCACGTAGAAGCGCTCGGGGTCTTTGGTGACGACGACGACCTCCGCCGAGCCGTCGCCGTTCATGTCCGTCGCGACTCCGCCCGACGCTACGCCCGCTAACCCGGCACGCCAGATTTCGCGCCCCGTCTCTCCGCGAAGCGCGCGCACGCCGCCCGTGGTCGCGACCACGACGCTCGGCCCCTGCGACGACGCGACGACGAGCGGCGAGAAGGAGAGGCTCTTGACCTCATTCGTCGCGGCGGCCGTGGCCGTAGGATTGAAGCGCGCAGTCCACAGAGAGATTCCGCTCGCGCCGTCAACGGCGAAGACGCGCCCGTCTGGCGAGACGCCGACGAAGTCCGTCACGCCGCCCGCGCGTAGCGACGCGGGCACGAGCCGCACGGCTTCGCCCGTCGCCGTGCGCCAGCCCGCGTCGGCGGGCATCACGACGCTCGCGACCTCGACGCCCGTCGCGGCCTCGGACAAGGTCACGCGCTCGGGCTTCGTGTATGAGACGCTCGTCTCGGCGGCGGCGGCCGCGACGCGCCAGAAGTAGTTGCCCGGCGGCAGACCCTTGACGACGTACTGCCTTCCCTCGACCGCCTGGTCAAAAACTATATCCTCGAACCTCTCGTCGGTCGCGAGCTGAAGCCTGTAGCGGTTGACGCCGGGCCGCCCCTGCCAGCGTACGAGTATCGAGGGCGGAAGCTGTTGCGCCGTGGGAGTCTGACCATTGGCTTGAGTGGCGGCGGTCTGCGGAGTCTTCGACGCGTCGGGCTTCGCAGGCTCGAAAGGATTCTTCTTCGCGCCCGACCTCTTCTGCGCGGGCTGTCGCTTCTGCGCCGTGGAGACCTGCGTCGCGGCCGTGAGCAGCAACGCGAGTGCGAGTAGAAGGAACGCCGCTCGGCGCGTGCGTGCGGGTCGGTGGATCATGGGGCCTCGTTAAGTTTGTAGCCTACGCCCCGGACGGTCAGGACGTAGCTGGGGTTCTTGGGGTCGGGCTCAATCTTACGTCGCAGGCGGTTTATGTGCGGGTCAACGTTGCGCTGATAGCCTTCGTACTCGGTGCTCCAGACCTCGTCGAGCAGGTCGTTGCGCGACCAGGCGCGGCCGGGCTCGCTCGCGAGGCGTTCGAGTATGTGAAACTCAAGCGGCGTCAACTCGACGCGGTTGCCGCCAACCGTCACCTCGTGGCGGCGCTTGTCTATGACTAGCTCGCCGACTTCGATGCGGTCTTTCTTCTCGTCCTCCGGCTTCGCAGACCACTTGCCCGCGCGGCGAAGCAGCGCCTCGACTCTCACCTCAAGCTCGCGTGGACTGAAGGGCTTCGCGAGATAGTCGTCCGCGCCCGCCTGAAAGCCCGCGACCTTGTCGTCCACGGCGTCGTGCGCGGTCAAGAACATGGCGGGCGTCTCGACGCCTCGCTCGCGAACCTTCTTGAGGAGTTCGAGCCCGCTCATGCCGGGCTCCATCGTCACGTCGAAGATGAAGAAGTCGAAGTGGCCGTTGATCGCGGGCTCAAGGCCGCGCTCGCCGCTCTCATACTCCTCGACCTCGTAACCGAGCCTGCGGAAATACTCCGCAAGCAACATTCTCATGCTCAAATCGTCGTCGACAATCAGAATCCGTAGGCTCACGTATACAACCTTACAAAGATGTCGGGTAGAGCTTGGAGGCGGCGCGCAAAGTCTCTAGCGCGCCGATTATAGCGCAAGAGCGGCGAAGTTGCGCGCCCTTGTATTCCTTGACGCCGCCCGAACGCCCTCCGTATAGTCTTTCTTAACTTGATGCCGGTGCGACTCAAAAACTTCTTCCGGCTTCGGGCGGCTTCAAAAGAGACTTTGACGACGGCGAATGCGTGACCTAAGGCGACTCCTATTCTATCTCAAGCCGCACTGGGGTAAGTTCACCCTCGCGACTGTCGCAATGTTCGCCGTCGGCCTCCTACAGAGCGCTATCGGCGCGCTCATCGTCCCCATCTTCGATCAGGCTTTGCGACAGGGCGGAGGCACCGGACAGCAGCGCACGCCCACGCTCTTCGGCCTTCAGCATTTCATCCCCGACTCGGGCTTCGCCGCGTGGCGCACCATCGCGGTCCTGCTCATTCTCTTCACGCTCGTGAAGGGCGTCGCCGAATACTTCTCGACCTACCTGATGGCGCGCGTCGGCCAGGAGTCGGTGCTCAAACTTCGCACGGACATGTATGCGCACCTTCACTCGCAGTCGGCAGACTTCTTCGAGCGGCACAGGACGAACTACCTCGTCTCGCGGCTCGTCGGCTCGGCCGCCGCAATCGAGTCGGCCGTCTCGAACACGCTTCGCGACATGCTCCGCGAAGGCTTCACGCTCATCTTCTTCCTCTCGGCGTCGTTCTACTATTCGTGGCGCTTGACGCTCGGCTCGCTTCTCATCGCGCCGCTCATAGGCTTTCTGACCGCACGCTTCGGCCGCGCGCTACGCAACCTCGCGCGCGAGTCGTTCGAGGGCGGGCAGCGCCTCGTTGACACGGCGCAGGAGGCTTTAGCCAATCAGACCATCGTCAAAGCCTACGTCGCGGAGGAGCACGAGCGCCGACGCTTCTCGCGCGTGGCGGCGGACATTCTGCGCGCCAATCTTCGCACGGCGAAGATTCAGGGCTTCGCCCCGCCGACGATTGAGATGATAGGCGTCGTGGCCGTCGCCGTGCTCCTCTTCTTCGCTCAGCGCGAGATAGTCTCGGGCCACATGACCGCGGCGCAGTTCATCACGTTCCTCTTCTTCCTCTTCTCAAGCTACGACCCGATGCGCAAGCTCTCGCGCCTGCACAACGGCATGGAGCAGGCGCTCGCCGCCGCGCGCCACGTCTGGGAAGTCCTGGACGAGCGCAGCGAGATGCCCGAGAAGGCGGACGCCGTCGAGCTTCAACCCTTGCGCGAGGCCATCGAGCTTCGCGGCGTAAGTTTCCGCTACGGCAACGAAGAGCGCCACGTGCTGCGCGACATATCCCTGCGCATACGCGCCGGTCAGATGGTCGCGCTCGTCGGCGAGTCGGGCGGCGGCAAATCGACTTTGACGAAGCTCGTGCCGCGCTTCCACGACCCGACCGAAGGCTCCGTCACGTGGGACGGCACAAACTTGCGCGACGCGCAGGTACGCTCACTACGCAGCAACACCGCGCTCGTCACGCAGGAGACAGTGCTCTTCAACGACACCGTTCGCTACAACATCTCTTACAGCCGCCCCGACGCCAGCGAAGCCGACATCGAGGCCGCCGCGCACACCGCGCACGCGCACGAGTTTATAAAGGAGTTGCCCGCGGGCTACGACACAATCGTCGGCGAGCGCGGCATCTTCCTCTCGGGCGGACAGCGCCAGCGCCTCGCAATCGCGCGCGCAGTCCTCGCCGACGCGTCCGTGCTCGTACTCGACGAAGCGACCTCGGCGCTCGACGCCGAGTCGGAGCGGCTCGTGCAGAAGGCTCTGGCGAATCTCACGCGTGGCCGCACCACCATCGTCATCGCGCACCGTCTCTCGACCGTGCGCCGCGCGGATTTGATTGTAGTCATCGAGCGCGGCCGCATCATCGAAACGGGCCGCCACTCGGAGCTGCTCGCGCTCGGCGGCTCATACCGAAGGCTCTACGAACTGCAATTCGCCGACGAGGAGGAGGAAGTCGAGACAGTAACCAGTGAGCCGTAAGCGGTGAACAGTTTTCAGCTTGTAGCGTCCAACCAAAGACGCTTACCGAAAACTAAAAGCTGAAGACTCAAAACCGCTTCTTAACTGCTCACCGCTTACCGCTCACTGCTCACCATGAAATCAATGACCGGATTCGGGCGCGGCACGGCGCAGGGCGACGGCTTCAGCGCGGCCGTCGACCTGAAGACAGTAAACAATCGCTTCCTCGACATACATCTCCGCACGAGCACTGACTTGTCTGCCGTCGAGGCCGCCGTGCGAAAGCGCATCGGCGAAAGACTCTCGCGCGGGCGAGTTGACGTGAACATCTCCGTCGAGCGCACGAGCGAGGTCTCCTACGAACTCAACCGCCCGCTCATCGCGGGCTTCATACAGGTCATGCGCGAGATGCAGAGAGAGTACGGGCTCGCGGGCGAGCCTGACGTGAACGTGCTCGCGCGCCTTCCCGGCGCGATGCAGGTCTCGCGCTCGGGCGTCTCGGACGAGATGCTCAAGGGCGTAGAGCAGGCTTTAGACGAGGCGCTCGGCGAACTCGAAGCGATGCGCGTGCGTGAAGGCGCGGCGCTCGCCGCCGAGATGAGTTCGCGGCTCGACGAGATTGAGCAGCACATGCCTATCATCGAGTCGCTCTCGGGCGAGCAGGTGGACGCGTACCGCGCGCGCGTCAACCGACGCATCAGCGAACTGCTCGCGCGCGACGGGCTTGAAATCGTCCAGCTCGATCAGGGCCGCCTCGCGCAGGAGGTCGCGTACCTCGCAGACCGCAGCGACATCAGCGAGGAGGTCGCGCGCCTTCGCAGCCACGTCGCGCAGTTCCGCGCGTCGCTCGCGGAAGAGGGCGACACGGGCAAGCGGCTCGACTTCCTACTTCAGGAGTTCAACCGCGAGGCGAACACCGTTCTATCGAAGTCAACCGACCTCGCGATAAAGGACGCGGCGCTCGGCATCAAGGCGGCGGTCGAAAAACTACGCGAGCAGGTGCAGAACGTTGAGTGAGACGGGCGAACGCTCAAACGCGCGCGCCGCGGGAGGCTACCGCGGCATTCTCTTCGTCATCAGCTCGCCCTCGGGCGGCGGCAAAGGCACGCTCATACGCCGCCTGCTCGATACAGTCCCCGGCGTCAGCTACTCCGTCTCCTGGACTACGCGGGCCGCGCGCCCCTCCGAGACGGACGGCCTGAACTATCACTTCGTCTCGGAGGAGGAGTTCGAGCGCATGCGCGCGGGCGGCGGATTCCTCGAATGGGCCGTCGTACACGGCCACCTCTACGGGACGGCGCGTAGCGTGGTCGAGCAGGAGTTGAACGAGGGGCACGACATCGTCCTCGAAATAGATGTGCAGGGGGCGGAGGCCGTGCGCGCGGCCTTCGACTCAGTCGTCTCGATCTTCATACTGCCGCCCTCGTTTGAAGTTCTGCGCGTGCGTTTGAGCGCGAGGATGACCGAGAGGCAGGAAGAACTCGAACTCCGACTCTCGAACGCGCGCGGCGAGGTCGAGCAGTACAGGCACTTCGATTACGTCGTCTTAAACGACGAGGTCGAGCGCGCGGCGACGCAGCTCTCCGGCATCGTTTTGGCCGAGCGAGCGCGACGAGAACGGCAGGAGTGGGTCGCGCGACGCGTGCTCGCCTCATTCGCGACCGCCCCGCGCGTTGAATAAATGGCTCGAAAAGTTTATAAAAGTAGGTTGACTAAAGAGAGTCAGGATTCATAAAGGAGTATGGCCGACTGTTTAGGCCGACTGTGGAGAGATATGGTAAAGCCCGCCGACGCGATGACGACAGAAGAGCAGGACAATCGGGAGAACGAGTCGCCCAGCCTCGACTCGAAGTACCGCCTCATACTCGTGGCCGCACAGCGCAGCAAGCAGTTGCAGAGGGGCGCGCGGCCGCGCGTCGAGATGGACTCGCAGCGCCATAAGCCGACGCGCATCGCGCTCGAAGAGGTCGCGCGCGGCAAGATTCACTTCTCGCTCATCGAGAAGGAGTGAGACGGGCGCTCACGCCCTCACAAACTACAAGGCTTCAGGCAGTACCACGACGCGACTCGACGTAGGCGCGCTCCGCGTCGCGCGCGGCGCGCTCTTCCGGTATCGCCAGGTAGGCCGCATTCCGCGCGTCCGCGTTCAAGCCCTTCCCCTCCTTCAGCCCCCGAACATAGCCGCGAAGGTATCGGACGAGGAAGCCCACAAACCCGCGCTCATCGTACTGAAGAACGTGCGCGGCCTCGTGTACGAGCAGCCACGCGGGCACGGACGCGCGTCCCGTCGAATCCTTCTTGATGAGTGTGGGCCTGATGAAGACCCTCCGCCCGAACGTGATTGCTCCAACGCGCGCGGGCTCCGTTAAAAGGCGCGCCAACGCCCCCGCGTAGACGTAGACCGGCGGCAGAACGAGCCCCGGCCTGCCCTCGTGCCTTCGGAAGAACTCTTCGACTTCGCGGTGAGCTTCAACTGAGAGTCGCATCGTAACGAAAGGATGAAGGATGAAGGCGGAAGGATGAAGTGAAAGCAGGAAGGCTTTTATTCATCCTTCATCCTTCATCCTTTACATTCCCTTGTAGTCCGGCCCGCCGCCGCCTTCGGGCGTGACCCAGTTGATTATCTGGTAGGGATCCATGATGTCGCAGGTCTTGCAGTGGACGCAGTTGGAGAAGTTGATCTGAAGGCGTCGCTTCCCGTCGCCGTTCTCGACCATCTCGTAGACGGCCGCGGGGCAGAAGCGCTGGCAGGGGTTGCCATACTCTTCCGCGCAGCGCGTCGAGCAGATGTTCGTGTCGAGCACGTGCAGATGGACGGGCTGGTCTTCGTCGTGCGAGACGGCCGCGTGGTAAACGTCCGTCACCTTGTTGAAGGTGAGCTTGCCGTCGAAGCGCAGCTTGCCGTATCGCTGGTCTAAATTGTCGCCGTGATAGCCGTAGTCTTTGAGCTTCTTCAAAGCCGTGTGGCCGGGCTCAAGGCTCGCGCGGTCGAAGAGCCCCCATGAACGACCGCCCGTCAGGAACTGCAAACCCGCGTTGGCAAGCCCGAGCCAGCGGCCGTGCTTGAACGCGGCGTGGAAGTTTCGCACGCGCCGAAGCTCCTGCGTTATCCAGCTCTCGCGTACGAAGCGGCGGTAGCTCTTGAGTTGCTCCTTCGAGTAGTCTTCGGCGAGCAGTGCGTCGAATATGGCCTGCGCGGCGAGCATGCCGCTCTTGATCGCGGTGTGGATGCCCTTCAAGCGTTGCGAATTCAGGAAGCCCGCCGAGTCGCCGACGAGCAGGAAGCCGTCGCCGTGAAACTGCGGGATGGCATAGAAGCCTCCGGCCGCGATGGTCTTCGCGCCGTAGCGAATCATACGTCCGCCTTCGAGCAGCTTCGCGACGAACGGGTGCTCCTTGAAGCGCTGGAACTCCGCGTGCGGGTCGAGCAGAGGGTCGCCGTAGTCCAGGCCCGTCACGTAGCCGAGATTGATGATGCGGTTCTGCATCCCGTAAATCCAACCGCCGCCGTACGTATTCGAGTCCGAAGGGTAGCCGAGCGTGTGCGTGACGCGGCCCGCGGGGTATCGGTCGTCGGGCAGCTCCCAAAGCTCCTTCACGCCGATGCTGTAGACCTGCGGCTCGCGCCCGTCGTTCAATCCCAAACGCTGCGTCAACTGCTTTGTGAGCGAGCCGCGCGGCCCCTCGCCGAGCACGGTCACCTTGGCGAGGATGTCCACGCCCGGCTCGAAGTTCGACTTTCGTCTCCCTTCTTTATCAATGCCCTTGTCGCCCGTGCGTACGCCGACGACGCGGTCGGCCTCGTCGTAGAGCACTTCAGCGCCGGGGAATTCGGGGAAGATGTTGACGCCCGCCTCCTCGCACTTCTCGCCGAGCCACGCCGTGAGCTTGTTGAGCGAGACGATGTAGTAGCCGTGGTTCTTCAGAGGCGGCGGCGTGATGGGCGACTTGATGGCGCGCGTCTTCGTCAGATAGAGGAAGTAGTCTTCGTTGACGGGCGACTCGACCGGCGCTCCCTGCTCTATGAAGTCCGGTATGAGTTCGCGCAGAGCCTTCGGATCCATCACCGCACCCGAGAGTATGTGCGCGCCGACCGTCGCGCCCTTCTCAATCACGGCGATCTGAATCTCGCCGAGAGGCTTCCCCTTCCGCGTACCCTTCTCTACCGCCTCGTTGTGCTCGCCGACGAGGCGCGCGAGGTGCAGCGCGCCGCTCAAAGATGCCGGCCCCGCGCCGACGAAGAGCACGTCCATCTCTATGCTTTCACGTTCCATCACACACGCTCCTGAATTGACGCCGTGGGTAAAAATGAATCACCATTCAGTTTATCCGAGGCGGCGTCGAAATAGCAAAAAGCCGTGTGGAGTCGGTTTGCCGATTCAACGCGCAGGCCACATAATCCTCTTCAAGATAAATCGGAACAATTAAAGAGAAGGACGCAAGGAATCATGCCGGAGCACAAGCACACGAACCGCCTCGCGGGCGAGTCGAGCCCGTATCTTTTACAGCACGCGCACAACCCCGTGGACTGGTATCCGTGGGGCGAGGAGGCGCTCGCGCGCTCGCGCAGCGAGGACAGGCCGATACTTTTGAGCATAGGCTACTCCGCGTGCCACTGGTGCCACGTGATGGAGCGCGAGTCGTTCGAGAACGAGGAGACTGCGCGCATCATGAACGAGAACTTCGTCAACATTAAAGTTGACCGCGAGGAGCGTCCCGACCTCGACCAGATTTACATGAACGCCGTACAGATGATGACGCGCCACGGCGGCTGGCCTTTGACTGTCTTCCTCACGCCCGACCTCATCCCCTACTACGGCGGCACCTACTTCCCGCCCGAAGACCGCTACCAGATGCCCGGCTTCCCGCGCATACTCGCGGCCGTCTCCGAAGCATACCGCGCGCGCCCCGAAGAGGTTCGGCAGTCGGCTTGGGAAATCCTCTCCGAGCTTCGGCGCATGAGCGTGGCGCAGGAGTCGTCTGAAAACATCAACGCGCAACTGCTCGACAACGCGTACCGCAATCTCGCGCGCACGTACGATCCGCGTAACGGCGGCTTCGGCTCCGCGCCGAAGTTTCCCTCTTCGATGAATCTCGAATTCCTTCTGCGCACGTACAAGCGCACGGGCGAGGCGCGCGCGCTTGAGATGGCGACGCACACATGCAGGCGCATGGCCGAGGGCGGAATGTACGACCAGCTCGGCGGAGGCTTCCATCGCTACTCGACCGACGCGCGCTGGCTCGTGCCCCACTTCGAGAAGATGCTCTACGACAACGCGCTGCTCGCGCGCCTCTACCTCCACGCTTTTCAGGCGACGGGCGACGAGTTCTTCCGGCGCATCGCGGAAGAGACGCTCTTGTACGTTACGCGCGAGATGACTGACGAGTCCGGCGCGTTCTATTCGACGCAGGACGCGGACTCCGAGGGCGTCGAGGGGAAGTTCTTCGTCTGGGACAAGGAGGAGGTCGAGAGCCTTCTCGGGCCAACGGACGCGCAACTCTTCAGCGCGTACTACGACGTGACCGCCGGCGGAAACTTCGAGGAGCGAAACATCCTCAACGTCGAGCGGACGATTGACGAAGTCGCGCGTGAACAGAACGTCAACGCCGAGAAGCTGCGCGAAGTGATCGAGCGAGGGCGCGGGATTCTCTTCACCGAGCGAGAGCGGCGCATCAAGCCGGGCCGCGACGAGAAGGTCATTACGGCATGGAACGGCCTCATGCTCGAAGCCTTCGCCGAGGCCGCGGCCGTGTTGGAGCGCGAAGACTATCGCGAGACGGCGGAGCGCAATGCGGAGTTCATCCTTGAAAGTCTGATGAAGGACGGCCTGCTGCTTCACGTCTACAAGGACGGCAGCGCGAAGCACGTAGGCTTTCTAGACGACTACGCGTACGTCGCGTCGGCGTTCGTGACGCTCTACGAGACGACGGGCAACTTGCGCTGGCTCGAAGAGGCGCGGGCGTTGGCCGATAAGATGGTCGAGGAGTTCTGGGACGAGGAGGGTGGAGGCTTCTTCTACAACGGGCGAAGCGGCGAGCAGCTCATCGTCCGCAACAAAGACTACTTCGATAACGCGACGCCTTCGGGAAACTCCGTCGCGGCCGAGTGTCTTCTGCGGCTCTCCGTGTTGACCGGCGACGAAGACTACAGCCGCAAGGCCGTCAACGTCCTGCGCCTCGTGCGCGACGCGGTCGAGCGCTACCCTTCGGCCTTCGGCTACGCGCTCGGCGCGATGGACTTCTATCTCTCGACGCCGAAGGAGGTCGTCATCGTCTCACCCGCCGGTGGCGGAGGCGGCGACGCGCACGCTCTCGCGCGTGAAGTATGGACGCGCTACCTTCCCAACAAGATTCTCGTGCAGGCTTTTGAATCGGACGCGCGCGCGGCGGAACAGATACCGCTCCTGCGCGAGCGCACGGCCGTGAGCGGACGCACGACGGCATACGTGTGCGAGCACTACGCGTGCCGACAACCCGTCGGCACGCCCGAGGAGCTTGCTACGCAGCTCGCGGACGACGCGTCCTCCGCGATGAGCGCCGAAGGCTGAAGGGCGTCAGGCGCAAGCGTCGCAGAGCGCCTTTAACAACTCTTCCCCGAACTTGCTTATCTTCGACTCGCCGAGGCCGTAGACTTGCGCGAGCGCTTCTAGTGTTTCCGGCAGCTCGCGCGCGAGCTGTTCGAGCGTACGGTCGGGGCAGACCATGTATGCGGGCACGCGCTGCGTGTTCGCGCGCTCCATCCTCCACCTCTTGAGCCGCGCGACAATCTGCTTCTCCTCCGGCGTTAAGACTATCTCCGGCCTCGGCAGAGCCTTCCGCCTGCGCGGGGACTTCGACGACTCGGCCGACGCCTCGCGCGGTTCGACGACGGACGCGCGCAGGGCCGCTTCAAGTCTTCCCTGACCTTCGAGCACGCGACTTAGCTCGTCGTAGACCAGTATCGCTATACGGGCGTCGAGCGCGGCGTACTCTATCTGCGCTCGCGTCAGAGGCCGCCGCCGCCAGTTCGACCTCTGAAGCGACTTATCCATCGGGAGCCCGAGCAGGTGCTCGGAGACGGACGCGAGGCTGTGAGAGTTGAGACTGAGCGCCATGCGCGACATGCGCAGAGTGTCGACGAGCCCATAAGTCTTCACGCCCGCGCCGCGCAGCATCGCCTCGTCGAAGCGCGCGTTGTGCGCGACCATCCTGACCTCGGGCGCTTCGAGCAAGGCCCGGAGCGGCTCGACGCCCGCGCTCAGCACGTCAGCCACGATCACGTCCCCTTCGCGCGCCGACAACTGCGCGAGCGAGACGTAAGAGATGTTGGTCTTCGCGTCCCAGTAGGTCTCCGTGTCGAGACCTATGACCGGCTCGCGCCGAAGCGCCTCGGCTGCCTCCGCTATCTGCGCGGGGTCTGAAAGGTAGCGCCAGGTAATTCGGCCCGTCGGCCCGCTGAAGCTCAAACGCCCGTCCTCACTTCCCCTCGTAAGACGCCTTCAAAAGCGAAGGCGCGCCCGGACAGCAAGCGCGCCTTCGGCTCACGTTGACGGCGTCCGCCTTTAAGAATTCCTGTTGTTCGAGTTGGCGTGGGTGTTCGCGTTGGTGTTGCCGTGCGTGTTGGAGTTCGTGTTGCCATGCATGTTGCTGTTGTTCGTGTTGCCATGCATGTTGCTGTTGTTCGAGTTCATGTTCGAGTTCATGTTCGAGTTCGAGTTCATGTTCGAGTTCGAGTTCATGTTCGAGTTCGAGTTCATGTTCGAGTTCATGTTCGAGTTCATGTTCGCATTGTTCGCGTTCCCGTTCGCGTTGTCGGCGGGCGTGCAGGCCGTCCAGACGCACGCGACGGCGAGGAGAGTCAGAAGAGCTAGCGTTCTTCGCATCGAGTTTCCTCCTGTACCCCTTGGGGGTCAGATTGTTGGGGAGCTGCGCGGGCCTTTCGCTCGCGTTTACGCCTCGGGCGTTCTCCTTGCAGCTCGGTCAGTTGATGTTACGTTGAAGGCGCGCCCCTCCGGTCTTTCCAAGCAGGACGTTTCGCGGGAGGACGCTCTGCCCGCAGCGTTTCATTCGGCGCGGCTCGGCGCGACCTTCTCTGTCGCCCGTCTTCAAAGGCCCGCGCAAAAACTTGCGGCGCAATTTAACACAGGAACGGCCCAAATTACACCATTTTTTCAGATTCAAGGGCCGGACGGGAAACATCCCATATCGTAAACGGCAGGCAGCGGACGCACAGCCCGAGGGGGCTTGCGCGGTCGTGGAGTATATCACAGCGCCCCTTTCATAGTTCAAAGAGACAACAAAGCTCGGGAACGAGACTGAAAACTTTGAGCCTGAATCTAACGTCCGGCCACTTATTTCCTTGACTCGTAAGGGCCTGAACGGATATTTTCATAAGTGCCAACAATGTTGGCCGCGACTCTTTTAACCGTCCGACGGCCTTCAGAACGGCAGCACACGCGTCCCCTCTTCCAACCAAATTTCTACAGCCATCCGCCGACATGAGTCAGAGTAAAAGGAAGCCGCTCCAGACAGCGATCTATTGCTCGGTAACAGCAGCGGCGGCGCTGTCGGCCTGCGCATACGGTCTTGCGCGTGCGCTCGAAGACGGCGGCGCGACGCCGGGCGAGATTTTTCTAGCCCTGTCGCCGCTTGTCGTGGCCTCGCTCTGTCTCGCGTTCGTGCGTCTTCAATGGCGGAGACTCGATTCGACGCGGCGAGCGTTCGAGGAGGAGCTTGGGCGCGAGCGGGAGGTCTCGGGGCTTCGACTAAGGGCAGTCGAGTCGCTCGCGATTGCGATTGACGCGAAAGATCAGACGACGCACGGCCACGTACGCCGCACGCGCCTGTACGCGACCGAGTTGGGCAAGCTGCTGCGCATTACGAGCGCGGAGATGCTGGCGCTCGAAGCGGGCGCGCTCCTGCACGACATAGGCAAGCTCGCGGTGCCCGAGTACATACTCAACAAGCCGGGCAGGCTCACCGCGGCCGAGTTCGAGAAGATGAAGATTCACGCGGGCGTGGGGGCTGACATCGTCGGCAGGATAGGCTTCCCCTTCCCCGTCGAAGGTCTCGTGCGACATCACCACGAGCGTTGGGACGGCACGGGCTATCCGCTCGGGCTTCGAGGCGAAGAGATACCGCTCGTCGCGCGCATCATCTCGGTCGTGGACTTCTACGACTCGACGCGCTGCGACCGCCCGTATCGCGCGGGAATGAGCAGAGACGAATCGCTCGCGCTGCTTCGACAAGAGTCTGCGTTCTCCTTCGACCCACGGGTCGTGGAGACGTTCGCGAAGAACGTCGAGACGTTCGACCTGATGCTATCGGAAGAGGACGCGCGCGAGCAGGTGCGTGCGGACGCGGAGGGCTCTGGGGACGCTCGGGTTGTTGACGAGCGCGTCGCTGTACGAACCTTAACCTCCTCTGATGGCGCTTCGGGCTTCCGTTCGATTGCGGAGGCGCAGCGAGAGGTCTTCGCGCTGCACGAGATAGCGCAGGCCGTCGGCTCTTCACTCAATCTGCAAGACACGGCCGCGCTCGTCGCGTCGAGGCTCGGCTCGATAGTGCCCTTCGACGCGTGCGTCTTCTTCGTCGCGGACGAGCGTTCGGGCATGGCCGAGCCGGTCTACGCGACGGGCGAGCAGACGGAGTTCTACTCAAGCCGCCGCATCCCCGCGGGTGAAGGCATTACGGGCTGGGTCATCGCGAACGCACGTACGATGTCCGACGCCGCGCCCGACCTCGACACGGCGGGCATGCCCGAGGAGATTGCGTCGCGCGTGGGCTCTGTTCTCTCTTCGCCGCTCGTGCGGGAGGATGGCGCGTTCGGCGCTGTCACGCTCTACGCGTCGAAGCCGGGCGCGTACACGCACGAGCACGCGCGGCTGCTCGAATCGGTCTGCCTGCACGTCTCGGGCGCGCTCGGAAACGCAGTCACGTTCGAGCGCACGAAGCAGAGCGCGCTCACCGACACGCTGACGGGACTGCCGAACGCGCGCGCGCTCAGACTCGTGCTCGAACAGAGACTCGCGGAATGCAGGAGGCAGGGCAACGAGCCCGTCGCCGTGTTGAGCATAGACCTCGACGACTTCAAAAAGATTAACGAGGAGTTCGGCCACGGCGTGGGCGACCGCCTGCTCGCTTCGGTCGCGGACGTAATCAAGGAGCAGTTCAGGCAGATGGACATGCTCGCGCGCTACTCGGGCGACGAGTTCGTCGCGGTCATGCCGGGCGCGGGCGCGGAGGCGGCGTCGCTCGTCACGGAGCGCGTTCGCGCCGCGATTGAATCCTACGGCTTCCCCTTCAAGACGGGCCGCGCGCTGCGCGTAACCGTCACAATCGGCGCGTCGTGCCACCCTTCGGACGGCGAGACGGCGGACGAACTACTGCTCGCGGCGACGCAGGCGATGCGCCGCAACAAGGGCACGCGCCGCGGCACGACACACGCGGCCACGGTCTTCTCGCTCGACGCTTATAGGTAAGAGGTAGGTGAGAGGTAGGTAAGAGGCAGGTAGGCGACGTGTAAGCACATGCGACACAGACACGTTGAACTCGAAGGCGCGCGGCCGCGCACGAAGGCCGCGCGCCTTTCGTCGTCTCGCGCCGAACGTTTTTGCCGCGGGCGTCAAAGTCGCGTATAATCCGTCTCCGTCAAAGCTATACAGAAGGTCGCACGGAGACAGGCGACGCGAGACCGCGCCCGTTCGCGCGTCGGCGTCGGCGGCGCGCCCGTTCGCGCGGGAACGATAAAAGATGAGCGAACTTAAAGTCACACCTATGAAGCCACGGGCGCAGTCGGAGTCCTCCGGAACCGGCGCAGGCGTCGCCGAGCGCGAGGAGAAGGGCTCGATAGACACTAACGAGCTACGCGAGGAGCACGAACAACGTCTGCACGCGCAGCAGAAGCACATCGAGGACATTGACCGCGAGACGCTTCTGAAGATGCTCCACCAGATGGTGCTCATACGCCGCTTCGAGGAGAAGGCGGCCGAAGCCTACACGCTCGGGAAGATAGGCGGCTTCTGCCACCTCTACATTGGTCAGGAGGCCGTCGCCGTCGGCTCACTCTCGGCCTTGCGGCCCGACGACTACGCCTTGACGAGTTACCGCGACCACGGCCACGCGCTCACGATGGGCATCAGCGCGGACGAAGTCATGGCCGAGCTGTTCGGGCGCGCTGGCGGATGCTCCGCGGGCAAGGGCGGCTCGATGCACCTCTTCGACGTAGACAAGCACTTCCTCGGCGGCCACGCAATCGTCGGCGGGCAGATTCCGCTCGCGACCGGCGTCGCCTTCGCGACGAAGTACAAGGGCACCGACCAGGTGACGCTCGTCTACTTCGGCGAGGCCGCGGTCAATCAGGGCGCGTTCCACGAGTCTCTGAACATGGCGCAGTTGTGGAGACTCCCGTGCATATACATCTGCGAGAACAACCAGTACGGCATGGGCACTTCCCTGAAGCGCGCGATGTCTATCAGCGACGTGTCGCAGAAAGCGACAGGCTACGGCATGGCCTCGGAGTTCGTTGACGGCATGGACGTGCTGGCGGTGCGCGCGGCCACGCAACGCGCCGTCGAGCGCGCGCGCAAGGAGTCTCTGCCGACGCTGCTTGAGATTCGCACCTATCGCTTCATGGGCCACTCGATGTCAGACCCCGGCCACTACCGCACGCGCGCGGAGATCGAGCAGTATCAGGAGCGCGACCCGATCAAGGTCTTCGGCGCGAGCCTGCGCGAGAAGGGCATGCTCGACGACGCGGGACTCAAGGAGATGGAAGGCCGCGTGCGCGACGAGGTCGAGCGCGCCGTCAAGTTCGCAGACTCCAGCCCCGAGCCCGCGCCCGAGGAGCTTTTCACACACATCTACGCGACGGAGATAGGAAAGAAGTGATGAGTGATAAGTGATAAGTGATGAGAAGGAGGACAGGCTTTCTCTCATCACTTATCACTTATCACGCAAACCGGAGGTTTGCTGAATGGCAGTCATAACGATGCGCGAGGCCCTGAATCAGGCTATGCGCGAGGAGATGCAGCGCGACGAGAGCGTGTTCCTGATGGGCGAGGAGGTCGCCGCGTATCAGGGCGCGTACAAGGTCTCGAAGGGGCTCTTGGAAGAGTTCGGCGACAAGCGCGTGATCGATTCGCCGATAACGGAGCTGGGCTTCGCGGGATTGGGCGTGGGCGCGGCGATGGTGGGCTTGCGGCCGGTCATCGAGTTCATGACCTTCAACTTCTCCATTCTCGCCACCGACCAGATAATCAACTCGGCGGCGAAGATGCGTTACATGTCGGGCGGGCAGTTCAAAATCCCTATCGTCTTCCGCGGGCCGAACGGCTCGGCCTTCCAGGTCTCTTCGCAGCACTCGCAGGCGCTCGAATCCTGGTACGCGCACTTCCCCGGCCTGAAGGTCGTGATGCCCTCGACGCCTGCGGACGCGAAGGGGCTTCTCAAGAGCGCGATACGCGACGACGACCCCGTCATCTTCCTCGAACAGGAGCGCATGTACGGAAACAAGGGCGAGGTTCCCGAAGGCGAAGAGTTCCTCGTCCCGCTCGGCGTGGCCGACGTGAAGCGCGAAGGAACGGACTGCACAATCGTCGCGCGCTCGCTCACGGTGCCGTTCGCCTTGAAGGCCGCCGAGGAGTTGGAGAAGCAGGGCGTCTCGGTAGAGGTCGTTGACCCGCGCACGATTCGGCCGCTCGACATAGAGACCATCGTCAACTCGGTGAAGAAGACGAACCGCGTCGTCGTCGTCGAAGAGTCGCACGCGTTCGCGGGCGTCGGCGCGGAGATAAGCGCGCAGATAATGGAGCGCGCCTTCGACTACCTCGACGCGCCCGTCAAGCGCCTGTCGGGCGCGGACGCACCGATGCCCTACGCGAAGAACCTCGAACGTCTCGCGCTCCCGGACGTGGAGCGAATTGTTAAGGCCGTGCGCGAAGTGGCGTACCTAGATTAAGAAGCCGGGCGGTTCAAAGAGGAATAGAGAATGGCTACGCAGGTCGTGATGCCGAAGCTGTCGCCGACGATGGAGGAGGGGCAGCTATCGCGCTGGCTGAAGAAAGAGGGCGATAAGGTTTCGGTCGGCGAGGGGCTGGCCGAGATTGACACCGACAAGGCGACGATGGAGGCGCAGGCGCTCGCGGAGGGCGTGCTGCGAAAAATTCTCGTCAAAGAGGGCGACACGGTTCCGCTCGGCACCATCATCGCTATCATAGGCGAGCCGGACGAAGATATCTCCGGCCTCCTCTCCGAAGCCGCTTCGAGCGCGGCCCAGGCCGAGAACAGAGAGAGCATCGAAGACTCGACGCAGGGGCGCGCGTACGGTGCGCCCGACGAACTCGCTTCAGTCGTGCCCGACGGCGCTCGCACTCAGGCGACCGTCGAAGGTCAACCGATAAAGGGCGACGTAGGCGGCGAACCCTCCACGAAGCAAACGGACGCGCAGGGCGCGGGCGAAGCTCAGCCCAAGCAACAGCCGCAGCCTTCCGATGCCGCGCCCGCGGGCAACGGACAGCGAGCGCATGGCGGGCGTCTGCTCGTCTCTCCAATCGCCGCGCGCATGGCCGCCGAGGCGGGCATAAATCTCCAAGACCTCTCCGGCAGCGGCCCCAACGGCCGCATCGTCAAGCGCGACATAGAGGCCGCGATGAGCGCCGCGCCCGCCGATGGACGCGACACGCCGCCCGCCGCGCCCGCGCAACAACAGCAAGCGCAGCAGCCCACGCAGCCGGCCGCGCAGCAGCAGTTCGTCGCGCCGCAAATCGAAGGGGCCGCGCCGTATCGCGAAGAGCAGGTCTCGACGATGCGCGCGACCATCGCGCGACGCCTCGTTACGTCCATCGGCCCCGTGCCGCACTTCTTCCTGACGACGGAAATAGAGATGGACAAGGCGGCCGAGCTACGTCGGCAGTTGAACGAGCTTGACCCCGAGAACAAGGTCAGCGTCAACGACCTCATCATCAAGATCGCGGCCGTCTCGCTGATGCAGCACCCGGCCGTCAACGCTTCGTTTCAGGATAAGACGATACGCTACTACGGGCGCGCGGACATCGGCGTCGCCGTCGCAATAGAGGACGGCTTGATAACGCCCGTCGTGCGCGGCGCGGAGTCGAAGTCCGTCGGTCGGATTGCGCGAGAGGTGCGCGAGTTGGCCGAGCGTGCGCGCTCGCGGCGTCTGAAACCCGAGGAGTACACGGGCGCGACCTTCTCCGTCAGCAACCTCGGCATGTTCGGCATAGACGAGTTCACCGCCGTCATCAACCCGCCGGAGGCGGCCATACTCGCCGTCGGCGCGATGACGCCGAAGCCCGTCGTGCGCGACGGGCAGGTCGTCGTGCGACAGTTGATGCGCGTCACGATGTCCTGCGACCACCGGGTCGTTGACGGCGCCACGGGGGCGAAGTTCCTACAGACCTTCAAGAAGGTTCTTGAGAACCCGCTCTACCTGTTGGCTTAACTTCGACACTACGACCAGAAGGGGGAGACGATGAGCACGAACAAGGATACTGAAGCGCCCGCGAACGTCACGACCGACGCGGAGAGCCAGGAGTACGGCGCGCAGCACGGGCAGACGCCCGAGGGCTTAAACACGGGCTCCTCTTCGCCCGACGCGACCGCGGACGCCGACAACACGGGCGCGGGCGAGCCCGGCGAAGGCACGGGCGCGAAGGGCGGCGAGTACAGCTAAACGGAATGCGGAATGCGGATTTGAAACAGCGACGCCTTCATCAATCATGGTTGATGAAGGCGTCGCTTCCTTGACTCCGACAGTTAAGCGAGAATGCCACACTCTCAAATCCGCGAACCGAAGCCCGAATTCCGCAATCAGTCAGCGGCACCGCACGTCGCGCTCGTCGCGGTGCAGTTGATTTTCGGGACGTGGCCCATCGTGGCGAAGGTCGCGCTGCGCGCACTGCCGAGCACTGGCCTCGTCGCATTCCGCATCGCGGGTGCGGCCGTCGCGCTCCTCGCTATCCTTCGCGCACGAGGCCGCCTCGTCGTCCCGCGTCGCGCGGACATCGCGCGTCTCGCGCTCTACAGCCTGCTCGGCGT
>JBJMGR010000305.1:0-4966 GCA_045807805.1 Pyrinomonadaceae bacterium | reverse complement strand
GTAGCTCCCAGACGAGGGGTGAGCGTGCGCGCAAGGCTGAGAGCGTGACGAGCGCGAGCGTCGTCGTGCGCTCTTCTCCCGAGTCGGTCTGTGCCGCGAGCCCTTCGGCTTCGACGAGCAAGGCGTCGGCGCTCTCCCTCTTCCCGCGCAGCGCCGCCAACTCCGCGGAGAGCGCGAGCCCCGCGGCCCTGACGCCCGGCGGCACGTCCGCGCCGTGCACGAAGTCGGCCGCCCTCCGCGGGTCGTCGCTTTCGTCGCCGAAGGCGCGTGCGACTTCAAAGACCTGTCGGACGGCGATTACGAGTCGTGCATACTGCCGCGCCTCCGCGCCTTCGACTTCGGCGGCGACCGTGCGTGCACGCTCCCAAAGTGCGAGCCTCGTCGCCGCGAGCACGACACTAATGCGAGCGTCGTCGCGGGCCTTCACGTCCTTCGTCTCCGCCAGCTTGCCGGAAAGTTGAGAGAGGAGCGGCGCGAGAGGGTCTAGAGGGTTCTTAGGCTGACTTGTCGTGACTCCCATCATCTCGCCCAGAGACTCGCGGCTCGCGGGCGCTACGTCGGCCGCGAGCGTGGCGAGGCGCGCGTGCAGCGCGGGCGCGTACTGCTGCGACTCGCGCTCGAAGAATGGGAGCAGGTGGCCGACGGCGAAGTAGAGAGCCTTGTTGCCGCCCACGGCCGGGGCGCGCAGGAGTATCGCCGCCGCCGTGTCGAAGAACGCGCCGTGGACGGCGACGGGCAGCGCCACGGCGCGATAGTACATGAGGCTCATGCCGTCGTCGCCTATGAAGACTCGAAGGCCGGGCGAGACGACGGGCGCGGAGAGCAGCAGCACGTCGTTCGCGTCCGCGCCCGCATCGGCGCGCGTCCTCTCCAGAAGACGCAGGTATAGATTGCGCGCGTCCTCCTCGTCGTGCGGAAGCAGTTCGAGTATGAAGTCGAGCAGCGCGGGGCACGCGCCTTCCGCGACGAGCGGGGCGGCCGTCTCGGCGGCCCTTCGGTATTCGCCCGCGTTGGCAAGTCCGCGTGCGATGAAGAGCCGCTGCCACCCCGCGACACTCAGGTCGCGGTCGTAGCGCCGCGTCGGTGCCGCGTCGGGCGGCGACCCGGCCTCCCGTTCTTTATCCTCCTGTTGCCCTTCCGCCTCGGCCGCGAGGAGGCGCTCGAACTCGCGCATGAGCGTGTCGGCGAGACTCCGGTCGTGCTTGGCAGCGGCCTCGACGACGAGACGCCGCGCCGTCGTCAGTTCGTCGCCCGCGCCGTCGCCGGGAGTTTCAGAGGGCACGAAGCCGCGCACCTTCTCACTCATTCCGGGGGCGGTGACGGCCTCCCACGCGCGACGCAGGATGGCGCGCGCCGCCTGCTCGTCGTAAGGCCAGAGCGCGTCCGCCACGTCGGCCTGCGTGCTGACCTTCGCGTAGAGGTCGTCGAAAGAGCGCGCGGCCTCCCCGGCTTCGCGCAGCGCGGCGACAGCCTCCTCGACTTCGCGCCGCGAGCGCACCGCGTCGCCGTCGGCCTTCTTGCGCGCGCCCTGTTTCGAGCCCGACTGCGACTCCCGGCCGCGCTCCGCGCGCGTCTGCGCGTGCGCGCAGGCGAAGAGGGCCAACGCGAGGAGCGCGCCGCCGAGCGTTCGGCCTGTGTGGGGTTGGAGTCTCAAGGCGGTTCAAACTCCGATGCGAACTACTCCGGGTCGAAGAGTCCGGGGCGCTGTTGCTGCTGTCGCGGCGGCTCGATGCCGAAGTGCTCGTAGGCGAGGCGGGTCGCGGTGCGCCCGCGCGGCGTGCGGTTGAGGAAGCCGATTTGAATAAGGTAGGGCTCGATTATCTCTTCAATCGAGTCCTTCTCCTCTTGCAGCGCGGCGCTCATGTGGTTGAGCCCGACGGGGCCGCCCGCGTGCTGCTGAATAATCATCAGCAGGAGCTTCCTGTCCATCTCGTCGAGGCCGAAGGTGTCAACCTCCATGCGGTTGAGCGCGCCGTCCGCGACCTCGCGCGTGATGCGGCCGTCGTGCTCTACCTCTGCGAAGTCGCGCACGCGTCTGAGAAGTCGGTTCGCGATGCGCGGCGTCCCGCGCGCGCGGCGCGCAATCTCGCTCGCGCCTCCGTCGTCAACCTCCGTGCCGAGAATCTCGGCCGAGCGGCGCACGATGGTCGCAAGCTCTTCGTGCGTGTAGAAGTTGAGGTGGAAGACTATGCCGAAGCGTCCGCGCAAAGGCGATGTGATGAGTCCGGGCCGCGTCGTCGCGCCGACGAGCGTGAACTTCGGCAAAGGAAGCTTGACCGAACGGGCCGAAGGGCCTTGTCCTATCATGATGTCAAGCTCATAGTCCTCCATTGCCGGATAGAGGACTTCCTCGATGGCGGGCGACATGCGGTGAATCTCGTCGATGAAGAGAACGTCGCCCTCTTGCAGACTCGTCAGCAGCGCGGCGAGGTCGCCCGCCTTCTCTATGATAGGCCCCGCGGTCGAGCGAAGCTCCGCGTTCATCTCGTTGGCGACGATGTTCGCGAGCGTCGTCTTACCCAGACCGGGCGGGCCTGTGAGCAGCACGTGGTCTAACGCCTCGTGTCGCTTGCGCGCGGCCGTGATGAAGACGCGAAGGTTCTCCGTCGCCTTCTTCTGGCCGATGTATTCGCCGAGGTGCTTCGGGCGCAGAGACAGCTCGAACTGCCGCTCCTCGTCCAAAGCGCCCCGCTCGCGCACGTTTCCGGGTTCAAGTTCCTCAGACATAGGAAAGGAGTGATAAGTGATGAGTGATAAGTGATAAGAAAGAAGCACGCGCGCTGCCTTCTCTTATCACTTATCGCTCATCACTTATCACCTTCTCGCTCATCCTTTCGACAACTGCCGCAATGAGCGGCGCAGGAGCGTCTCGACGGAGAGTTCGCCGCCCTCCTGTATGGCGCTGGTGATGACCTTCTCGGCGGCGGGCTTGGGGAAGCCTAGCTGCGTGAGCGCCGCGAGCGTGTCTTCGCGCAGAGCGTCTTCGGACTGCGCCGAGACGCCCGCGCCCGAGGCCAACTCCTGTTCGAGCGCGGGGCTCGATAGCGCGGCCATCTTGTCGCGCAGCTCTATGACGAGCCGCTCGGCGGTCTTCCGGCCCACGCCCGGAATCGAGGTCAGGCGCGCGTAGTTGTTCGTGCGTATGGCCGTGACTATCTCGTCGGCGCTCATCCCCGAGAGCATCGCGACCGCCGACTTCGGGCCGATACCGCTCACCGATATGAGCAGTATGAAAAGCTCTCGCTCGCGTAGTGTGCGGAAGCCGAAGAGTTGAAGCGCCTCCTCGCGCACATGCGTGTAGACGTTAAGACGCACGGGCGAGTTAGGCTCGCCGAGGTCGTAGAAGGTCGTGACCGGGATGGTCACTTCATAGCCGACGCCGCCCACGTCAACGATGACGCTGGTGGCGTGCTTCGCCAGCAGCGTGCCTGAAAGGTGTGAAATCATTCGTTACTTGCTTTTGACGAGAGAAGGAATTTCGGGAGCGCCTCACGTTCCCGAAGATTTTAGATGATGCGCCGCACATCGGCAACGAGGGGAAGGCGGAAGGATGAAGGCGGAATATAGACTTCTCTGACGGGATAGTCCGCGAATCGCGGCGCGCGCTTCCGCGCCGACGCGACGCCGTGCGGCGAAGCCGTCAACAGCAAGGCGCACAGAAAGGGCAACGCCCACCGCTCTGGCGCGGCGCGAAACTTATTCGTCATTGGTTCGTCGGATGGGGTAGAAATTTTGGCGGGAAATTTTGTCGGCGTCGCGCGTCGGCGAGTTAACGCGCGTGCTCAGAGTCCAGTTTGTCCATACTCACCTCAAGGCGTCGCTGGTCGGCGCGAAGGTCGAGCATGTCTGACGCAAGCACGTCCATCTTGCGCCCGATAGCGTGAACCTTTTGGTCGAGAGCATCAACCTTTTGACCCAAGGCGACTATCTCGGCGAGCGCGCGCTCCCAGATTGGCTTCGTCTCGACGGCACGCCGCTCCGACTCGGCCTCCAGTCTTTCCACGCGGACGTTCAAATCTCGAAGGCCCGCGTCTATGGCGTCGAACCGCGCGAAGACGCGCTCCTCGAAGGAGCGTGTGTCCGGCAGGTTTTGAGTATTCTCCTCACTCATGTGCGAGATTATGAACCCGTGCGGATTTACGTTCAAGGGTCACGGGGCGGCGCGTGTCTTTCCGGCCCTGCTCGCGTTATACTTGCCGCGCGTCTTCCCAGAGAAAAGGTACACGATGAAGTCGGAGAAAATTTCTGAGCTGACGACGAGCCGTCTCAGCGTATACCTGCGCTGCCTGAACCTGCTCGCGGCCGCGGGCATTAAGACCATCTCCTCGCAGGCGCTCGCCGACCAGTTCAACATGAACTCGGCGCAGATACGCAAAGACCTCGCGTACTTCGGCGAGTTCGGCACGCGCGGCGTCGGCTACTCGGTGGACGAGTTGCGGCGACACCTGACGCAGATACTCGGCCTCGACCGGGCGCACCGCGTAGGCATCGTCGGCGCGGGAAATTTGGGTACGGCGCTCGCCAACTACAACGGCTTCCGCGAGTCGAACTTCGAGGTCGTCGCGCTCTTCGACAACGACCGGGAGAAGGTCGGCCGCAAGGTAGGGCACGGGGAGGTCACGGTCTACGACGTGCGAAAGCTCGCGCAGGTCGTGCGGCAGAAGGGCATAGACGTGGCCGTCATCGCGGTGCCCGCGCGCGTCGCGCAGCGCGTCTTGAATCAGGTGATGAGCGCAGGGGTAAAGGCCGTGCTCAACTTCGCGCCCGTGCGCCTGCACGCTAGATTGGGCGTTAAGGTGAAGACGGTTGACTTGACGATTTCGCTGGAATCGCTATCGTACTTCCTTGCGCGCCCACAGATAACCTGCATCACGAACCCGCGAAGCCTTCTCCCCTACGAGGAGATAGCGCAGCGCGAGGAGCAGGAGTTGCAGCAGAACTGACGAGTAGGTTTCAAACGAGGAGT
>JBJMGR010000304.1:0-4045 GCA_045807805.1 Pyrinomonadaceae bacterium | reverse complement strand
GGAGAGCTTCCGCACGTCTATATTTACAGCGTCAACAATCCCTCGGAAGGCTCCATCGCACGGCGGCGCTCCTACGCCGGACTTGTTTCGTACCTGACTCCCCCGGTCGAAGACGCTGGCCTGTATCGCGGGCTCGCGTCGCTCAAAGAGCTTCTGCTCGCGTATCGTCAGTCGTCGGACGAGCGCGAGCGTGAGCAACTCTACTCCGCGATTGAAGAGGGCGCGACGGCGCTCCACTTCTCGGCCGAGTAGCGCGGAAGAATCTCCCCACGAACCAATTTCTATCAACCGTACGCACAAGGAAGGGGAGGGGAGTATGTTTCGTCGTGCCGTCTACGCGGCGTCGGTCTTTGCCGCGATTGCCTGCTGCCTCACTGTTGCAATTAACAACTCTCGCGCTTCGTACGCGCGCTTGCAAACGTCGAATCTTCCGACGCTCGCGCTCGGCACGGCCATGGGCGGCTTCACGTCGCCGGTCGGCATAACGCACGCGGCGGACGGGTCGGGCCGCATCTTCGTCGTCGAGCAGGGCGGACGCATACGCATCGTCAAGAGCGGCGTGTTGCAGCCGACACCTTTCCTGGACATCTCCACGCGCATAAGCTCGGGCGGAGAGCGGGGCTTGCTCGGGCTCGCCTTCGCGCCCGACTACGCGCGACGAGGCTACTTCTACGTCGACTACACGAACCCCGCGGGCAACACAGTCATCTCTCGCTTCCGGCGCAGCGCATCGAACGCCGACGCGGCCGACCCCGCGAGCGAGCAGGTCATCATCACCATCGCGCAGCCCTTCGCGAATCACAACGGAGGTCAACTCGCCTTCGGGCGCGACGGCTATCTCTACGTCGGCATGGGCGACGGCGGCGACGGGGGCGACCCCGGCAACCGCGCGCAGAACCCCACCGAACTTCTCGGAAAGATTCTTCGCATTGATGTCGAAACGGGGAGGCCGTACACGTACACCGTGCCCGCCTCGAACCCCTTCGCCACGCGCGCGGGTTTCCGTCCCGAGATTTGGGCGCTCGGCGTGCGCAACCCCTGGCGCTTCTCTTTCGACCGTCTGACCGCAGACCTCTTCATCGCGGACGTGGGGCAGGGCTCGTTCGAGGAGATCGACTTTCAACCCGCCGCGAGCACGGGCGGCGCGAACTACGGCTGGCGAATCATGGAGGCGACGCACTGCTTCAACCCGAACCCTTGCGACCAGACAGGGCTGACGCTGCCGGTCGTCGAGTATGACCACAGCGCGGGCAACTGCTCCGTGACGGGCGGCTACGTCTACCGTGCCGCCATGTTCCCGCGCATGCAGGGGCTCTACCTCTACGGCGACTTCTGTTCGGGCCGCATCTGGGGCCTCCAGCGACAGAATCAGGCGTGGGTCAACACGCTTCTGCTCGACACGGCGATACAAATCTCCGCCTTCGGCGAGGACGAGCCGGGCAACGTCTACGTCGCGAGCTACGCCACCGGACAGATATTCCAACTCGTTGACAACGGCCCCGTCATCGCTCCTTCGCCAACGCCTTCGCCCGCGACGATTCGCTTCCAGAGCCCCGGCTTCAACGCGGGCGAGGAGGCGGGCTACAACACGCCTACGGTCGTGCGCGACGGAGACACCACTACAGACATCTTCGTTGACTACGCGACCTCGGACGGCACGGCCTCAGAGCGCTCGGACTATACGACCGCGCGCGGCACGCTCCACTTCGCGCCCGGCGAGACCGAGAAGATGTTCCTCGTGCTGATAACGAACGACCTCAAGGCCGAAGGCCCTGAGCAGTTCAAGCTCACGCTCTCGAACGTGCGGGGTGCGGGCTCGCTCGGCACGCCCTCGACCGCGACCTTCACCATCACAGACCTCGACAACCCCAACAACACGACGAACCCGCTCGACGTGTCGGACTTCTTCGTCGGCCAGCACTACCGAGACTTCCTCAACCGCGAAGGCGACACGGCGGGCGTCGCCTTCTGGACGAACAACATCGAGTCGTGCGGCACCGGGACAGGAGCCGCTGGCTGCCGCGACGCGAAGCGTATTGACACCTCGGCGGCCTTCTTCCTCTCCATAGAGTTTCAGGAGACGGGCTTCTTCGCGTACCGCGTTCACAAGACAGCGTTCGGCAACCTCTCGGGCAAGCCCGTGCCGATAACCTTCAACGACTTCATACGCGACGCGCAGGAGATAGGCTTCAATGTCGTCGTGGGGCAGGGCGACTGGCAGGGATTGCTCGCCGCGAACAAGCAGGCATACGCGGACGAGTTCGTTTCGCGCGCCGACTTCGTCGCACAGTATCCGCCCGCGCAGACGCCCGCGCAGTACGTCAACGCCCTCAACACGAACGCGGGGCTCGTCATAACTCCAGCCGAGGAGGCGGACTTCGCCGCGCGTCTCGCCAACGGGCAGGAGACCCGCGCGACCGTGCTCCGTAAGATCGCGGACGACGACGACCTGCGCCGCGCGGAGACCAACCGAGCCTTCGTCCTGATGCAGTACTTCGGCTATCTCAGACGAAACCCGGACGACGCGCCCGAGACCAACCGGGACTTCGCGGGCTATAACTTCTGGCTCACGAAGCTCGACTCCTTCAACGGCGACTACAGGCGCGCCGAGATGGTCAGGGCGTTCATCTCGTCCGACGAGTACAGGAACAGGTTCAAGTGAGATTAGGAATTAACCACCGCAGACACAGAGACGCAGCTTGAAGCATTGAGCTGTGCCTCTGTGTCCGCAGTGGTTGATAAATCCTTAAGCCCCCCTCGCGCGCAGAATGGCGCGGCGAAACTCCGAGGCCGTGAGGCGGTGTTTGAAGGCGTGCGTGCCGTCGATAAGGACGACGGGGATGTCCCAGCCGTAGCGGCGACCAAGTTCGGGGTCGGAGTTTATATCAACCTCTTCGTAGTTGAAGAGTTCGGCGCAGCCCGAAACTTCTATCTCGCGCCGCGCCTCGTCGCAGAGGTGGCAGCCCGGCTTTGTGTAGAAAATTACGTGCGGCTTGGCGGACATTTTTCTGTACGACATAGTATAAAATAAATCTTGCCAACGCGCGTTCTTACGGGTTATAAAGGGCGTCGAAGCCGAGCCATTTATATGTCTTTATTTAGGCGCGGCGCACTTCATGTCACTGCTAAGCATTTGAATCCAGGCGCAAGCGCGTAGAGCCGGAAGCTCTGCAACGGTGTACTGTACCGTTCGCGCATGGCTGCACCCGAAAGCCCCGACCGAGTACGTTTAGCTCCAGAATCGGGGCTCCTATCTGAAGGGAGGTCGCGGCGTGGATCAGAAAGAGAATCCGACTCCGCCCGCCGCGGGTGCCGATAAGGGCACACCGCACAAAGACCAAAGGGGAGAAGAAGGTGACGACGTTTGGGGCGCGAAGCGCGCTTCGGTGAGCGACCTGCTCGCGGCGTCGCGTGGCGACGTTGTCGAAGGCGACGCCGTGAAGCCGCGAGCGACTAAGACGCCCGCGACACATTCGTCCCCTTCGACTGTCGTGCCGCCTTCGGCGCGCGCGGCCTCTTCGGGCACGGTCTCCGAAGCCGCGCCTCCGGGCGACGCGCCCGGCAAGGAAGTCCCCGCCTCGACTCCGGCGGCCGTGCGCGCGACTCCGGCCTCGGGCGCGTCGAAGAGTACCTCGACGCCGACATCGGCCGTCAACGCGGGAGTCACGAAGGCGGCCGCGAAGCCTGTGACTAAACCGCCCGCGGCCGGGCCAATCGTCGCGAGCGAGCCCGACCCGCCGATAAACAAGTTCCGAAGGCGAATCGTCTGGGGCGCCGTCGCTGGCTTTTCGGGCGTGCTCGGCCTGAGCTTCCTGCGATTCTTCCTCCCGCGCGCCACGTTCGAGCCTTCGCCCTCGTTCCGCATAGGCTTCCCCGGCGACTACTCGCTCGGCGTAGACACGAAGTGGCAGCAGCAGCACCGCATCTGGGTAGTGAAGAACTCGGAGCGCCTCTTCGTCATCTTCGCGCGCTGCACGCACTTGGGGTGCACGCCCGATTGGAAGTCGAGCGAGAACAAGTTCAAGTGCCCGTGCCACGGCAGCGG
>JBJMGR010000303.1:0-2123 GCA_045807805.1 Pyrinomonadaceae bacterium | reverse complement strand
GGGATGAAGAGTTGGTCGCCCACGGCCATCCGGAAGCCGTTGTCGCCGCCGTCATAGAATTTGTACTTGACGGCTGGCACGAGCGTCGTCGAATCCGGCCCCGGCTGGACGTTGCCCGCGACGTTCAGGCCCACCTCGATTCGGTTGCCTATGCCGACCACGACGCGCGGCACGAACGAGGAGAACCGTGAGACGGCCTCCGAGCCGCCCGGCTTGAAACTCGCGTCGAGTTCCGCGTAGACCTTCCCCTTGTCGAGCACGTCCGTAGTCGGCACGTTGAATATCGTCTGCTGCGCTCTACTCACTGTCGGCAGAGCGAGGAGAAGGAGCAGCGCAGCCGCCGCCACTCCGCCCTTATGAACGTGCCGCCCGTCTCCGCTGAAGACTGCGCCCGCGCCCACAGGGATGCCTCCGCCGAGGAGCGTCGTCGCGGAAGGAGAGGGGGTCGCGCCCCTCGCCTCCAGCATGTCCAGGCAGTGCGCGCCGAGCGCCAGCAGCGGGATGGTCAGGAAGAGAAGGGTCGTGCTCAGGCGGCTCAGGTAAAGGCTCGCCCTCTGCTGGCCGGTGAGCCAGCTAATGATTGTCAGGAGCGTCCCCGACGCGGGGGCGAGGATGCCGCCCGCCAATCCGAGGACGGCCCCGATTGACGGCCACGTGCGCGGGCTCTTGCTGATGAGAGAGCCGATTCTCTCGAACGGGTCATCCCCCGTCCGATCCCGTGAGGTGTCAAGATAGTTACTCATCCGTCCCTCCGTCCGGACAGATAGCCCGAATCCCTCACCCCGCAACACGTTCCGCAAGGGGGAGCGGGAATGTCCGGTAGAAAACGACCGCTAAGGCGCGAAACTTCGCACGACGGGCGTAAGAACCGGCCCGGTTCGCGTCTCCTTCACCCGCCGTTCGTGCAGACGAGAAAAGGGCGCGAGAAGCCGCAAGCTCCCCGCGCCCGATCTCGGAATGATTCGCGCCTGGCGGAAGTGCCTTCCCTCTTAGCCTGCGAGGTTAGCTGACGGGCTCGGACAAAAGGGATGTCCTACGCGGCCTGGCCGCGATGCGCCCCGTGTCCCGACGATGCCGGGACGTTTGGTTCCCCCGCGCCGCCCTTCCCGGTATCTTCGGACACCCGCAGGCGACTTCGGCAGACAGATTGTCAACAACCGAATCGTATGCCCCCGCGCATAAAAAGGGGGTAAAAGCTTCATAAATGTTTTATAAGCGCGGAGGAGGGTGGAGGCAGGGTCTTGAGGTATGTTTTTGAGCCGTAGTATGAGCCTATGAGCCGGGGTCGAAGGGGTAGCCTATCCCAGGGGCGCCGTGAGTATGTAGCGCGGCGAGGATGGTCATGCGTCGTCGCCTCCCTGCACGCCCGCGTCTTCCGTGCGCCCGGAGAAGCTTGCGACAACCGCCGTCAGTTCGCCGGGCTCGACCGGCTTCGCGAGGTGCATCTGGAAGCCGGCCCTGAAGGCGCGGCGTCGATCCTCCTCACGCGCGTAGGCGGTCAACGCGACGGCAGGCGTCTGCCTCGTGCCCGACTCGCGCTCGCGCTCGCGCACCCTGCGGATGAACTCGTAGCCGTCCACGCCGGGCATGCCGATATCGCTGACTATCAGGTCGAAGTCGGCGGCGGCGACGGCTTCAAGCGCCTCGGCCGCGGAGGCGGCCGTGGTCACGCGCGCGCCGCATGTGGTGAGGACGGCGGCGACCAACTCGCAAATATCCGCCTCGTCGTCGAGCACGAGGATGTGGAGCCCTTCGAGAGACGGCGGGCACTCCTCGACGCGAGCCGCCGCCTCGATAGACGCAACGCCTGACGCGGCCGGCGGCCCGGTCGGAAGTGTGACGGTGAAGGTCGCGCCGAGTCCCGTGCCCGTGCTCTCCACCGCGACCGACCCGCCGTGCATCTCCACGATGTGGCGGACGATGGAGAGGCCGAGGCCGCGGCCGCCGTGCGTGCGCGTCGTAGAGGCGTCGGCCTGCCGGAAGCGGTCGAAGACGTGAGGCAGGAAGTCCGGCTCGATGCCGCGCCCGGTGTCATTCACGACGATGCGGACTACGCCTTCCGTGCGCTCGGCGCGAACCTCTACGCGCCCGCCCTCGGGCGTAAACTTTACGGCGTTCGACAG
>JBJMGR010000302.1:0-6963 GCA_045807805.1 Pyrinomonadaceae bacterium | reverse complement strand
GGCTGAGCTTAAGCGGGCTGGGCGGGGAGACCGAGGCGGGACGGTTCGAGCTGACGGTCTGGGTGAGCGAGCGGGAGGACGGCGGGCTGGGCGTGCGGTGGTGCTACGACCCCGGCCTCTACGGGCGGGAGCGGGTCGAGCGGATGCAGCGCCACTTCGGGAGACTGTTGGAGGGAGCCGGCGCGGAGCCGGAGGCGCGGCTGAGTTCAATCGAGATGCTCACGGAGGAGGAGCGGGAGCGGCAGCAGACGAAGCAGCGGGCGCAGGCCGCGGCCAGCTACGAGAAGTTCAAGCGCCTCCGGGCGAAGGCGGCCGGCGCGGGCGTCGCGCCGCCAAGACCGACACCGGCCCCTTTGGGGCGCGGGGCGGAATAAGGACGCCCCCGAGGGACAAGAGAAGAGAGTAGAGAGAGAGGGAGAGATGATGAAAGCGATGGGGACGAAGGCGTCGGGGTTCGCGGAGTTTCGCGCGGGGCGGCGGCAGGCGGTGAGCCTGACGCAGACGGCGCTGGTCAGCGAGCGTGAGTTGGAGGGCGGGCGCGGGCTGCCGCTGGTGATCGAGCCGGCGGTCGAGGGCGTCAACCTCGCGCAGTGGGCGGCGGCACACCGCGAGCACATTGAGGGGCTTTTGCTGCGGCGCGGGGCGCTGCTGTTTCGCGGCTTCAGGGTCGGAGGGGTGGAGCGTTTCGAGCAGTTCGCGCGCGCCGTCTCGCCCGATCTCCTCGACTACCGCGAGCGGGCCGCGCCGCGCACCGAAGTCGGGAATAAGGTCTACACTTCGACCGAATTTCCGGCCGACCAGCACATCCCGATGCATCACGAGATGTCCTACTCGCATAACTGGCCGACGAAAATCTGGTTCTACTGCGCGCAGGCCGCGCGTGAGGGCGGGGCCACGCCCATCGCCGACGACCGCATCGTCTTCCGGCGTCTCGACCCGAAGATCAAAGAGACCTTCATGCGGAAGAAGGTGATGTACACGCGCAACTACGGCGAAGGCATAGACCTTCCCTGGCAGGACGCTTTCCAGACGAGCGACCGGGAGAAGGTGGAAGAGTACTGCCGCGCCGCGCGGACGGAGGTCGAGTGGAAGGACGGCAACCGGCTGCGGACGCGGCAGGTGCGGCAGGCCGTCGCCACGCACCCGAAGACGGGCGACATGGTCTGGTTCAACCACGCACACATGTTCCACCACTCGAACCTCGAAGCCGCTGTGCGTGAATCGCTGCTCGAAGAGTTCGGCGAAGAGAACCTGCCCCGCAACGCCTGCTACGGCGACGGCTCGCCCATCGAAAGCTCCGTGCTCGACGAGATTCGGGGCGTCTATAAAGAGGAGGCCGTCTCCTTCCCGTGGCAGGAGGGCGACATCATGATGCTCGACAATTTCCTGACGACGCACGGGCGCGAGCCGTTCGTCGGCCCGCGGAAAATCATCGTGGCGATGTCGGAACTCTACACCAATCACGAACTCTAAACCGCCGCCCTCAGCGGCGTTCAACTAAACGGGGAAAGTCACCTTGAACACACTCACATACAACAGCCCTTGGGTTAAGAGTCCGAGGCCGAATCCGGCGGCGCGGCTGCGCCTTTTCTGCTTCCCGCACGCGGGCGGCGGAGCCCTCACGTATCGCACTTGGCCGGAGGCGCTGCCCGCCGAAGTGGAAGTCCGCCCGATTCATCTGCCGGGGCGCGAAAGTCGTATCGGCGAGCCCGCCTTCGACAACCTGAGCGCGCTCGTGGACGCCCTCGTACCCGAACTGCTGCCGCTGCTCGACCGGCCTTTCGCCTTCTTCGGTCACAGTATGGGGGCCATGATCGGCTTCGAGGTCGTGCGCCGCCTGCGCGCGAAGCGGCTCGCGGGCCCGCGGCAGATGTTCGTCTCGGGTCGCCGCGCGGCGCAGCTTCCGGCGAAGGACGAGCGCCGCACCTTCGACCTGCCCAAGGACGAATTCGTCGAAGAGTTGGGCCGCCTCAACGGAACCCCGCGCGAAGTGTTGGAGCACCCGGAGCTTCTGGAACTGATTCTGCCGATTCTCCGCGCCGACTTCTCCGTCTGCCAGACGTACGCCTACGTCCCTGGCGAGCCTTTGGACATCCCCATCACCGTGCTCGGGGGCTCGGAGGATTCCGACGTCAGCCGCGCGGGCCTCGAAGCGTGGCGTGAACAGACGAGCGGCGCTTTCAAACTCCACATGCTGCCGGGCGACCATTTCTTCATCAACAGCGCCCGCGCGCGCGTCTGCCAACTCGTGGCGGGCGAACTGAACGACCTGTTGAGAAGGACTTTTTACCGCGTTCCTCCCGCACACTTCAGGGCGGCCGCGGCCTAGATCGCACTCTTTTTACATGCGTCGGATTCCGTCGGCCGTCGGGGACGTGTTCGAGACACGTCCCCGACGGCCGCGCGATTTTGGCGACAAAACCCGCCGAAAAACTCGTCCCCCCTTCCCCTCCCGCGCCCGCCGCCCTGCCTCAAACTCTTTAAAGAATCTTTGGAAAATATTTGAGCACTCTATAAAGATTTCCAACCCCCTAACTAAGTAATGTGTGACCGCTCGGGCTTGTCATCTTGCGGCGCTATCGGCATGCCACCCGAAAGGGACGACGAGAGTGCCACGAACGGCCAGAGCGGCGAAGAAATCCTTGGAATTAAAGGGAATCGGCTTCGTCTCCGACAGGATCATTTCGGCAAATCGCGCGGCAGCGTGTAACACCCGTAAAGGAAGAATAAATACTCAGTATGCAACACCAGGAAATCGAAGGCTTTCGTCTATCCCCGCAGCAGCGCCGTGTGTGGCGGCTTCAACAATCTTCGGCCGGCTTGCACGCGCAATGCGCCGTCCTGATCGAGGGGCCGCTTCGTCGTGAACATCTCGACGAGGCCCTGCGGCAGGTAGTGGTGCGACATGAGATTCTGCGCACTTCCTTTCACCGGCTGCCCGGCCTCGACCTGCCTTTGCAGGTCGTCAACGAAGAGGCCCCGGCGCGTTTGCGTGAAGTCAGTCTCGCGGCGGCCAACGACGCCGAGCTACGACTGGCCGAGCAGATGCGCGAAGAGCGGGAACGCGCCTTCGACTACGAGCGGGGCGAGATGCTGCGCCTGCTGCTTGCCGAGATGGGAGCCGACAGGCACGTCCTCGTGCTGAGCCTGCCCGCGCTCTGCGCCGACACGTGGGCGCTGAAGCATCTGCTGGAGGACGTTGTGCGCCACTACGAGGCGGCGGCGTCGGGCGCGCAGGTGGAAGACGAGTTGGTGCAGTACGTGGATTTCTCCGAATGGCAGCACGAGCTTCTGGAGTCGGAAGAGAAGCGCGCGGGCCGCGAGTTCTGGCAGAGCCAGCAGCAGGAGACGGCTGAACTGCCGCAACTGAGCCTGCCCCTTGAGGGCCAAGCGGCGGACGAGTACCGCCCCGAGACTATCAACGTCGAGGTCGGCGGCGTGGGTCGGCAGTTGGATTTGTTCGTGTGCGGACAGGAGACGACGGCCGAGACGGTGTTGCTCGCCTGCTGGCAGATCTTTCTGGGGCGGCTCACGGGCGCTCGGGAGTTCGTCGTCAACACCGCCTTCGACGGCGGGAAGTATGCCGAACTGCAAGGCTCGGTCGGACTCTTCACCAAGCATCTGCCGCTGCGCTTCACCTTCGACGAGCGCCAGACGCTCGCCGACGCGGTGCGGCAAGTCGGCCAGGCACACAAGGAGGCGTACCGCTGGCAGGAGTATTTCGACCGCGAAGAGGGCATGGCCGGGCAGGAGGAAAACTCCTTAATCGGCTTCGCTTATGAGGAGTTGCCCGAGAGCTTCCGCGCCGCGCAAGTCACCTTCACACCGAGCCACTTCAGCGCGTGCTCCGAACGCTTCAAGCTCAGCCTGACTGTCTCGCGCGCCGCGACCGGTCTGCGACTGACCTTCACATACGATTCGTCGCTGTTCACCTCTGAGGTCGTGCGGCGTTGGTCTGAAGGGTACGAGGCGCTGCTCTCGGCGGCGCTCTCCGCGCCCGATTCGCCGTCCCACACCCTGCCCGCTCTGGCCGCCGCCGAGCGCGGGCTGCTGCTCGACTCCTGGGGCGTCCATCCGCAACCACTTTCACGTTCCACACAGTCCCTGCTCGACCAGTTCCGCCACTTCGCCGCCCTGCGCGGCGAGGAGCCGGCCCTCGTCTGCGAGGGGGACACGCTAAGCTTCTCACGCCTGGACTTGGACTCCGACCGCCTGGCGCATCTGTTGCGCGCGCGCGGCGTACGTCCCGGCACAGTCGTCGCACTCGTCATGCCGCGCGGGGTCGCGGCCGTCCTGGCGGCCGTCGCGGTCTGGAAGTCTGGCGCGGCCTACCTGCCCCTCGACCCCGAGCAGCCCGCGCGCCGCCTCGCCTTCATGGCCGAGGACTCGCGCGCCTCGCTCGTCCTCGCCACGGCCGAGACCGAGCAGGCCGCCCGCAGTTGCTCCGCCCCGGTGCTCCTCGTCGCGGAGGCGCTGGCCGAGACGACCGCCGCCGAAGCCGCGCCTTTGGCCGACGACAGCGCGCCCTCCGACCTCGCCTACGTCATCTACACCTCCGGCTCGACGGGCGAACCCAAGGGCGTGATGGTCGAGCGCGCGTCGCTCTTGAGCCTCCATGCCTCGCTGCGCCGGGAGGTCTACGCGGCGGTCGAGGCGGCGGCCGGAGTCCGCCCCCTGCGCATCAGCCTCAACGCGCCGATGTACTTCGACGCCTCCGTCAAGCAGCTCGTCCAACTCCTCTCCGGTCACACGCTGGTCGTCATCCCCGAAGCGCTGCGGCGCGACCCGGCGGCGCTGGTCGATTACCTGCGCGCCCATCAGGTGGACGTGCTCGACACGACGCCCTCTTTGCTGCGGCTGCTCCTGGACGAGGGGCTCGCGGCGGGCGAAGTGCGCCCGCTGGCCGTCCTCTCGGGCGGCGAGGCCATCGACGCCGAGTTGTGGCGGCGACTGGCGGACGAAGGCGGCGTGCGCTTCCACAACCTCTACGGGCCGACCGAGTGCACCGTGGACGCCACCTCCCGCCTCGTCGGCGCGGGTGAGCGTGCCGACGAGGCGGAGGTGGACTCTGGGGCGGCGGGCGAGCGCCCCTCGATCGGGCGGCCGCTCGCGAACACGCGGGTCTACGTCCTGGACGCGCGCGGCCGCCTCGCCCCGGCCGGCGCTGCCGGGGAGTTGTACATCGGGGGCGCGGGCGTGGCGCGTGGCTACCTCAACCGCCCCGCTCTCACGGCCGGGCGGTTTATCCCCGACCCCTTCTCCTCGGAGCCGGGCGCGCGCCTCTACCGGACTGGGGACGTGGTGCGCTACCTGCCCTCGGGCGAGTTGGAGTACGTCGGGCGCGCCGACCGCCAGGTCAAGCTGCGCGGCTACCGGGTCGAGTTGGGCGAAGTCGAAGCGGCGCTGCGCCGCCGGCCCGGGGTGCGCGACGCGGCCGCCACGTTGCGGGGCGAGGGGGGGCGCGAGCGGCTGGTGGCCTACGTGGCCGGGCAGGTGGCCGCCGACCCCTTCGGCGGGGTGGCGACGCACCGGCTGCCGGACGGCCGCCGGGTCGCCCACCGCAACCGCAACGAGACGGACTACCTCTTCGAGGAGTTGTTCACGAAGCGCTCCTACTTCCGCCACGGCGTCGGGCTTACGGACGGCGCGGTCGTCTTCGACGTCGGAGCCAACATCGGCATGTTCAGCGTCCTGGCGCTCGACGAGTGCCCGACGGCACGGGTCTACGCCTTCGAGCCGCTGACGGAGGTGGCCGAGTGCCTGCGGGCCAACGCGCGGGTCTACGGGCGGGGGCGGGTGCGGGTCTTCGGGCACGGGCTCTCGGACGCGGAGCGGGAGGAGGAGTTCAGCTACTATCCGCGCTACACGATGATGAGCGGCGAGCGGCGCTACGCCGACGCCGAGGGGGAGGTCTCGGTCATCACCCGGTACCTGGAGAACGAGCGCGCGGGCGGCAGCGAGGAGGCGGGCGAGTTGCTGGCCAACAGCCGGGCGCTGTTGGAGGGGCGGTTCGAGGAGCGCAGAGAGCGGTGCCGGCTGCGGCGGCTCTCGGAGGTGATGCGGGAGGAGGGGGTGGCGTGGGTCGACCTGCTGAAGGTGGACGTGCAGCGTGCGGAGTCGGACGTGCTGCGCGGGCTGGACGCGTGGGCGTGGGCGCGGGTGGGTCAGGTGGTGATGGAGGTGCACGACGAGGCGGCGGGCGGCGGCGGGCGCGTCAGGGAGCTGAAGGAGGAGTTGGGGGGCCTGGGCTTTCTGGTGGAGGCCGAGCAGGACGAGCTGCTGGAGGGCACCGACCGGTGGAACCTCTACGCCGTGCGCAGCGACTACGCCGAGGCGCGCTCAGCGGCGCTGGCCGGAGAGGCCGCGCGCGGCGCTGAGGCACAGGGTGTCGAGTCGGGTGAGGTCGTAGGGCTGGAGGTGGGGGCGGTGCGCGCCGGGCTGGAGCGCGAGCTGCCGGAGTACATGCGTCCGGCGGCCTACGTCGTGCTCGACTCGCTGCCGCTGACGCGCAACGGGAAGGTGGACTACCGGGCGCTGCCCGACCCGGCCGAGGCCGAGGGCGAGGGCGGGGAGGAGGCGCGCCCGGCGACTCCCGTCGAGGAGTTGCTGTGCGGCGTGTGGGCCGGGCTGCTCAAGGTGGGCCGCGTGCGCCCGACGGATAACTTCTTCGAGTTGGGCGGCCACTCACTTCTGGCGACGCAGTTGGTCTCGCGGGTGAGAGAAGCCTGCGGGGTGGAGTTGCCGCTGCGTGCGCTCTTCGAGTCGCCGACGGTGGAGGGGATGGCCGCGCAGGTCGAGGCGCGGCTGCGGGGTGAGGAAGGGAGCGTGCCGCCGCCGGTGGTGAGGGTCGAGCGGGGCGAGAGCGCGCCGCTGTCGTTCGCGCAGCAGCGTCTGTGGTTCATCGACCGGTTGGAGGGCGGGAGCGCGTTCTACAACTCGCCGGCCGCCGTCCGGCTCTCGGGG
>JBJMGR010000301.1:0-18605 GCA_045807805.1 Pyrinomonadaceae bacterium | reverse complement strand
GCTCGCGCCCGGCACTTACGACACCGTGCTCATCTTCGGCGCGACCGTGCCGCACGAGGTCGCGGGCTTCGCGGGCGGGGCGAAGTACTTCTTCCCCGGCGTCGCGGGGCCGGACCTAACGCACGCGACGCACTGGCTCGGCGCGCTCGCGTCAATCGAGCGAGTCATCGGCCGCGTCGAGACCCCGACGCGGCACATGATAGAGGCGGCGGCCGACCTCGTGCCCGCGCGCGTTATCTCGCTCAACACGGTGGTCACGCGGACGGACGACGACCGCCTGCGCACGCACGCGCTCTTCTGCGGCGACTTCCGCGAAGCCCTGCGGCGCGCGGCCGCCGTCAGCCGCGGCGTCCACATCAAGTACACGGGCCGCAAGTACAGGAGAGTCGTCGCGCTTCTGGACGAGCACTACGACGAGCTTTGGGTCGGCGGCAAGGCGAGCTACAAACTGGGCGGCGTCATCGAGGAGGGCGGCGAGTTGATAGTCTACGCGCCGCACCTGAACGCCATCTCCGAGACGCACGGGCTACTTATAGAGAAGTACGGCTACGCCCCCATCGACCGCGTGCGCGAGATGGTCGCGCTCTCGACAGAGTTGCAGTCGAACCTCGCCGTCGCCGCGCACCTCGCCCACGTCTCCTACGCGGGCTCGCGCGACGCCTCGGGGCGCGTCGTCCCGCGCTACCGCATAACGATGGCCTCCGCGCTCGACGAGGCCACCTGCCGCCGCGTCAACCTCGGCTTCATGGATCACCGCCTCTTCCGGCGCGAGGACTACGAACGAGACCCCGACACGCTCGTCGTCGAGCGCGCGGGCCGCGACCTCTACCTCGTAGAGCCGCACTAAGGAAAGGGCGAAGGCACGAGGACGAAAGATGAAAGGGACGCTGACGAAAATCAGCGTCCCTTTCATCTTTAACGTTCGAGTCTCCCGCCTGAGATTCGGCGATTAGGGCTTCTGAGTCTTTGCGGGCGTCGCCGCCTTGGGCGCGGGCTTCGGCAGCGGCTCGGCGAATACCTTTATGAGTATCATCGCGAAGTCCTTGCCGACGGTGCTGCGCATGTGCGGCGTGCCCCGCGGCACGACGACGAGGTCGCCCTTCGTCACGTCGAACTCCTGCCCGCCGCTGATGCGCGGGCCGCGCCACTCGCCCGGCTCGACCTCGCGCGGCGACTCAAGAGTCCCGCCGAGCGTGAGCGTCGCAGAGCCTTCGAGCACGTAGTAAACGTCGTCCGAGGCGTCGTGGATTTCGGCCGCGGCCGCGGCCCTGTCGTGCTCGTGCTGGACGGCGACGCGAAGCTCCATCCCCTCGCCGCCGGTTATCTCTTCCGTCTTGTTCTCGGGGTGGAGCTTCCTCTCCAGCTCGCCGAGCGACTGCGAGCGCAGGACTACGAAAGGGCGTATGGGCGTACGCGGCGCGCGACCCGCCGCGCCCTTGTCGGCCGTCTGCGCCTGCGCGTTCAAGGCCAGCGCGGCCGCGAAGGCCAGCGCGAACGCGGTGCGCCTTATGCCGTATGTCATGAAATTAATCCTCCCTGATTATGGCTATTCGCTCTTCGTTTAAAACCCATCAGCGGCCGCGCGCGAGCAGCCACGCGGAGAGATCTTTCGCGGCCTTGAAGTTGTCGAACTCCAGCGGAAGCTTGCGCCCGTCAACGTACTCGTTATAGAGCCAGGGGTCGCCGACGGCGAAGACCGTGCCGCGCCCGCGCTTCGCGACGGCCATGACGTTGAAGCCCTTGTCTCGAAGAAGCACTTCCGCGGGCTTCGCGACCGCGAGCGTCGAAACCTCTTTCAGGTAGAGACGCCGCGCCGTCTTGAAGACGGAGTTGTCGGCGGGAACCGTGATCGCGCCCTCGCCGAAGTTGTTACCCTGCACGCGGTTCACGCTGTCCTTGTTGAACTGTATCCCGAACTCGCGCGCGAGCGTGTTGAAGTGGTCGAACTCAGCGTTGCCCGCGTCGTTGCCCATCAGCACGAGCACGCCGCCGCGCCTGACCCAGTCGGCGACCGCCTTGACGTGCGCAGGCTCTACGAAGTGCGGCTCCGCGGTCTCCTCCTTCGTGTCCGGGTCAACGATGATGTAGACGCTCGCGCCCTTCAGGTTCGCGGGCGTAGGGGCGTCGTTCAAGCTTTCGGTCTTCGCGCCGAGGTTCCGGAAGAGGCGGCCCCAGAGGGAGAAGCCGCCGTTGTCCATCTCCTCCCACTTGTAGTGCCACGCGGCTTGACGGCCCGCCCAATCTTTTCTGTACTCGTTGTTGAAGTAGGAGTCGAGCAGCACGGTCTTGCCGCGCCCCGCCGAGAGGTCTGAGGCCGCTTCCATCTCGCCCGACGCGAGCAGGAACGCGCCCACGCCCTTCGGGTCGTTGGTCACGACCTTCTCGCTCACGTAGTAATTGTAGCTGCCGTCCCTGTAAGGGTTCCCGCCGAGCCCCGCGACGCTCACAGTCCCGTTGAGGTTGACGCCGCCGCCCGCGGCCGTCTCTATGAACCGACTCAGTATCCCCCGGTAGCCTTTGCGCGCGACGTTCATGTACGAGGCTGGCAGGTAGCCCGCGCGCGCGCCCTTCGACAGCGCGTAGACGAACATGCATGAGGCAGACGCCTCAAGGTAGTTCCCCTTGTCGCCGCCCCTGTCCGTGACCTGCCACCAGAGTCCCGTCTTCGCGTCCTGATACTTCTCGACCGCCGCGGCCAGCCGCCCGAGTATCGCGACTAACTCGCCGCGCTTCGGGTGGTCTTTTGGGAAGTAGTCGAGCGCGTCCACGAGCGCCATCGCGTACCAGCCCATCGCGCGCCCCCAGAAGTGCGGCGAGTGCCCGGTCTCCGGGTCGGCCCAGCGCTGCTTACGCGACTCGTCCCACCCGTGGTAGAGCAGTCCCGTCTTCGCGTCGCGCGAGTGGCGCTCCATAAGTATGAACTGCTTTGCTATGTCGTCGAAGGCTTCGGGCTCTTGGAACGTCGCGGCGTACTCCGCGTAGAACGGCTCGCCCATGTAGAGGCCGTCGAGCCACATCTGTGACGGGTAGACCTTCTTGTGCCAGAAGCCGCCTTCCGAAGTGCGCGGGTGCGACTTGAGTTGCTCGCGCAAGGAGGCGGCCGCGAGCCTGTACTTCTCCTGCCCCGTCACCTTGTAGAGCGTCAGAAGGTTCCGGCCCGAAAGCACGTTGTCGATGTTGTAGTCCTCGGCCTTGTACGTGCGTATCGTGCCGTCGTCGGCGACGAAGCGGTCGATGACGTGCTGGATGTATTTGAAATAGCGCCCGTCGCCCGTGTTGAGCCAGACGCTCTCGACGCCTTTGAGCAGCACTCCCTGCTCGTAAGTCCACTTCTCTGGCCTGCTCGGGTCTGTCGTTACGAAGTCCTTCCAGACGGTCATGGCGGTCGCGGCCATTCGCTCGGACGGCGGCGCCGCCGACTGTGCGCGGGCGACGGCCGCCGGGCCGAGCAGCGTGAAGAGAGCCAGAATTATCGTCGCGGTGAATCTCAAAAGTACACCCTCCTTAAACTATGAAAACGCCCCGACGGGTAGGATTCTGAACCAATCTGCCCCCATAGCCCCGGCGCAATTTGACAACGTCGGCCACCGACGACCGAGAATGGTTAGACCTTTACTAGATCGTACAACATACAAGGTACTCGACAAATTCGGAAAAATCTGTAGAATACAGACAGTCGCGCACGGCCACGCTCGACATTGATTTTACCTCGGGGCGCAAATATTTTTCTCGTGGTCAAAATAAATTTGCATAAGGACGAATGGTATGACCGATTTGAACACCGACATATTCAGGGCGATAGCCACTGAACACCGCGGGACGACGACCTCCGAGGAGGTTATCTCTCGCCTGCGCGAGATGATTCATGGCGGCGAGCTGCGCCCCGGCGACCGGCTCCCCCCCGAACGCGACCTCGCGCGGCTGCTCGGCGTGAGCCGCCCGACGCTGCGCGCGGGCATTCGCTCACTTGCGGCCGTCGGCGTATTACAGTCGCGGCAGGGCGCTGGCACTTTCGTCGTCAAGGCCGACGGGCCGCCTTCGCTCGACAGCAGCCCCCTGCGGCTGATGGCCTCGTTGCACGGCTTCACAAACGCGGAGATGTTCGAGGCGCGACAGTCGCTTGAGATGGCCGTCGCGGGGCTCGCGGCCGAGCGCGCCACCGGCGATCTGTTGGCGACGATGGCCGAGGAGGTGACGGGGATGTTCGCCTCGCTCGACGACCCCGAACAGTTCCTCATCCACGACGTTCGCTTCCACCAGACGGTCGCGGCCGCCTCGGGCAACCGCATACTCACGTCGCTCATGAACATGGTGGCGACCATCCTCTTCGACACGCGCATCAAGACCGTCAAGCGTGCCACAGACCTCAAGGAGTCTGCGGAGATGCACAGGCACGTCTACCGCGCCATACGCGAGCGCAACCCGGAGGCGGCCCGCAACGCCATGAGCGAGCACCTCGTGCGCGCGCAGCGCGGTTGGGAGTTGGAGGCGCAGGGCGCCGACGGCGCTCACCCCAACGGCGCGAACGGCAACGGCGCGAACCCTTCAAACAACTGACGCGCACGGCCCGCGCGCCCGAAAACTCCGACGACTCTTAATCCGCGCGCGCACTCACTCCGCGCGCGCGGCGCACGGCCTCGACGTAAGCGCGCGCGGCCTCCGTCACCTCCTGCGGCCGCCCCTCCCTTATCGCCTTCGTGTTGACGAGGTCGGCCCCGACGCCGAGCGCGAACGCGCCCGCCTTTATGAACTCCGCGGCCGTCGAGAGCGAGACGCCGCCGGTCGGCATCATCTCGACTTGCGGCAGAGGGGCCTTCAGGGACTTCAGATACTTCGCGCCGCCCAGAGCGCCGCACGGGAAGACCTTCACCACGTCCGCGCCCGCCTGCCATGCCCTGACCACTTCGGTCGGCGTCAGCGCGCCCGGCAGCACCGCGACAGAGTAGCGCCTGCAAATCTCGACCGTCGCCACGTCGAGCGACGGGCCGACGACGAATTGCGCGCCCGCGAGCATGCACGCGCGCGCGGTCTCCGCGTCAAGCACGGTGCCCGCGCCGACGACGACCGAGTCGCCGAAGGCGTCAGCCACGCGCTCGATGACGCGCACCGCGCCCGGCACGGTCATGGTGATTTCGAGGACGTTTACGCCGCCCTCTCGAATCGCCTCGGCCACGCACAGCGCCTCGTCGGCCGACGCGGCCCGCACGACGGGCACGACGCCGACCTCCGCGATTCTTCGTAAGACCTCTTCCTTCTTCATCCGTTATCTCTTCCGGCCGCCCGCGCGGCCCGAAGCCCGACGCGCGCGACGCTCCGACGCTTCAGCGCGCGACGCGCGCCGAGCCGCCCTTCATCACGCGCTCGACCTCGGAGAGCGTCGCCATCGTCGTGTCTCCCGGCGTCGTCATCGCCAGCGCCCCGTGCGCCGCCCCGCACTCGACCGCGTACTGCGCTCCCTTCCCCTGCATCAGTCCGTAGATCAGCCCCGACGCGAACGAGTCGCCTCCGCCCACCCGGTCGTAGATTTCCAGGTCCTCGCGCGTCGCGGATCGGTAGAGTTCCCCATCCGTGTAGCAGACCGCGCCCCAGTCGTTCAGCGTCGCCGTCCTCGCGTTCCTCAGCGTGGTCGCGACGACTCTGAAGTTCGGGAACTCCGAGACGGCGCGCTCGATCATCTTGCGAAAGTTCGCCGCGTCGAGTTTGGAATGTTGCTCGTCGAGCCCCTCGACCTCTAGCCCCAGGCAGGCCGTGAAGTCCTCCTCGTTCCCTATCATCACGTCGACGAGCGGGGCCAGCTCGCGGTTGACCTTGCGCGCGCGCGCGTGGCCGCCGATCGCCTTCCAGAGCGAGTCGCGGTAGTTCAAATCGTAAGAGACGACTGCCCCGTACTCCTTCGCCGCGAGCATCGCCTCGCGCGCCACCTCGGGTGTCGTCTCGGAGAGCGCGCAGAAGACGCCGCCCGTGTGGAACCAGCGCGCCCCCTCCGCGCCGAAAATCTTCCCCCAGTCTATCTCGCCGGGCCGCAGATGCGAGACGGCCGTGTGCCCGCGGTCGGAGCAGCCCAGCGCGGCGCGCACGCCGAAGCCCCGCTCGGTGAAGTTCAGGCCGTTGCGAGTCTCCCGGCCCACGCCGTCGTACTCGCGCCATAGGACGTGCGAGAGGTCTACGCCCCCTTGAAGAATAAGGTCTTCGACGAGTCGGCCCACGGGGTTGTCGGCCAGCGCCGTGACGACGGCCGCGTCCATGCGGAAGCAGCGCCGCAGGCCGCGCGCGACGTTGTACTCGCCGCCGCCCTCCCAGACGCGGAAAGAGCGCGCGGTGTGGATGCGCACGTCGCCGGGGTCGAGCCTGAGCATCACCTCGCCGAGTGAGACTACGTCCCACCGGCATTCCGTCTTCGGCCTGACTTCGAGCACGCCTCAGCCCTCCACGCGCGCGGGCTCAAGGCGCGGCACGAGCAGGTGGATGATTGCCAGCGAGACGACGTAGGCCGCCCCCGCTGCTATGAAGAGCGGCGCGAACGACGAGGCGTCCGGGTTGTCGCCTAGCACCCGGCCCGTCACCTTCAGAATGGTCATCGAGCCCACCGCGCCGGCCATGCCCCCGAGACCCACAACCGAGCCGACGGCCTGCTTCGGGAACGTGTCCGAGGCCGTCGTGAACAGGTTGGCCGACCAGCCCTGATGCGCCGCCGCCGCGAGCCCGACCAGAAAGACGGCGACCCACATGTTACTCAACTGCGTCACCATCGCAACGGGGACGACGCACAGCGCGCAGACGAGGAGCGCGACCTTGCGGCCGAAGTTGATCGAGCGCCCGCCCTTGATGAGCCGCGACGAGAGCCAGCCTCCCCCTATGCTCCCGATGTCCGCGAGCACGTAGATGACGACGAAGGGCGGCCCGAAATTTTTAATGTCGAGCGCGAAGACCTGCGCGAAGAAGAGCGGCAGTAGGTACAGGTACCAACGCCAGATGGCGTCGGTCAGAAACTTCGCGATGACGAAAGACCAGGTCTGCCTGTAGCGCAGGAGCGTTAGCCAAGGCACGCGCACGGTCGGCTCGGGCGGGTCGGACTGTATGTAGTTCAACTCCGCGCGGCTTATCTTCGGGTGCTGGGACGGCAGGTGGTAGAAGGCGAACCAGAAGGCGAGCCAGATGAGGCCGAGCGCACCCGTCATGATGAAAGACCACTGCCAGCCCCAGTTGATGTAGAGCCACGGCACCGCGAGCGGCGCGATGATGGCCCCGATGTTCGAGCCCGCGTTGAAGACGCCCGTCGCCAGCGCGCGCTCCTTCTTCGGGAACCACTCGGCTACGGTCTTGATGGCCGCGGGGAAGTTGCCCGACTCGCCCAGACCGAGCAGGAAGCGCGCGACGCTGAAGCCCATCACCGAGCCCATGAAGGCGTGCAGTATCGAGGCGAAACTCCAGAAGGTGAGCGAGAGCGCGTAGCCGATTCTCGTCCCTATCCAGTCGAGCACGCGCCCCGCGCCGAGCATCCCGATCGCGTAGGCGACCTCGAACCAGAAGAGGATGTCGGTCAACTCCTTCGTCGTCCAGTTGAAGTGCTCGGGCTTGCGAAGCTCCGGGCCGAGGAAGCCGAAGACGAGGCGGTCGACGTAGCAGACCGTGGTCGCGAAGAAGAGCAGCGCGCAGATGACCCAGCGGTAGCGGCCAACGCGCGTGTTGGCCGACTCGGCCGCAGCCACGGCCGCGCCCGTCGCGCTCGCGCCCGTAGACTGGTCGCCCTCGTTCTCCGCAAGCGACACGGGCTCCTGCGTTGCTTGGACGGCCTCCGCGATTGCGTGTGTTGAGGGTTTATCGCCGGGCGATGACATAGACTCTGCTTCTCCTTAATCTATCGGCTCGGGCTCGGCAACGCGCGCGCCGCGCAGTCGTTCAGAGCGGCAGCACGTCGGGCGAAAAGTATTCGCGCCCTCCCAAATGGACGGGGATTTGGGGCCAGTCGGGGGAAGTTGTTATGACCTCTACGCCTTCGACGGAGGCGACGCAAGTCTCTTCGACCTTAGCGCCCGTGACCGAAGGATTCCACGCGAACGCCTGAAGCGGCCGAACGGTCTCGGCGCTCGAAGGGTGCGCCACCCAGTCGCGCGTGCGGTAGCCCGTAGCACCGCCCTGATGGTGCAGGCGCTCCTCGCCCGCGAACCCCTCTTCGGCGTAGCTGGCCGCGGCCGCGGCGTACAACTCAGACCCTAAAGCGTCCGGCGCCGTCGCCGCGAGCAGACGCGCGTTGACTCGCGCAGCCGCTCTAGTGCGCCTCCGCAACTCTTCGGGCACCGCGCCCGCGCAGACCACGCGCGTCAGCGAGGCTATCAAGCCCCCGCGCCGCGCGCAGGTGACGAGCATCAGCACGCGCTCCCAACGCAGTCCGGTCGGAACGGGGTGGCGAAACTTCTTAATCCTCTCGTCGGCGGCGACCAGCGTCACCACGGAGCGAATCCCGCGCGCGGCCAGAGCGTCCGTCATGCGGCGCGCGACCTCGGCCTCGGTCTCGCCCGGTTCGAGCCCCCTCGCGAAGTCGCCCAAGACATCTCCCGCGTCGCGGCCCAAACGCCGGAACCTTTCAAGCTCGGGCCGTGTGAGACTGTAACGGCAACGCGCGACGGCACTCTCTATCGTCTTCACGCCCGCGCCTACAGCCAGGTCGGAGCCGAGCGCGCCGCCGCCTTCGAGCGTCGAGGCGGCGAGGTCGGCCAGAAACGTCGGCCGCGCCTTCTCCTCTTCCCATCCGTATTCGACCGGCTCGAAGTCAGCGCCCGCAAGCTCCTCTTCCAGCACGCGCCCCATCTCGATGCGGCTCGCGAGCACGAACCGCCGCCCGTCGGCGCGCACCAGAAGCGCGCACGCGCCCTGCTCGCGGCTCGCGTCCACGCCGTTCGTCCCGCCCGCCGAAAGCCATGCAAAGTTGTGCTGCGCGCACAAAAGCACGCCGCCCAACCCCTCCGCAGCCAACACGGCCGACAGCCTGCCAGTCTTCTCTTCTATCTCCGCGCTTCTGTCCACACTAATGTTTGATTTGTCGCCCTAAGAAGGTAATACCAATTAAACGGGCTGCGCGTACTGTGTAACACCACTAACTAATTCCTGTCAAGCCACTCTTTCACGTTTGGCCGAAAATAATCGGAGAAGTTATTAGTTTGTCCGAGAACCGTCTTGCTTTACCATGCCGAATGTGGTAAATAACCTCTGCTAAACGCTTAAGTGGTATAACCACTCGGTCGGACTGGCTGCATACGCTTCTTTAAGCCGTGTGGCCTTCAAAGCTTAAACCGGCGGCGTTGAAAGTCTTAAAGAGGAGAGACCGTGTCAACTCCCAAACAGCATAATTACAGGCGCCGCGCCGCGGGCGAAAACGTCTGGCTCGGCCGCACCGCGGGCGAGTCGGCGGCGGCCGGCGCGGAGGCGCGCCCCATAGAGTACGAGGTGCTGCCTACGGAAGAGGCCGTGGGCGCGGCGCAGTGGGAGGAGATTCGGCGCGCGGCCGCGGAGAAGGAGGGCGACTTAAGTATCATCCTGCTCGGCGGGCGCGGCGCGCAGGCGATGTATAAACGGGCCGCCGAGATCGCGCGCACGAGTGACGAGGACGAACTGCTCGCGCGCCTGCACGTCTTCACACAGGACGCGCTCGCGCCGATGCGCGTGGAGAACGGGCTGAGCTTCGTGCGCGACTTCGAGCGGCTGCTCGGCGAGGCGTTCTTCGGGAAGGTGAAGAGCTTCACGCCGATGCGCACCGACACGGACGACCTCGAAGGCGGCGTGGAGCGCTACCTCGAAAGGCTCGACTCCCTCGGCGGCATAGACATCTTCTTCCTCGGGCTCGGCCCCGAGGCGGGCTCGGCCTCGCACCTCGCCTACATCAAGCCCGGCTCGGGCGCGGAGGCGGGCGACCTTGCGGGCGTCATACCGATCTCTTCGAGCATACTCGAACACCACATCAACAAGTTCAAGGTCGGCGGGAGCCGCGTCACGCCCGAGGACGAGGCGGAGTGCCGCGCGGCGACGCACATACTAACGCTCGGCCCCGCCGCCATACTCGAATCGAGAAGAGTCGTCCAGTCCATCGTGGACGCGAGCACCGCGCCCGCGAAGCGCGAGAGCTACCGTCGCGTGCTCGACACGGATATCTCCGACGACCCGTCGGAGCGCGCGCGACAGCTCGACGAGAATCCCGGCCTCTGGCTCCGCCTGCACGCGAACGTCAGGTCTCTGATACTGCCCGACGTTCTTGAGGCGTAGAGCAGTCGTACCGCCCGACGAGGTAAGATTCAGTAATGACTTTGACGAAAGACTCGCTCGCGACGGTCGGAGTCGCCGAAGAGGTTGAGGCGCGGCGTCCGCATGCGGCGACGCATGCGCCGGAAGCGGCAGGCCCGGCGAGGGCGAGCGTCATGCTCCTGCGACTCCTGCGCGCGGCGCAGCCCGTCTCGCGCGCAGAGCTTGCGCGCCGACTCGGCGTCAACCGCAGCACCGTCACCGACACGTTCAAGCCGCTCATCGCGGCGGGCGTCGTCCGTGAGGAGGCCGTACAGCAGCCAGCACGCCACGACGGCGCGCGCTCGCTCGGGCGTCCGGCCGTCGCGCTCTCTTTCGACGACGGGCAGGACTACTTCGCCGGCGTAAACGTCGGCGTGCGTCACTCGACTGTCGGCCTCGCGACGATCAACGGTGAGGTTCTGGCCGAAGAGGAGTTTGACACGCCTTCGGAGCCGGGCGACGCGCTGAGGCGCATCGTCTCCGTGGTCGAAGGGCTCCGCGTGAGCGCGCCCGGCCGCAAGCTGAGGGCGGTCGGGGTGAGCGTCCCCGGCCCGACCGACGCGACCCGCCGCAGGGTCGTCTACGCGCCGCACCTCGGTTGGGACGACGTTGACCTCGCGGGGGCGCTATGCTTCGGCGAGGACGGTGCCGAGTGTGGGGCGGAGGGGACCGTGCCGGTCGCCGTCGAAAACGACGCCACGGCGGCGGCGCTCTACGAGGCGCACCTGCGCCTCGGCCGCGCCGACTCCGGGCGGCTCGAAGACTTCGTCGTCGTGAGGTCGGGCACGGGGATAGGGCTTGGGCTAGTGCTCGGCGGCGAGGTCTACAGGGGCGGCGGCCTCGGCGCGGGCCACGCGGGCGAGTTCGGTCACATGACCATCGTCGCGGGGGGCAAGCCCTGCGTCTGTGGCAACCGCGGCTGTTGGGAGCGGTACGCGTCGGCCTCTTCCGCGTCCTCGCTCTACGCGGGCGACCGCGTGCAGTTGAGCGGGCAGGCCGCGCCGCGCTTCGTCGAGATAGTGGCGAGGGCCGAAGGCGGCGAGCTGCGGGCGCGGAGGACTCTGGAGCGCGTCGGCGAGTACCTCGGCATCGGCATCGCGAACGTCATAACTGGGCTCGGCGTGCCGCGCGTCATCGTCAGCGGCCGCCTCGTCTACGGGTGGAAGTTCATGAGCGAGCCTCTGCGGGGCGCGGTGGCGCAGAGCATGGCAGGGAGGCTCAACGGCTGGTCGGTCGAGCCGGGCGAGGCTTCGGGCGCGGGCCTCGGCGGGGCGCTCGAAGTCGCCGTCGAAGGCTTCATCACGTCGGGCCTAGGGGTTTAAGAATGTCGGTAACGGGGGTTTTATCATGCAGGCAGAAATGAAGCAGAACGAGATTACGAAGGAGACCTGTTACGTCCCTGCGACGCATAAGGGCAAGGGGCGACGCACTGCGGTCGCGCCGGGGGGAACGGCCGCGCGCTTACTGCACTACGGGCGTGTCACGCTCGACGCGGGCGACGACGCCCTGACGTTCGAGAACGGCGACCACGAGACGGGGCTCGTGTGCCTGAAGGGCTCGGCCGAAATCTCGACGGGCGGCGAGACGTTCAGCCTCACGCGGTACGACGCGCTGTACGTTCCGCGCGACTCGCGCGTCGAAGTCAGCGCGGGCGGCGAAGGCTGCGACCTCGCGGAGTTGTCCGCGCCGGTCGAGGGGCGCTACCCCGTGCAGTTCGTGCGCTACGCCGACGTGCGAGAGAACCCGAAGCTCCACATCATCGCGGGCGCGCCGCCGAACGAGCGCGACATGAACGTGCTCATCGGTAGCAACGTTCAGGCGGGGCGCATCATGACCGGCGTCACCTTCTCGCGCCCCGGCAACTGGACTTCGTGGCCGCCGCACGAGCACTCTTCGATGCTCGAAGAGGCGTACCTCTACATAGACATGCCCGAGCCCTCTTTCGGCGTCCAGTTCGTCTACACAGACCCGTCGAACCCTGAGCTGGTGCAGGTCGTGCGCGAGGGCGACGTGGTGCTGATGCCGAAGGGCTACCACCCGAACGTCGCCGCGCCCGGCGGCCAGATAAACTTCATGTGGATGATGGCGGCCATACGCGAGGGCGAAGACCGCAAGTACGGCGTCGTCAACGTCCAGCCCGAGTTCGCCGCCGGGGGCTCCGGCCTCGAATCGGTGAAGGACTGACGGAAGGCTGAACGCCTTAAAGATGATTCTCGATAAGTTCAGACTCGACGGCAGGGTGGCGCTCGTGACGGGCGCGTCGGCGGGGCTCGGCGCGGCCATCGCGGTCGCGCTCGCGGAGGCGGGCGCGGACGTGGCGTGCCACGGCAACTCGCGCGCGCCCGACGCGACCTGCGCTCTGGTCGGGCGCGCGGGCCGACGGGCACTCGGCGTGCTCGGCGACCTTTCGGATAAAGAGACGCCGCGCGGGCTCGTCGGGCGCGTGCTGGAAGAGTTCGGCCGTCTCGACATTCTCGTCAACAACGCGGGGACGATACGGCGCGCGCCCGCCGCGGAATATTCAGAAGAAGACTGGGCCTCGGTAATCGAGGTTAACCTGTCGTCGGTCTTTCGCCTGTCGCAGCTCGCGGGCCGCCACATGCTCGCGCGCGGCTCGGGCAAGATAGTCAACATCGCCTCGCTCCTCTCTTTTCAGGGCGGCGTGACGGTGCCCGCATACGCCGCGTCGAAGGGCGGCGTGACGCAGTTGACGAAGGCGCTCGCGAACGAGTGGGCGTCGAAGGGCGTGAACGTGAACGCCGTCGCGCCCGGCTACATGCGGACGGACAACACCGCCGCGCTGCAACGCGACGAGACGCGCAGCCGCCAAATACTCGAACGCATACCCGCGGGCCGTTGGGGCGAGGCCGAAGACCTCGCGGGCGCGGCCGTCTTCCTCTCTTCGCCAGCGAGCGACTACGTACACGGGCACGTCCTCGTCGTGGACGGCGGCTGGATGGGGCGCTGAACAAGCGAGGGATTCATTAACCACGGAGACACAGAGACACAGCTAAATCTGCTTTAGCTGTGTCTCTGTGTCTCCGTGGTTAATGAATCCCGAGCGACACGCAATTTAAGATGAGACACAGAAGCTTCGTCATCCATGCCGCGCTCCTGACGCTCGCGCTCGTCAGCGTCGTGACGCACGCACAGACTCGGGCGGCAGGCAACGTCTCCAAGGTCTGGGTCGCCGACCGCGGCGACGGCACATACAGGAATCCGATCATCCACGCGGACTTCTCCGACCCGGACGCCGTGCGCGTGGGCGACGACTTCTACATGACTGCGTCGAGCTTCAACTCCGCGCCGGGGCTCCCCATCCTTCAATCGAAAGACCTCGTCAACTGGACGACCGTCGGCTACGTCTTCAGGCGTCAGCCGCCCTACGAGGTCTTCGACAGGCCGCAGCACGGCGGCGGGGTCTGGGCTCCTTCAATCCGTTACCACGAAGGCGAGTTCTACATCTTCTACCCCGACCCCGACCGCGGCATCTACGTGACGAAGGCGAAGGCGGCGGCCGGGCCCTGGTCTGAGCCGCTACTGATTAAGGAGGCGAAGGGCTGGATTGACCCTTGCCCGCTCTGGGACGACGACGGCCGCGCCTACCTCGTGACCGCGATGGCCGCCAGCCGCTCGGGCGTCAAGAGCGTCCTCATAGTGAGCCGCATGAGCCCCGACGGCACGCGCCTCTTAGACGACGGCGTGCTCGTCTTCGACGGCCACGACAAAGACCCCACGGTCGAAGGCCCGAAGTTCTACAAGAGGGGCAGCTACTACTACATCTTCGCGCCCGCGGGCGGCGTCGAGACGGGCTGGCAACTCGCGCTGCGCTCGAAGAGCGTCTACGGCCCGTACGAGCGCAGAGTCGTGCTCGCTCAGGGGAAGACGAACATCAACGGGCCGCATCAAGGCGCTTGGGTCGAGACTCAGACGGGCGAGTCCTGGTTCCTGCACTTTCAGGACTTGGGGCCGTACGGGCGCGTCGTACACCTACAGCCGATGCGTTGGGCGGACGGCTGGCCGGTGATGGGCGCAGACCCCGACGGCGACGGAACGGGCGAGCCCGTGTTGACATATAAGAAGCCGAACGTCGGCAGGACTTGGCCCGTCACGACGCCGCCCGACTCCGACGAGTTCGACGCGGCGGGCCTCGGCCTTCAGTGGCAATGGCACGCAAACCCGCAGCCCTCCTGGGCCTTCCCCTCGGGGCCGCTCGGCTTCCTGCGCCTCTTCAACACGCCGCTGCCCGAAGGCCACAGAAACCTCTGGGACGTGCCCAACCTGCTCTTGCAGAAGTTCCCCGCGCGCGAGTTTACGGCGACGACCAAGCTCGCCTTCACGCCGCGAACGGAGGGCGAGAAGGCCGGGCTCGTCGTCATGGGCGCGGACTACGCGTACGCCTCCGTCAGGAACACTTCGGGCGGGCTCGTCGTCTCGCAGACCGTCTGCAAGGACGCGGACAAGCAGGGCGTCGAAAGGGAGAGCCCCGCCGTCCCGTTCAAAGGCGGCACACTCTACCTGCGCGTGAGGGTGTCGGGCGACGCCGTGTGCGACTTCAGCTACAGCGCCGACGGCAAGACGTTCGCGCCCTTGGGCGAGCCCTTCAAGGCGCGACCGGGGCGCTGGATAGGCGCGAAGCTCGGCCTCTTCGCGACGCGCGCCGGAACCACGCGCGAGTACGGCTACGCAGACTTCGACTGGTTCAGGTTCGAGTGAGGCGGCGGGAAGTTAGCCGCCGCAGGCGCGGGGACACAGAGGTTAGGGATTGGAAATTTCAAATCCGAAATTCCGAATATAAGACTCTGTGTCCCCGCGCCTGCGGCGGCCTTTCTTCAATTCTCGTACGTGACGGGGACGGACTGCGTGGTCGGCGGCTCGCCGGGCAGTTGCGTCTCGAACCTGACTTCGGCGGGCCGCCCCGAGAAGAGTCGGGCGACGTTCTTCTTCCCCTTGACGGTGATTAAGAGTTGGTCGCCGTCCCGCCTCTAATGCGGCGAGCGTGAGTGTCGCCGCGCGTCTAAAGATCATTTCTCCCTCCTTGAGTTAAGTGTCAAACGCGCGCGAATCACTTCCCCGTTTTCACCGCGCGCGACTTCAACAGGTACTTCGCGAGGCCGAGCTTCTGCTCGCGTATGCCTTCGACGGCGAGCCGCGCCATAAGCTCCGCGCCGGACGGGTTGAAGTGCGTGTTGTCCTCGACGCCCGCGGGGTAGTTCGGGTTCTCGCCCGGCTTGAGTTGCAGGAAGAGCTTTCTCGACTCGACGGGGCCGTAGCGGACAAGCGCCTTCTCGCTCTTCGCGTACATGTCTATGAGCGGTACCTTTAACTCGGCCGCGACCTCTCGAACCAGCCCCGTGTAGACGCCGTGCGACTCCTGAAAGCGCCCGTCCTTGTCGAAGCGGCGGCGCACGACCGGCGTCAGCAGGATGGGGATTGCGCCGCGCTCACGCGCCTCGCGTACGAAGCGCGCGAGGTTCGCGCGGTAGTCTTCGGGCGGGGTGTAGCGGTCGGGCTTGTCCTTCGCCGAGTCGTTGTGCCCGAACTCTATGAAGACGTAATCCCCCTTCTTGAGGTCGTCGAGTATGCCCCGCCATAGATTCTGCTCGATGAAGGTGCGCGTGCTGCGTCCGTTCTGCGCGCGGTTCTCGATTCTCACCGCGCCTTCCTTGAAGAACTTCGGCAGTGCCTCGCCCCAGCCCGTTTCGGGCCGCTTCTCCGGGAGTTTCTTCGCCATCGTCGAATCGCCGGCGAGAAAAATCGTCACGGGCTCTTTCGCGCGGGCGCGCGCCGCGAGCGCGCCGAGTAAGAGTAGGAGTAGGAAGTATCTCGTCGTCATCTTCGTCGCTCCGCCCTTCGACTTAACGGCGCGCGCGTCTTAACACTCGTCGGGTCCCAGCCGTCCGCGCCGCCTAAAACTTTCCGCGGCGTGACGGCCTTCGCTTCGGCTTTCGTCAGCCTGCGCGCCCACGCGACGCGCGCCGCAGGGTTCGCGCCGAGTCCCCGGCTTCCATACTCCGCGTAGCGGACAGTCTTCTCGCGCTCGGGGAAGTTCCAGTTGTGCCAGCCCTCGGGCCGCACGACCTCGGACATCTCCGTGTCTACGAACATCACGGCGGAGTATGCGCGCCAGGGGCGTCCGAGGTAAGTCTTGACCTCGGGCGAAGCGCCCGTGACGCGGCAGTGTGAGAAGACGAAGCCGAAGGGCTGGTCGTCGGGCGTGGAGGCCGCCGTCAGGTAGCCGTCCTTCAGCGCGTGTATGTGGCAGCGCTCGAAGAAGGCCGTCGCCGCGCCGAAGATGAAGTCTACGTGCCCCTCTATGTAGCAGCCCTCGAAGTACTGCCGCCCGCGGTTGAGGAGAATCGTGTCCTGCCAGCCGAGGAAGCGGCAGTTTCGGAAGGCCGCGCGGTCGCCGTCAACGCGCAGGGCGAGCGCCTGCCCCACGGGGCCCGCCGAGTTCTCGAAGGTGATGTTCTCGGCCGCGAAGTCGTCGGCGTCTATCTGCGCGGTGGGCGTGCGGAATGTGCCGATGGGCTTGCCGTCCAAGCCCTTAAGGTTGGCGTTCAGGTCGAAGGTGATGACGGTCTTCGACGCGTCCTCCCCTATCAGTCGAAAGAAACGCTTCTCGCGCTGGACGTACACTAGCTCCTTGTAGACGCCCGGCCTGACGCGTATCACGACGGGGCTCTCGGCCGTGCCGGAGGGGACGGCCATCACGGCCTCCTGCACCGTCCTGTACTTCGCGCTGCCGTCGGCCGCGACCGTCAGCTCCACCGGCGCGCCCTTCGCCACACACGCGCCGCTGAAGATAAGGACGAGCACGAGAGCCGCGCCCGTCAAACTCAAACTTTTCATCGCGGTAGCCACTCTCAAGAATTGAACGTGCCGGTGGGAGGGTGGGCATGACGGCGACGCCTCACGGCGCTTCGTTCGCCCCTCGTCCTTCCGCCTTCATCCTTTACTGCGACGCCTGCGGCGAGTTGAGGCTGCGCCCCTTCTTGGCAGGCTCGATGGTGACGTTCTCGAAGCTGAAGGAGCCCGCGTTGTTCAAGACCTCGGACGCCTCGACGCCTCGGAAGGTGCAGTTCTTAAAACTTATGTCGTCTATCACGACGCCGGGGAAGCCGACCACCCACATCACGCGCGGGCTCGACGTGCTCGTCACGTTCTCCAAAGAGACGTTGCGGACGACGGGCTTGTAAGGCCCACGCGCGCCCGTGTCGTAAAGGAGGTCGATGGTCAGCACGGCCTCCGCGACGCGCCCCACCTCGACGCGTCGCATGAAGACGTTCTCAATCGTGCCGCCGCGTATCGCGTTCGACTTGAAGCGCAGCGCGCGGTCGAGGTTCGGGCTGTCCATCTTACAGTCCTCTACGAAGACGTTGCGGCAGTCGCCCGAAATCTCGCTCCCTATGACGACGCCGCCGTGCCCGTCCTTCATCGTGCAGTTACGCACGACTATGTTCTCCGACGCGACGCCGACGCGGCGGCCATCGTCGTCGCGCCCCGACTTGATCGCGATGCAGTCGTCGCCCGTGTCGAAAGTGCAGTCCTCTATGAGCACGTCCTTCGAGGACTCGGGGTCGCACCCGTCGTTGTTCGGGCCGTGGCTGTAGATTTGGACGCCCCGCACCGTGACGTTCCGCGAGAGCGTCGGGTGGATCTCCCAGAACGGCGAGTTGATTACGCGCACGCCTTCGATGAGGACGTTGCGGCAGCGGTAAGGCTCTATGAAGGGCGGGCGCAGGTAATGCCCCGCGCCGAATACTCTTTGACTAACGGGCACGCCGCTATTCCCCATCTCGCGCAGGCGGCGTATGTCTTCGGCCGCGGGCGCGGGGCTTGAGCCGCGCCGCCGGGCCCACGCCCACCAGTTCTCGTCGGACGCCGAGCCGTCGAGCGTGCCCTTGCCTGTAATCGCGATGTTCTGCTGGTCGAGGGCGTAGATGAAGGGTGAGTAGTTCATCAGCTCAGTCCCCTCCCAACGCGTGTAGACCACCGGGAGGTACTTCGCGGGGTCGGTGCTGAACTTGAGCGTCGCTCCCTCGGAGACGTGTAGGTTGACGTTGCTCTTCAGACGAATCGCGCCGGTGAGGAACACGCCCGCCGGCACCACGACGCGCCCGCCACCGGCCTTGCCGCAAGCCTCGATGGCTTTGCTTATCGCCGCGGTGTTGTCGAAGTTGCCGCCCGCGCGCGCTCCGTAGTTCGTGATGGGAAAGTCGCGCGCGGGGAACTTCGGCGGGCGGATGCGCGCGAGTATGGCGGGTGCCGAGTCCCAGCCGACGGCGCGCTGCGCGCGCTGCGCTCTACGCCTCGCCTGTGCCGAGGCG
>JBJMGR010000300.1:0-7387 GCA_045807805.1 Pyrinomonadaceae bacterium | reverse complement strand
TCGCAGTGGGACCCGGCGACGGGTAACAACAGCGCGTCCGTCAACGGCCTGTCCGCGGTCAAGTTCGTTGACCTCGCCGTTCAGAAGTCGGCCTCGCCCAATCCAATCTTCGCCGGTCAGAACGTGACCTACACGATCACGGTGAAGAACGTCGGCACGCCGTTCGGCGCGACGGGCGTCACGCTCACGGACGTGCTGCCCGCCTCGATGAACTTCGTCTCAGCGACCACTTCGCAGGGCTCTCTCGTCACTCCGCCGGTTGGTTCCAACGGCACGGTGACGGCGAACCTCGGGTCGATAGCGTCGAATGCTATGGCGACCGTGACCATCACGGTCTCGTCCACCTCGGCGGGCGTCGTGGTCAACTCGGCCTCGGCGACCAGCACCGAGAACGAGAGCACTCCGGCCAACAACACCGCCAGCGCGAGCACGACCGTCAACGCGGCGGCCTTGCTGAAGGTGCTGCTGGCGAAGCAGGTCTTGACGGGCGGCTGCGAGAACACGACGGGTAACGTCTACCTGACCGGCCCTGCCGGCCCCGGTGGCGTGACCGTGCCGCTCTCCACGAGCGGCCTCGCGGGTGTGACTGTGCCCGCGTCCGTCTTCATCCCTGCGGGTCAGACGGTGAGCCCCGCCTTCAACGTGACGACCTCGCCTGTTGCTACTAAGCAGGTGGGCCTGGTCATCGCGGGCAGCGGCGCGGGCAGCGTCTCGCGCGGCCTGACCATCAACGTCGGCTCCGGCTCCTGCCCCCCGTAATGGGGCGGTAGGGCTTGCGGCCCTTTGAGCGGGCGGCGGAGCGGGAGTGTTAAGTCACTCCCGCTCCGCCCTCTCCCCCGCCGTAAGATTCCAGCATCGTCGAAGCCTACCTTCATCGCGAGCCGGATTGATAAACCCTCACTTCAGACGAATACGAGAGGCTGCGCGGGACTAGCCTTCCCCGTTGAGCGCCCCAACCTAAGCGACATACATTCATCGGCATTCGCCGAGTTGACGAAGGAGCCCAAATGTCCATAGCCCCGCGTACCGGCATATCCCCCCGTACGATGCTGACTACCAGGCGCGGTCGTCTGGCCGCGCTACTAGCTTTAATAGCCGTGACGGTACTCATCGCCGCCACGGCTTTTTCTCTTGTTACGTTCGCGAAGAATAAGAGGAAGTCGCGCGCCGCTTCCGCGAAGTCGGTCGCGTCGGCGAAGGCCACGCGCCGCGAGCCCGCGAAGCGCGAGAAGAGTGAGAAGGCCACGCGCCGCGAGTCGGCCGAGCGCGAGAAGAGGGAAGGCGCGGAGCCCGAGGGCGACCGCTACGAGGCGCTGCTCGAACAGGAGGCATACTGGGCCGCGCGCATCACCTACCCGACCGGCAACTTCGACCCCGAGTGGGTGCGCGAAGCGATGAAGCAGGACAGGCTCGTCGAGCGCGCGGTTCCCGCCCCCGGCATGCGCAGCAGCATCAGCGACAGGCTCTCGTTGAGCCCGCTCACTCTGAGCACGAGCACCTTCACGTCCCTCGGCCCTCAACCCGAGAAGATGACGGGCTGCTCGGGCTGCTTCGACTACGGCACGACTGCGGGCCGCGTCAACTCCATCGCCATTGACCCGACCACGACGACCACAGGCTCCGTCGTCGCATACATTGCGACCGTCGGCGGCGGCGTCTGGAAGACGACCAACTGCTGTAGCTCCACGACGACTTGGAGCCCCACGACCGACGACGCGCTCATCTCGACCATAAGCGTCGATACCGTCTCGATAGACCCGACGAACCACAACACTGTCTACGCCGGAACGGGCGACCTCAACTTCGGCTCCTTCTCGATGGGCAGCCAGGGCATCCTCAAGTCCACGGACGCTGGCGCGACGTGGACTGTCCTGGGCGCGAACGTCTTCGGCGCGGCGCTCCCCCAGCCCGCCGGTCAGTTCCCGCAGTACAACGCGGTCGGCAAGGTGCGCGTTGACCCGAACGACAGCAGCAAGGTCGTGGCGGGCACGAAGCTCGGCCTCTACGTCTCCAACGACGGCGGCACGAACTGGACTGGCCCCTGTCTGACGAACGCCTTCAACACGCAGCGTCAGGACATCACCGGCCTTGAGCTTACAAACATCGGCGGCACGACGCGCATACTCGCGGCCGTCGGCACGCGCGGCTTCGCCACGCCCGTCCAGTACAACCTCGACCAGAACGGCGCGAACGGCCTCTACAAGGGCACGATGCCCGCGAGCGGCTGCCCGACCGACTTCTCTTTGATAAGCACGAACGCGAACGGCTTCGTCTTCGGCACGACCGTCACGGGCAGCCCCTACGCGACGGCCAACCCGATGAACGCGGGCACGGGCACGCCCTACGGCGGCAACATCAACACGGGCAATCAGCTCGGCCGCATGGACATCGCCATCGCCCCCTCGAACCCGAACTACATCTACGCGCAGGTCGGCTCCATCATCCCCAACGCCAACGCCGGATGCGGCACGGCCGCGGGCTGCCAGCTCGGCGTCTGGTCGAGCATCGACGGCGGCGCGACGTGGACGTTCCTCGCGGGCTCCGCGGGCGGCTCGCTCCGCAACTGCCTCGGCACGAACACCTCCGGCAACCCCGGCGACTACCCGCAGAACTGGTACGACCAGGGCATGGCGGTTGACCCGAACAACCCCGACCGCCTCTTTCTGGACACCTACGACACCTGGCTCGTCTCGCGCACCGGCACGTCCTTCTACAACACAACGTGCGGCTACAACGGCAACAGCGTTGCGAACCACGTCGTACACGTTGACCATCACGCGCTCGCCTTCGTCCCCGGCTCTTCGAGCATCCTGCTCGAAGGCAGCGACGGCGGCATCTTCTCCACCTCGAACGCCGACGCGGCGGTCTCCGGCGTCCTTCGTCCGACGTGGGTCAACATGGACACGGGCCTGAGCACCATCGAGTTCTACTCGGGCGACATCAGCGGCAACTTCGCCACCTCGCCCACGCCTTCGGCCGCCGGCGGCGCGCAGGACAACGGCCCGAGCACGGCACTCTTCACGAGCACCCCCGGCCCCACGCAGTGGCAGATGGGCACGGGCGGCGACGGCTTCTTCGCCCGCATAGACCCCGTCGGCACGGGCACGAGCCTGCGCTACTGGCTCGGCAACAACTCGGGCGGCCTGAGCCGCTGCACGGCCAACTGCACAAGCCCCGGCGCGACCTGGTCGAGCCGCCGCGGCGCGTGGACGGGCGACCAGCAGTCCTTCGTCCTTCCCTTCGAGCTATTCCACGGCGACGTGAGTAACCCGGCCAACGACTGCGGCGCGGCGGGCGCGACCACGGGCTGCGGCCACCTTATCGCGGGCACCGTCCGCGTCTGGGAGACGGTCAGCGGCGCTACGGGGACGAACACCTGGTACGTCAACAGCCCCGCGAACCTGACGAAGGCTTCGCTCGGCAACCGCTCCTACATCAACCAGCTCGCCTTCGAGCCTTCGTCGCAGAACACGGTCGCCGTCGGCACCAACGACGGCAACGTCCAGATAGGCTTCGGCATGGGCGGCGGCTCGTTCACCTCCACTTGGGTTAACGTGACGGGCGCGAACGCGGTGCTCCCGAACCGCCCCATCCTCGACGTGGCCTTCGACCCCAAGACGACGACCGCGCCCATCGCGTACGCGGCCGTCGGCGGCTTCGACCAGAACACGCCGACGACTCCCGGCCACGTCTACCGTGTGACGTGCAATGCCAACTGCGGCTCGTTCACATGGGATGACAAGTCGGGCAACCTTCCGAACATCCCTGTTGACTCGATCATCGTCAACCCGAACTTCGCGCAGCAGGTCTTCGCGGGCACGGACTTCGGCCTCTACTACACGGACGACGTTAGAGTAGCTTCGCCCGTCTGGTATCGCTTCAACGCGGGGCTGCCGAACGTGATGATCTGGGACATGGCGACGGATCGCGGCTCGACGACGCTCGCGCTCTTCACACGCGGGCGCGGCGCATACGCTTGGCCGCTTCCGCTCGGCCCCGTGCAGCCTCTCGCGACCGCGATCAGCAATGTCTCGGGCAGCGGCACATATGGCGGCACGGCGACTCTGACGGCGACTCTGACCGAAGGCGGCTTCCCGCTCGCGGGCAAGACGATTGCCTTCACGGTCAACGGCAACAGCGCCGGAAGCGCCGTGACGGACGCCTCGGGCGTGGCGACGCTCTCTGGCGTCTCGCTCACAGGCATCAACGCGGGCAACTACCCGACCGGCGTCGGCGCGAGCTTCGCTGGCGACAGCGGCTACCTCGCGAGCAACGGCTCAGGCCCGCTCACAGTCTCCCCTGCCAGCTTCGGGATTTCGATGACGGCCTCGCGCAACCCCGCGCCCGTCGGGCTGAACTTCAACTACAACATCACCGTCACCAACAGCGGCCCCGGCTCGGCCACCGACCCCGTGTTGACCGACGTACTGCCGGCGCAGGTGACATTCACGGCTGCAAGCAGTTCGCAGGGCACATGCGCGTACGCCTCGGCGACGCGCACGGTGACTTGCAACCTCGGCCCACTCGGCTCCGGCTCATCCGCCACGGTGCAGATAACGGTCAAGCCGAGGGAAGATGGAGTTCTGGACAACACCGCGACCGTCACCTCGCCGAACTACGACCCGGCGAGCGCGTCGTACAACGGCTTGGCCGCCGTCAAGCAGGTAGACCTGTCCGTGCAGATGACCAACGCGCCCGACCCCGTCTTCGTCGGGCAGACGACGACCTACACGCTGGTCGTCAAGAACAACTCGACCGTGCTCGGCGCGACCGGCGTCGTGCTCACGGACACGCTGCCCGCTTCGATGACCTTCGTCTCGGCGGCGACTTCGCAGGGGAGCCTCGTCACGCCGCCCGTCGGCTCTACGGGAACGTTGACGGCGAACATCGGCTCGCTCGCCACGGGCGCGACGGCGACCGTGACGTTGACCGCGACGGCCACGGCCTCGGGCGTTATCACCAACACGGCCTCGGTCACAGGCAACGAGGGCGACCCCGTAGCCTCGAACAACACGGCGAGTTCGGCGACGACCGTCAAGGACGCCGTCTTGCAGAAGGTGCTGCTCGTCAAACAGGTCTTGACGGGTGGTTGCGAGAACACGACGGGTAACGTCTACCTGACAGGCCCGGCCGGCCCCGGTGGCGTGACCGTCCCTCTGTCGAGCAACGTCTCGGGCGCGAGCGTCCCCGCGTCCGTCTTCATCCCTGCGGGCCAGACGGTGAGCCCCGCCTTCAACGTCACGACCTCGACGGTCGCCGCGAAGCAGGTCGGACTGATTACGGCCGGGAGCGGCGCGGGCAGCGTCTCGCGCGGCCTGACCATCAACGTCGGCTCCGGCTCCTGCCCCCCGTAAGGGAGGCGACGGGCCGCGAACCCTGAAAGCGGTCGTGCCGCGCGTGAGTGTTTAAGTCACTCACGCGCGGCACGGCCGCATGAAAAGTTTGAAGCTGTTGGTTTGAGTTCTTGAAAGGCTCTCGCGGTGAGGCCGACTCTAGAGGCGCGTGCCGCTTGTCAGTGGCACCTGCGCACGCTGCCGTTCTGGCCCCGAGTCAGCTCGTATGTGCCGCGCGCGTTGTTGTCGGCCTCGACGGTGACGGTCAGCGTCATCTTCTTGTCTTGAACCACGCCGGTGTAGACCGCGGGCCCGCTCGGCGGCGGATTGTCCTCGTTGCGCGGCCCCATCCCTTCCGACGTGAACGTTCCTTTGGCGTTGAAGCGCCCCTCTGAGTCTAGCGTGACGGGGCCTTCGATGCTACCGTGGGCGCAGGCAAATCGTATCTGCGCGCCGCCTTCCGTGACTTCTATGTGGACGTTGGGGCCGCCCCAGACTCCGTTAGCCACCCGGTTCTGTTGCTGAGACATGGTCTGTTTTTTCCCGCCTTCGCAAGAGCCGTTCTGCCAGAGAGCCAGCAGGGACAGAGAGACGACGCATAGGCTGTAGCTAAAGCTGTTCTGCTGCACGGTCGTTCACTCCAAATATCAAGCGGTATATCAAGCGGCACATCAAGGGTTAGAGAATACATCCGGGTTTAGCGTTAGGCAATCTCGGTCGAAGATTCTCTTCGCGCTCAGAAAGTAGAGCGACGGATAGTCCGCCGCGGGGGTCGAGCTGCTCTCAAAACCCGCCGCGGCGGAGCGCTCTATTCCCATATCTGAAGAGCGAGGAGATTCCCCCAGTCTCGGCTGTTATGAGTTCGACGTAGAGCCAAGTCCGTGGCGTTCGGGAAACTCATAATCTCACTGGCCGCGCGCGTGTCGCGCGGTGGAGGAAACGTAATGAGTAGTAGACTGTCGCGGAACTTCGGAAAGCGCGCAAGGTGGACTCTAGTCGCCATGCTCGCGCTGCTCGCCCCCGCCATGCTCCTGTTGCCGAGGGGCAGCGCACAACAACAGGACGGCCAGAGAAGGCCGTTGCCTGTGCCCGACGTTGTTCAGATGGTCGGCCCCGTCTCTCAGGACGAAGACCTCCGCAACCTGCCTTACATTCCCGCGAGGGAAGAGAACGACGAGGTGCGCCTGACGCGCCACCTGCCGGGCGAAGGTGTCCGGGGCATGCGCGCGCCGCGCGGCGCATTCCGGGGTGCCGAACTCGACCGCGACTCCGACCGCGGCCCGAAGCCCGCACGGAAGTCTTCCAGGACGGCGAAGGCCGCGCCCGCGTCCCGTTCGACGCGTCGCGCGTCCGCCGCGCCCCGCACGCTCGGGCGGCAGGACATCGTCTCCTCCGACATGCCGAGCCCGACGAGCACCTTCGCGGGCATGAACTCGAACCTCGGTTGCAACGGCTGTCTGCCGCCCGACACCGACGGCGACGTTGGCCCGAACCACTACGTCCAGTCGGTCAACTCCTCCATACGCGTCCACGACAAGGCGGGCAACGTCCTCGCCGGCCCCGTCACGTACAACTCCTTCTTCTCCGCGATGGGCACGGCCACGCCCTGCGGCGCTAACCTCAACGACGGCGATGGCGTGGTCTTCTACGACCACATCGCCGACCGCTGGATAATCAGCGACTTCGCCTTCTCGGCCTTCCCCGGCGCGGGCCCCTTCTACCAGTGCATCGGCGTCTCCAAGACCTCCGACCCCGTGACGGGCGGCTACTGGCTCTACGCCGTGCAGGTTGACCCGGCGCACACGGGCTTCGTCGGCGACTATCCCAAGTTCGGCCTCTGGCCCGACGCATACTATCTGTCGGTGAACTTGTTCTCCGGCCTGACCACCGCGACCGAGGCGTTCGAGGGCGTGCGCGTCTACGCGCTCGACCGCGCCTCGATGCTCAACGGCGGCGCGGCGAACACCATCGCCTTCTCAGTCCTACCGGCGGACTTGGGCGACCAGTACAGCCTCCTCCCCGCGACCTTCCGCACGGGCTCGCCGCCGCCCGCC
>JBJMGR010000299.1:0-13152 GCA_045807805.1 Pyrinomonadaceae bacterium | reverse complement strand
CTTCGGGTCGATGGCGCGGTCGTTGATGAGCGAGCCGCCGGGCGCGTCAACGAAGTTGCCGAAGTCGTCGAGGTGTCCCGCGCGAAGCTCGTTAATCTGACTGACCGAGCCGGATATCGGATTCTGGTGACACTCTGCGCAGGACTGCGCGTTGTAGACGGGGCCGAGGCCGTCCTTGATGAAATCGCGAACCTCGAAGGTCGCGCGATCCTTGTCGTGCTGCGGCTGCTTGACGAGCCCGTTAGTCCCGTCGTCGAAGCCCGTCGGCGCTTCCTCCAACGCGGGCGCGATGCAGAAAGGATCGCAGGGCGGGACTTCCACATCTATCGGGCACTTCGCGAGGTCTTCCTCGTCGCTCGCGGCGACGTTGGCCTGGCCGGTCGGCGGCTTGTTCTTCTGACTTACGGCGACGCGGCTCGTGACGGCCGCGGCCAGAAACAGCAGCACGAACACACCGATGATCGAGGTCTTCAGACTTCTCATGCTCGTATCCTCCCCTTTGAATAGGCGTGAATGAGGTCATCGGGAGTGATGACGTACATAGGGGTCGTCGGGAGGGGAAGGGCAAGACAAGCACAGACCTTTTGCGAGGAGGCTCAGTGCTTCGGGGCGTCGGGATGTCGGGAGAAGGGAGACCTGCGGGGACGACTACAGGGACTTTCGGACGGGGCTTTAAGAGGGGAAGCAATTTCGGAGGAGGCGCGGATGATATACGCGGTCGGCCGCTCTCGTCAACAAAAATATACGGAGACGTACGTTTCAGCCCGTCGCGGGCGTCGGCGCATGGCTCGCGCGAAGAATTCTATTTACCATTCAACATTTACCATTTACCATTCACACACATGGAGCAGCTACTAGCACAGTTCCTCGAACACCTTCGCTACGAGCGCAACGTCAGCGAGCACACGCTCAGGAACTACGCCATCGACCTGAGCCAGTTCCTCGAACATCTCGCGCCCGCCGATTCGCGCACGGGTGAGCGGCGCGCGCTGGACGTGCGCGACATAGACCACATAACGATACGCGAGTGGATGTCGGAGCTGCATTCCGAGCAGAAGAAGAAGACCTCCATCGCGCGGAAGCTCGCCGCGCTCAGAACCTTCTTCCAGTTCCTCATGCGCGAGGGCGTCGTCGAGGCCAACCCGGCGAAGCTCGTCTCGACGCCGAGGCTTGAGAAGAAGCTGCCGACACACCTCTCAGTGGAAGACGCCGTGCGCTTCATCGAGACGCCCGACGCTGCGACCGACCTCGGCAAGCGCGACCGCGCGATATTAGAGATGCTCTACGGCACGGGCGTGCGCGTCTCGGAGTTGGTCAAGCTGGACTTGAAGGACGTTGACTTCCGGGGGCGTATGATTCGCGTCAAGGGCAAGCGGCGCAAGGAGCGCATAGTGCCTTTCGGCGAGCCCGCGCTGCACGCGCTGATGAGGTATTTGACCGAGGTGCGCCTCACGTTCCTGAACAACGCGCCCGTAGCGGAGCGCGACGCGTCGGCCGTCTTCCTAAACTATCAGGGCACGCGCATCACCACGCGCTCGGTCGGCCGCATGGTGGACAAGTACATCAAAATCTGCGCGGGCATACACAGCGACATAAGCCCGCACGCGCTCCGCCACTCCTTCGCCACGCACCTGCTCGACAGCGGCGCGGACCTGCGCGACATACAGGAGCTACTCGGCCACGCGCGCCTCTCGACCACGCAAATCTACACGCACGTCTCGATGGAAAAACTGATAGAGGTCTACGACAGGGCACACCCGAAGGCGTAGCTCAAAGTTAAAAAGTTCAAAGTTCCAAGTTAGAGGGCACGCAGCCTCTAACTTGGAACTTTGAACTTTTTAACTTTGAACTGCTCTTTTAGAGCGTCGCGTGCTCGTCTTCGCCCTGGCTCTGCTCTATGAGCGACTGGCATTCAGCGTCGTAGCGCGCGGTGGGGAGTGCGTCGAGGCGTCGCTCGGGGATATCTTTGCCGCAGCGTGCGCAGACGCCGTAGGAGCCCTCGTCTATGCGCAGAAGCGCTTGGTCGATGTCCGCGATTAGCTGCGACTCGCGCTCGCTCAGGCGGTACTCAATCTCCTGATTCACGTCCTTGACCGACTGGTCTGCAACGTCCTTGACGCCGTCGTCGGCCGCGGCCATTTCGAGCGCGTCCGACTGGTTGCCGCGCGCAAGCTCAGTGTGCTGGCGCAGTTGTTCGAGCAGAATTTGTCGGTAGTGATCCAACCTCTCGGCTTCCATCGAAATGATTGCCCCCTCTGTTGCTATCTACTGTTGTTTGCTGACCGCGGGAGTATAGCACGCCGACCGCGTTGACGCTTAGAAGACCAGCCGCGCGGCGAACTGGAACTGGCGGCCGGGGTCTGAGTTCTGCACGCCAGCGAGCGGCGTGAGGAACTTCGAGTCGGGCACGGAGGCGTTGCCGTAAACGTTGTTGAGCTTGATGAAGTTCGAGCGATTGAAGATGTTGAAGACCTCGCCGCGCAACTCAATCGAGACGCCTTCGCGGAGCGCGAAGCGTCGCGCCAGAGACGTGTCGAAGCTAACCTGCGCGGGCGTCCGAAAAGAGTTGCGCGCGAAGCCGACAGGGCGGTCTGACTTGTAGCCGTCGCCGTTGTCGTCGAGTCCCGTCAGAGGGTTGACGGGTAGGCCCGAGGCGACGGTCGCGACGCCCGAGAGTTGTAGACGGAAGGGGAGCGCCAAGAGGCCGTGCGCGACGAGGCGGTGGCGCTGGTGAAAATCGCTCGCGGCGCGTTCGCCCGCTTCGCTCACGCCGAACTGGTTCGGGATGCCCGTGTCGGCCTCGCCGAAGAACATCGCGTCCGTGAGCGAAGAGGATAGGACGTAGTGCGCCTCGAACTGCGCGCGGCGCGTGAGACGCTTGAGCAGCCCCACGTCGAACGAGTCGTAGCTGCTCGACGCAGTGTTCTCGATGACCGCGACCTTGCGCACGCCGACGCCGTTGTAGACGGTGCCGAAGGGGCGAGCGGCGTCGGCCGCCGCGGCGGTGCGCGTCTGTCCGGGCGCGGTGCGTATGAACGGCGCGGGCGCGTTGAGGTCGTTGACGCGCTGCTGCTTGAGCGTGCGCGAGTGTATAACGTCGGCCGTCAACGTCCAGTCGTTGAAGAGTTCGCGCTGCACGCCGAAGGAGAGTTGAAAGTTGTATGGGTTGAGCAGGCGCTCGGCGGGCAGGTAGACGTAGTCGCGTATCGCCTCGGCGGAACCGGCGGGCGGCTCTGTCAGAGAGTTTGGGAACGTGGGCGCGCCCGCCTGCGTGGGCGTGAAGCGATAGGTTCTAATCTTCGCGTCAACGCCTTCGAGTAGGAAGCGGCGCGTGATGTACATGTAGTACTGGTCGTAGAAGACTCCCGCGCCGCCGCGCAGGACTGTCTTGCCGTCGCCCGCAACGTCCCAGGCGAAGCCTAGACGAGGCGCGAAGTTGTTTCGGTCGCCGGTCGAAGATTGATAGTCGTAGCGTAGGCCGAGGTTCGCGGTCAGGCGGTCTGTGACGCGCCAGTTGTCCTGCGCGAAGCCGGAGGCGAGCGTCTGCCCGTAGCGCACGAAGCCGAGGCCGAAGCGCTGCGTGAAGTCCTGATAACGCTCGCTCGCAGCGGGCGCGCCCGCGAAGCGATACTCGCCGAAGGTCGTGTAGGAGAAGTCCGCGACCTTCTGCCGCGTGAAGTCCGCGCCGAACTTCAATTCGTGTCGCCCGCGCTGGACTGAAAGCTGGTCTGAGAGTTGGAGGGTCTGCGTGCGCGCCCAGGAATATGTCGAGCCGCCCTCCGTTCTGTAGTTCGTTCGCACGACCGAGACCGAAGGCTCGGCGGCCGAGCTTGCGGAAGGAATCGCGTTGACGTAGCTCGCGCGAAACTCGTTGACCGCCGTTCCCCAGACCGTTCTATCAGTTAACTGCGCGCCCGCCGACTGCGTGCGGTTGAGCGTCGCGGCCGAAGGCTGCGTGAAGCCGCTCACGCGGTCGTTCGAGTTGTCGTTCGTGCTGCGGTTCGCGTTGAGGCGGAGCGCCAGCGCGTGCGTGTTAGAGAGTTGATAGTCGAAGCGCGCGAGCGCCGTGTGGTCGCGCGAGTGGCCGGTGAAGACGAGCGGGGCGGGGGACTGTACGAACGAGCCGCGATTCTGGCGCGAGCGTTCGTAGCTCAGGAAGAACGCCGCGCGCTTTGTGACGAGCGGCCCGCCCAAAGCGCCGCCGAACTGCTGTAGCTCGTTCGGCACGTGGCGCGTCGAGACGGGCGGCGCGGCCTGCAAGCCCGAAGGGCGTAGGAAGTAGAAGACCTCGCCGTGGAGGTCGGCCGTGCCGGACTTCGTGACCGCGCTTATGATGCCCGCGCTCGTTCCGCCGTACTCGGCCGAGTACTGGTTCGTGAGAACCTTGAACTCCTGAACTGCCGAGAGCGATACCTGCTGCTGCGGCGCGTTGGCGTAGACGAAATCATAGTTCGAGTTGCCGTCGAGCTTGTACTGAGTAAGGCGGTATGAGCTTGCATTGATGGAGAGGCGTTGCGACGCGGAGCCGTCCGCGCCGAGTCCACCCGTGTTGCGCACGTGCGGGTCGAGCAGCGCGAAGCGGTTGACGCCGCGCCCGTTCGACGGAAGCTCCGCAATCTGTCGCGGCGACAAGACCTGACTGACTTCGGGCGCGTTGCTGACGACTGCCTGCGTCGAGTCAACAATCTCGACGCTCTCCGCGAAGCCTTTGAGTTCGAGTTCGAGCGTAACCGTCGAGAGGTTGCCCGAGACGAGCGTAACAGGCCCGAGCGAGACGGCGCGGAAGCCTTCGGCCTCGGCGGAGATTCTGTACTCGCCGCCGGGCGGTAGCCCCGCAAACGCGTACTCGCCCGACTCGTCCGTAGTCGCCGCGCGCTCGACGCGCAACGCTTCGTTCTTGAGAATTACACGCGCGCCCGCGAGCGGCGTGCCCGTCTCCTTCGCAGAGACCGCGCCGCGCACGCCCGCGGTTACTTCGGTCTGAGCGTGCGCGGGAAGCGAGAGCGACAGGAGCGCGTAGACGACGAGCGCTAGACCTAAGACTGCGCGCGGGCCGCGTGTGTCTGACATTGTGTGATTTTACCTTCAGCCTCGAAAGCGTCGGCCGAGCGCGACGGAAGAGTCGCATAGATTGGCCGAAGGTCTCGCGTCTTTCGGCGGCCGGGAGTCGCGTGGGACGCTTCGCGCGCGCGCAGGGCTTGCGCGCCTCTCCCGCTTTCAGGCTTGCCTTTCTGACATCGATATAAAGAGCCTAAAGAATAAATTGAAATGCAATTTCAATTTCAGAGAGAAGTATATGACTCTTGGATATGAGTGTCAACGGCGTAGTTTTAGGGAGAGGAAGAGTCGCGCGCCGTTCGAGTCGAAGCTGAGAATAGTAGAGTCGAAGAGTCGAAGCTGAGAGTAATAGGGCCGAAGGAGGAGGCGTCGATTCAGTGAGTGAGGGGCATCAGTTCCGCGTGCATGTCAGCGCCGGTCGCCGCAGAGGAGTTCGGCCGCGAGGAGCGGGATGGTCAACTCGTGGTGGCCCGTGACGGAGAAGCCTCTGCCCGCGCCGCCGCTCGTGGGTCGGCGGACGACGTTCGTGAGCGGGCGGTACGACTGTACGAAGTCGAAGTTGGCGGTCGTGAAGTCCGCGAGCGTGTGGCCGAGGTTGCGTACGAGCGTGACGCACTTGAGGAAGACTTCGGGCAGTATCACGGCCGAGCCTATGTTGAGATAGACGCCGCCGCCGTCCATACGCCTGACCAACTCCGCGAGCAGACGAAAGTCCGTATGAGTTGCAGCGCCGAGCGCCGCGCCGTCCGCGCTCGGGTGGAAGTGCGCGATGTCCGTGCCGACGGCGACGTGCGCGGTGAAGGGGAGACGCGCCTCGTACGCGGCGCAGAGCAGAGACAGCTCCGTATGCTTCGGGCTCGACGCGAGGAGCGCGCGCCCGAGCGCCTCGCCCATCCCGATTGAATCGCGCGCGGCCTCGCGTGCCGCGTCGTTCAGAAGCTTCCCGGTCTCGTCGGCCGCGCCGAACGCGCCCGCGCCGAGCGTCGCGTCAACGTCCTCCGACGTTGAGCCCACGAGCGCAATCTCCGCGTCGTGCACGAGCACGGAGCCGTTTGCGGCTACGCAAGAGACGAAGCCGCGCGACATCAAATCTATGATGAGCGGGGCGAGCCCGACTTTAACCACGTGCCCGCCAATGCCCCAGACGATTGGCTTCCCCGCCGCGCGCGCGCGCCGGATGCTCGCTGCAATCTCGCGTATGGACTGGACGGCGAGTATGTTCGGCAGCGACGAGAGGAACTCTTTGAGCGTCGCGCTCTCACGGAACGGGCGCGCGAAGTCCTCGGTCGAGACCTTGCTCGGCCTCTCCGCGAGCGGGTACGTGTTTACGCCTTCGAGCCCGAGCGGCTGTATGTCTTCGTAAATAGACACGGGTTATAAATCGCTCCTTGAAGTCTATCGCGCGGCAGATTCTAACAGGGATGGACAGGATATACAGGATGGAAGGACAAAAACTTAATCCTGAATACCCTGTCCAACTCTGTCTGAATTTATCTGTCGCTGCTTGCTTCCGCGAGGGCGAGCGCTCGACGGCGTGGCAGGTCAGGCCGCGTCCTTGCGTCTGCCGCGCGGGGTGGCCTTGCCGTTCGCGGTGACGCACTTCGAGTCTTTGCCGGTCGGCTCTGCGTTGCCGTTCGAGAGGTGGCCGCCCAGGAGCGGGCGGAGTGAGTGGCCCGTGTGAGACTTTTTGACTTTGGCGATATCTTCGGGCGTGCCGCTGGCGACGACGCGGCCGCCGCCCGAGCCGCCTTCGGGGCCGAGGTCTATGATGTGGTCGGCCGACTTGATGACATCGAGGTTGTGCTCGATGACGACGACTGTGTTGCCGAGTGAGACGAGGCGTTGGAGCACGTCGAGCAGCTTGTGAACGTCCGCGAAGTGCAGGCCCGTCGTCGGCTCGTCGAGGATGTAGATTGTGCGACCCGTCGCGCGTTTGGAGAGTTCGCGCGCGAGCTTGATGCGTTGCGCCTCGCCGCCCGAGAGCGTCGTCGCTGACTGCCCGAGCTTGATGTAGCCGAGGCCCACGTCGAGCAAGGTCTGAAGCTTCTGCTTTATCTGCGGGATGTTCTCTAAGATCGGCATCGCCTCTTCGATGGTCGTGTCGAGGAGGTCTGCGATGGACTTGCCCTTGTACTTGACCGCCAAGGTCTCGCGGTTGTAGCGCGCGCCTCGGCACACGTCGCAGAGGACGTACACGTCGGGCAGGAAGTTCATCTCGATGCGCTTGAGCCCGTCGCCCTCGCAAGCCTCGCAGCGACCGCCCTTGACGTTGAAGGAGAAGCGGCCCGGCTTGTAGCCGCGCTCGCGCGACTCTGGGAGCATCGCGTATAGCTCGCGTATCGGCGTGAAGAGGCCCGTGTAGGTCGCGGGGTTCGAGCGCGGCGTGCGGCCGATGGGCGACTGGTCAATCTCTATGCACTTGTCTACGTTCTCAAGCCCTTCGACCGAGTCGTACTCGCCGGGCTCTTCGAGCGAGCCGTAGAGGTGTCGCGCGAGCGCGCGATAGAGTATGTCGTCAACGAGCGTAGACTTGCCCGAGCCGGAGACGCCCGTGACGACCGTGAGCAGTCCGAGCGGGAAGGTCGCGTCCACGCTCTTGAGGTTGTTGGCGCGCGCGCCGCGCACTGTGACCGCGTTGCCGTTCGGCGCGCGCCTATGTTCGGGCACCTCAATCGAGAGTTTGCCGCTGATGTACTGGCCCGTCACCGACGCGGCGTTGGCGGCGACCTCTTCGGGCGTGCCGGCGGCGACTATCTCGCCGCCGTGCGCTCCGGCCGCGGGGCCGAGGTCAACGACGTAGTCGGCGCGGCGGATAGTCTCCTCGTCGTGCTCGACGACGAGGACTGTGTTTCCGAGGTCGCGAAGCGCCTTGAGAGTTTCGAGCAGCTTCTGGTTGTCGCGCGGGTGAAGACCGATTGAAGGCTCGTCCAGGACGTAGAGCACGCCGCGTAGCTGCGAGCCTATCTGCGTCGCGAGCCTTATGCGCTGGCCCTCGCCGCCGGAGAGCGTGGCGGAGGCGCGGTCGAGCGTGATGTAGCCGAGGCCGACCGTGTCGAGGAATCGCATGCGGTTTCGTATCTCGCGCAGGACGAGACCGGCGATCTGCTCCTCGCGCTCGTTGAGCTTGAGCCTGTCGAATGCCGCGACGGACTCTTCGATGGGGAGCGCCGTATACTCCGCGATGCCACGACCCCCGACGCGCACTGCGAGCGACTCGGGCTGCAAACGCTGGCCTTTGCACTCTGGACACTCGACGGGCGAAACCAACTCTTCCAGAGCCTCGCGTACGCGCTCGTTCGGCGCGTTGCTCATTCGCTCGGAGAGGTGTCGCACCGCGCCGTGCCACTCGCTCTCGTACTTGTAGAGCCCCTGCCGGAAAATTATCTGCCCCTCAACTCCGTGGAAGAACGCGTCGCGCACCTGTCGCGGAAGCTGCGCGAAGGGCGTCTGCGGGTCTGCCTTGAACTGCTCGATGACGGCGAGCAGCGCGGCCCGAAGGTACGAAGCGCCCTGCTTGTCGGCGGCGCCAAGCTCGACGAAGAGTTTGTCGGCGCGCTCGGTCGCGTCCGTGATGATGCGCGCCGGGTCAATCTCAAGAATCGTCCCGAGCCCGTAGCAACGCTTGCACGCGCCGTAGACCGAGTTGAAGGAGAACGAGCGCGGCTCAAGCGGCGGGACGTTGATGCCGCAGTTGACGCAGGCCATCCGCTCTGAATAGAGTTTCTCTTCGCCGTCAACGACAGAGATGAGCACCGCGCCGCCTGTGAGCTTCAAGGCCGTGCGAACAGACTCGCCGAGCCGCTCACTGATGCCCTGCTTGATGAGTAGGCGGTCGACGACGGCCTCGATGGTGTGGTTACGTCGCTTGTCGAGTTTAATCTCCTCGTCGAGCGAGACAAGCTCGCCGTCAACGCGCGCGCGCAGAAATCCGTCCTTCTGTAGCTTCTCAAGCTCCTTCTTGAACTCGCCCTTGCGGCCGCGCACGACGGGCGCGAGCACCATCACGCGCTCGCCCTCGGGCAGGCTGAGGACGCTGTGAACTATCTGCTCGACGGACTGCCGCGTGATGGGCGCGCCGCAGATGTGGCAGTGCGGCTGGCCGACCGAGGAGAAGAGCAGACGCAGGTAGTCGTAGACCTCTGTGACCGTGCCGACGGTCGAGCGAGGGCTGCGCGAGACTGTCTTCTGCTCGATTGAGATTGCGGGCGAGAGTCCGTCAACCGAGTCAACGTCGGGGCGCTCTAATTGGTCTAAGAATTGGCGCGCGTAGGCCGAGAGGGATTCGACGTAGCGGCGCTGCCCCTCGGCGTAGATGGTGTCGAAGGCGAGCGAGGACTTGCCCGAGCCGGAGAGTCCGGTGATGACCGTCAGACGGTCGCGCGGAATCTCGACGCTTATGTCCTTCAGGTTGTGCTGGCGCGCGCCGCGCACCGTAATGCGGTCTATTGCCATTGCCTGAAAACGTCCGGCGACTACACAGAGGAGAATCTCGGGCCGCGCGGAAACGACGATTGTAAACGACTCGGCGCGGGGGCGGCAAGCAGACCACACTCCGGCCCGTGACCCTGTTAGAATCCGCGCGACTTCGAGGCTCCGGCGGCGCGGCGGGCGCACCCCTGGATAATGGAACGCGGCGCGTCTCGCGGCGTTCGAGACTGCGAAGCGGGGCAGGAGCTTCGGCATGTACATGTCTCACACCGTGCCCGGCTTCAAGCTTGAGAACTCCTTCAGCGAGTTGGGCGCGCTCGACTTCGAGTCGGGGCTCTCCGCCGCGGGCGACCTCTCCGACAAGTACCAGCGCGCGCTCGCAGTCCTCGGCCTCGCCTCCAAATGCCTCGAAGACTCCACTGCGAAGCCGGGCAAGACAAAACAGAATCGGGAGCGGGAGCGACCCGGTAGTAGCTTCGAGATACAAACTTTTCTTGTAGCCGTTACCCGGTCGCCACCGCTCCCGGTTCTGACAGCGCCTGAGCGATGTCTTGACACCCTTCGCGCGCGGCTCCTAAACTTCCGCGTTAGTTAAAACGCCGAAGAGTAGAAGCAGGGAGGGACGTGCTCAATCTTCCGAACGCACTGACGCTGTCGCGCATCTTCGTCGTGCCCCTGCTCGTCGTCGTGCTGCTCACGCCCTTCTCGGAAAATTGGTTCGGCGTGCAGCGCCACATCATAGGCGTCGTGCTCTTCCTCGGCGCCGCCTTCACGGACTACCTCGACGGGCAGATAGCGCGACGCCGCAAACAGATTTCGCGCTTCGGCATTCTCCTCGACCCCATCGCCGACAAACTCCTGATAAGCGCCGCACTCATCTCGCTCGTCGAGAATCGCCTCGCGCCCGCCTGGGCCGTCTGCCTCATCGTCGGGCGTGAGTTCGCGGTCTCGGGTCTGCGCTCGGTCGCGGCGGCCGACGGACTGGTCATCTCCGCCTCGAAGATGGGGAAGTTCAAGATGGCGGCGCAGGTCTTCGCCGTCGCGCTACTCATCGCTTCGAGCGCCTCGGGCGAGCCGCCGGTCGCGAACTTCGGCCACGCGTTCCCCGCGATACAGTTCTGGACTGTGCCGGAGCTACGCGCCGCGCTGCGTCATCTGTTCGGCGAAGGCACTGTGACGGGAACCGACTGGCAGGTGCTTCTATACACGGCGGGCCGCGCAATGCTCTGGGTCGTAGTGCTCTCGGCCTGCGTCTCGATGTATGAATACTTCCGAGCCTTCTACATCGCGGCGGTCGAGCGTGCCGCGAGCGAGCGCGCCGAGGCCGCGCGCGAAGGCACGCTCCCCGGCACAGCGCGCACGCCGCGGGGCTGACGCGGGCTTAGACTTGGAAGCTGGCCTAAACTTGAAGGCCGCGCGCGTCGAGGCGAAGAGGCTTCGACGCGCGCGGCCTTCGTGTATGTCGAGCGTCGAGGTCTCAGTATGCCGGTGCCGCACCTTGCAGCGTGGGCTGAGAGACTAAGCGCCGGGGTGGCGAGCCGTATTGCGGGCCGTAAAGGATGTCGAGCGTCGGGTCTGAGGCGGCAGTGGCGCTACTGAACTTCGACGGCGTCGCCCGTGTGAACCTCCTTCGACACGCGCGTGATGACGGCCGTCGCAGTCCTGCCCTCTACTCTCAAGACGACTATCTCGCCGACGACCATACGCGGGACTGGCGGGCGTCTGCGCCTTATCGTGGGCGTCTTCACGGTCGCGCTGTACCTCGACCCGTTCACGTCGCTCACGCGCTGCGACTGATTGGAGAAGCCGCCGCCCTTAAACTCGTTACTCCCAAAGTCGTGCCGCGCGTTGGACGCTATCTCTTCGCCGTAGCCGACTATCGTCCCGTGGCCCATCGGCCGGAAGACCGTCAGGTAGTCGCCGACGCGCACGTTGTCCTCCGCGCCGAGGTCTATGAAGACCACGTCGTCGCGCGAGAGCGCCTCGCGCCCGTCGCGTGCGAGCACGATGCGGCCCGTCTGCTTGCCGGTGGGCTCCGCGAAGAGGTCGAGCGTGCCTTCGGCCCTCGCGGGCGGAATTTCGCGCGGCGCGTAGGGCCGCAGCATGTCCCCGAGCAGAAGGTCTGAGCAAGACCTCAACACCTCCGCCACCGAGACCCGCGCGCCTGCATGCAGGACGCGGACGCGGCCGACCTCCTCCGTGTAGACGCCGAGCGAGCCCTTCCGCGAGAACTTCGAGCTGAAGCGACCGCGCGGCCGCACGACCGTGAACTCCTGCCCCTCGCGCACGCCGCCCTGCGCGCCCGCGTCTATGTAGACGAGGTCGCCCTGCGAGAACAGGCGTCGCTCCCTCTCCTTGAAGGCTCCGACGAGCTGGCCCGCGGCGGCCTGCGGGTTCTGCTCTATAAAGCCTCCGCAGACGGACTCAGACTCGTGCGCGGCCAGCATGGGCACGCGCGCGGAGGCTTGGGCGGAGGCGGAGCGCTCGGGCTGCCGTCCCTGCGCCTGACCGTCGCTTGTCTGCGCACTTGCCGAGGCTGTACCGAAGGCGCAGAATAAGAGTATCGAAGCGAGCATTCTGCGTGAAAAGAGCGTGTTTCTACGCACGGGGAATCTCCTTATGTGGTTGTCGCATCAAAGGTTTTCTGCAAAACAGAGGGCTTTCGTTCCTGAAGTCTCGAAGGCCGTGGGCGTGTGGGGCGGGGGCCGTCGGGGCCTTTGAAGGCGCCCCTTCGAGCCACTTTCCATCCTACTTTCCGGCGCGCGGGGGCGTCAACAAGTTTATTACCAAGTTTATTACAAAGCCCCGGAAGGCCGCCGCGCGCCCGGCGGCTTGCGTTTTGCGGAAGGCGTTGCTAGTATTCACGTTTTGCCGGAAGTCACGGATTTCCACCGTAATAGGCCGGCGTAGCTCAGTTGGTAGAGCATCTGATTTGTAATCAGAGGGTCGGGGGTTCAAGTCCCTTCGCCGGCTTGTCAAGTTTTGACAAAAAGCAGGGGTGGTCGAGTGGTTAATGGCACCGGGCTGTAAACCCGGCCGGCGAAAGCCGTACGTAGGTTCGAATCCTACCCCCTGCACCATGCTCAACGCGGATGTCGGATGTCAGATGCTAGATGTCAGTTCTAACTGACATCTAGCATCTGACATCTAGCATCCTGCTTTGCGGGCGGGAGTAGCTCAGTTGGTAGAGCATCAGCCTTCCAAGCTGAGGGTCGCGAGTTCGAGCCTCGTCTCCCGCTCCATACATCAGCAGTACGGGCGTTCAAAGCGCCCGAGTAGCTCAGGGGTAGAGCGCCTCCTTGGTAAGGAGGAGGTCATGGGTTCAAATCCCATCTCGGGCTTGGGTAGCCTGACACATTCATCTAAAGAGGACTATTCGGTATGGCGAAGGAGAAGTTTGACCGGTCGAAGCCGCACGTCAACATCGGCACCATCGGGCACGTCGATCACGGGAAGACGACGCTAACGGCCGCTATCACGAAGGTCTTAGCCAAGCACAACCCGAAGATCACCGTGCGTGCCTTCGACTCCATCGATAACGCGCCCGAGGAGAAGGCACGCGGCATCACGATTGCCACCGCCCACGTCGAGTACGAGACCCCTAACCGCCACTATGCGCACGTCGATTGTCCGGGCCACGCCGACTACGTCAAGAACATGATCACG
>JBJMGR010000298.1:0-5783 GCA_045807805.1 Pyrinomonadaceae bacterium | reverse complement strand
TGCTCGGTCACTGCCGCTTTCGTCCTCGTCTCGCCTATCTTCGGGTGCGCGCGGAAGGCTTCGAGCCAGTCCTCCTCTGAAAGCTCAGACCATACGCGATGGCCGATTACGACGACCTGCGTCACATCCCAGAAGGGCTTGAGCGCCGCCGTCTCGCGCGCCCAGCGCGTCGAGCCGCAGCACTTCAGAAGCTCCGCGTAAGCCTCCTCGCGCGAGAGCCGGTTGAGCTTCGCCGTGGGGCCTTCGATGTCCTTGTAGTCAGGCAACGTCCGCGACGCTCCCGTGTAGACGCAGGCGACTGACGCCGCCGTCCGGATAGATTCTGAATCGCACGTGCGTCACCTCGCCCGCCTGCGCAAGCTCCTCTTCAAAGAAGTGTCGCGTGTGAGCCTGAAGCTTCGTGCGCGGCAGAAGCTCGCGCCAGTCCTCTTCGTTGTAAGACTCGCCGGGCGCGAGCCTCTGCTCCTGCATCGTCGAGACTTCAAGTGAACAACTCTCGGGGAAGTTCCCCTTGAAGTGCGCCGTATCGACCTCGACGCGCCGTATGTGTCCGCGCGCGCCGAGCTGTATCACGCACCAGTCGTGGCCGGGGCCCCGGCGACGCTTCGTCTCCCAACCGTCGCTCATGTCGAGTGCGCGGCCGGGCATGATGAGGTTGTGGCGGTGGCCGAAGAACTCGTCGCTCGTAGCGACGACGAGGCCGCCGTGCTCCACGGCCGCGAGGTCTACGAGCCCGCCCGCGCGGCGGATAGCATCCCAGTCGGGCAGGACTTCGCCGTAGACCCTCAGGCGCGCGACGCCGCCGTCCGGATAAATCTTGAAGCGAAGGTGCGTGAACCTCTCGTCCGACTTTACGGCGAAGGGATTCTCCGAGTCGCCTTCGAGTCGCGACTGCGGGAGTATCTCAGTCCAGCGCGTCTCGTCGCTCGCCAACAGTTCGGCGTCCGCATTCGGCGGCGCGGCGCAGGCTTCGAGCGAACAACTCTCGGGGAAGTTGCCGCGGAAGAAGGCCGTGTCAACGACGACGCCGCGGACACGGCCCGCGAGCCCGAGCCGCACGAGGCACCAGTCGAAGCCGGGCGTGCGGCGTCGGCGCGACTCCCAACCGTCCATCCACTTGCCGCGCTCCGTATACTTGCCCTCGGCCCAGACGGGCGCGGATTGTCGCAACAAGTTCTCCTTCGGCGCGAAGAAGTCGTCGTTGGCGAAGAGCACCGCGCCGCCCACGCGCTCCGAAGCTAAGTCAACAAGGTTCGTGAACTCGTTCATCATTTGAAAGTTTCAGACAAAAGAATTTCAGATTTCAAATCCGAATCTCTTAATCGTCCCACTCGTCCTCGTCCCAGTTGCTCGAAGGCTTCGGCTCGCGCAGCAGCAGCACGCCCGAAGGCTTCTCGTTGAAGCGGCCGCGCTCGTAGATTTTCTCGCCGCGCAGGAACGTCGCGACCACGTCGCCCTTCAACTCTCGCCCCTCGTAGGGCGTGAGCTTGTGACGATGCTCGTTCATCTCGGGCGTGACGTGCAGGCGCGCTTCGGGGTCGAAGATGACGAAGTCCGCGTCGCGGCCCGCCGCGATTGTCCCCTTGCGCGCGGAGAGCCCCGCAAGCTTCGCGGGCTCCGACGCGAGCCAGCGCGCGAGGTCTCGGAGAGTGTGGCCGCGCCCGCTCGCCTCAGTCCAGACCACCGATAGCCGAAACTGTAGCGAAGAGATGCCGCCCCAAGCCTTCATGAAGTCGCCCTCCTGCCGACGCTTCATCTCGGGCGGGCAGGGCGAGTGGTCGGAGACGACCATGTCAATCGTGCCTTCGGCGAGTGCCTCCCAGAGTCGCTCGCGGTTCTCGCGCTCGCGTATCGGCGGGCAGCACTTGAACTCTGTCGCGCCGTCGGGCACGTCTTCGGCCGCGAACGTCAGATAGTGCGGACAGGTCTCCGCGGTGAAGGGAAGCGCACCCGTCTTCGCTTCGCGAAGGAGCGCGAGCGAGTCGGCCGAAGAGTGATGGACGATGTGAACGCGCGCCCCCGTCTCGCGACAGAGCCGAAGCATGAGCGCGAGCGCCTCGTCCTCTGCCTCGCGCGGGCGCGAGCGCAGGAACGTCTCATACTTGCGTGGGTCGCCCGCCGCGTCGCCCTCGCAGCAGGAGGCGTGCGCGCGCTCGACTGGCCCCGGCATCTCCGCGTGAACGATGAGCGGCGCGTCCAAGCGCGAAAGCTCGTAGAGCGCGGGCACAAGCTCGGACTCCGTCACGTTCGGAAACTCCTGCACGCCCGAGTCGATGAGGAAGCACTTGAAGCCGACGACGCCGCCCTCGCGCAACGCCGCGAGCGAGCCGAGGTTGCCGGGCACGAGCCCGCCCCAGAAGGCCACGTCCACGCGGCAACGCCCGCGCGCCGCCTCTATCTTCTCTCGCAAGCCTTCGGGCGTGGTCGTCGGCGGGACGCTGTTGAGCGGCATGTCAACAATCGTCGTCACGCCTCCGCGCGCGGCCGCACGCGTCGCCGTCTCGAAGCCCTCCCATCGCGTGCGCCCCGGCTCGTTGACGTGCACGTGCGAGTCGACGAGTCCCGGCATCAGGACGAACCCGCCCGCGTCGAAGAGTTCACACCCGTCGGGCACGTCGTCGAACTCGGAGACTTCGACTATGCGGCCGCCGCGCACATGAATTGACGCGGGGCCGTCCGACTCCTTTGTGATGACGCGTTGACCCCTCAAGACGAGGTCTGGTTGAGGCATGACAAAGACTTAAAACATAACTCGACGCATTTGGCAATAGAACGATTCGCGCCCCTCTCGCGGAGTCGCCGCGCGTTGGAGTAGAATGCCGAGACACTTAACACTGAGAGGACGACGGATGAAGACGACGCTTACGGAAGATTCTACGCGGGAGATTTCCGCGCGACTGGCGGAGGCCAACCGCGAGACGGCCGCGCGCTATCCCGGCGAGTCGTTTCGCCGACAGCCCGTCCACACGGTCTACGGCGGCGCGCATCTTTTTAAGTCCGACACGACCGTTAGACTCGGCGCGCTCGCGCGGCGCGCGCTCGACGCTTACGCGCCGGACTTCGCCTCGTTCGCGCGCGCGCTGAGCCTGCCCGGCTCGGAACAGCTACCTTCGTCGGTCGCCGACGACTCGACCGTGCGCGCGGAGATCGAGCGCGACGAGGATGCGTTCCGGCGCGAGCACGCGGGAGTGTGGCTCGCGCACAAGGTCTACGCGCGCGTCTCGGAGAAGCTTCAGCGCGAGGCGGTCGAGGACTTCCGAATAGACTTCGAGGACGGCTACGGCAACCGCCCCGACGCGGAAGAGGACGGCCACGCCGAGTCGGCCGCGCGCGAAGTCGTTGCGGGGATGCGCGCGGCGACGCTCCCGCCCTTCATAGGCATACGCATCAAGCCGTTCACGGAAGAGTTGTATGCGCGCTCGTCGCGCACGCTCGACATCTTCCTCTCGACGCTCCTCGAAGAGTCGGGCGGCGGCCTCCCGGAGAACTTCTTCGTCACGCTGCCGAAGATAACCACGCCCGAGCAGGTCTCGACGCTTGCGAGTCTCTTCGACCTCTTCGAGCGCGCGCGGGGCTTAGAGGCCGGGACGCTCAAGATGGAGATGATGGTCGAGACGACGCAGTCCATCATCAACCACCGCGGCGAGTCTTCGCTGCCGCTCTTCCTTGAGGCCGCGCGCGGTCGTTGCGTCGCCGCGCACTTCGGCACGTACGACTACACGGCGAGCTGCCAGATAACGGCCGCGCACCAGCACATGACGCACCCGGCGTGCGACTTCGCGCGCCACTCGATGCAGGTCGCCTTGGGCGGCACGGGCGTCTGGCTCTCCGACGGCGCGACCAACATCATGCCCGTGCCCGCGCACCGCGCTTCGGAAGGCGTCGCCCTCAACGAAGAGCAGGAGCGCGAGAACCTTCGCACCGTCCACCGCGCGTGGCGTCTGCACTACGACCACGTGCAGCACTCGCTCGTGAACGCATTCTATCAAGGATGGGACTTGCACCCCGCGCAACTGCCTACGCGCTACGCGGCCGTCTACACCTTCTTTCTCGAAAGCCTCGGCGCGGCGGCCGAACGCCTTAGCAACTTCGTCGAGAAGGCCGCGCGCGCAACACTCGTCGGCGACGTGTTCGACGACGCCGCGACGGGCCAGGGCCTTCTCAACTACTTCCTGCGCGCAATCAACTGCGGCGCGGTCTCCGAAGAAGAGGCCGTAAGCTTAACCGGCCTCACGAACGAAGAGCTTCGCTCCGGCTCCTTCGTCAGGATTCTGAAGAACCGCCAGCACATTTGAGTAGACGATGAACGATGAGTGATGAAGGATGAGTGATGAACGTAAGACTTGCTCTTATCATTTCATTGTTTCGCGTTACGCGTTTGCCATGAAACGGGCGGCGACTTCAACATGATGAGGCTGTCGGCACACTATAGGCACACGAAACGGGCGGCTCTAAATCAGAGCCGCCCGTATGTTATTGCCTTTATTGAACTGGGAGGCAGGGACTCGAACCCCGATAGCCAGATCCAGAGTCTGGAGTCCTACCATTGGACGACCTCCCAACGACCGCGACGTTAAATTTACGGATGAGGCGGGCCGTTGTCAAATGCTCCGGGCGAACGTCCGCGCGCACTCCCTTCTGTGTGACGAACGGTTAAGTGCAGACCGGATTTTCGGCCGCTGCCTCTTGCCTGTATGCGTGCCGGGGCGCAAAATGGGACGACCTTCGCGGTGTCGGGCGAACTCTCCCTTGCGTTCCCTTGAGACTCCTTTTGGAGGGCACCTTTAACAGATGAGTGAGAGTGAATCGCGTGCGAACAGCGGTGCTGCCGCGCAGGGCGAGGAGCAGCAGTTGCGCCGCGCTGTCGCCGAGCGCGACGCGCGACTGGCGGAGTTCGCGGAGCTTGCGGCGCGCGTGCGCCACGAGATAAATAACCCGCTCACGGGCCTCATAGGTCAGGCGCAGTTGCTCCTGCGCGAGGAGTTGAGCGACGCGGCGCGCCGAAGAGTCCAGACCATCGAACATCTCGCCAACCGCATACGCGACACCGTCGCCTCCCTGCGCGAGATACAGACCCCGCTCCCCTCCACACACACGGGCGAACTCCCGGAAGATTCGACGCGCCGCTGAAGACTTCGGAACAATCAAGGTAGAGCGGCGCGCTCACTGTCGGGGCATGACGTGAATGGTCGCGGCGGCGAAGACCTGCGTATCGAAGCGCTCTCCTTCGGGCACGACCGGTTCGCGCCGCGCCTCAATCCTTGAAAGGGACGACGGGCGCGATGGGCCACATCAGCGCCACACTCACAATCATCTGCGTCGCAACCGAAGCACTTCCTGACCGTCGGCTACACGGACGCGGCAGGCAAGGAGCAGGTGGCAGTCTTCGAGCTGGGCAAAGACCTCTTCCGCACCACGCTGCCCATCCTCGAAGCGCGTTCCGGTAAGAAGATCACCTATCAGGACGCCAAGGATGGGAAGAAGATGGAGAAAGAGAAGAAGTAGCTCCTTCCCCGCGCAAATGAAAAAGCCCGACGCATCCGTGCGTCGGGCTTTTTCACTTGCCTTTGAACAGGAGTGGAGCGGGTGACTACACCGTCACGCCCTCCTCAGCCTCTTCGACGAGGTAGGGCGTTGCGGAGGGGGCGGACGGCGCGTCGGCGTCTTCAGCGATAATCTGGTGCACGATGGGGAGCGAGAGCGTGCGCGCCTTCTGGATGCCGGGGACGTGCTTGCCCTTCGCGTAGACGGCGTGGCGTCCGTGCTCTTTGTACCACTCGGCT
>JBJMGR010000297.1:0-18716 GCA_045807805.1 Pyrinomonadaceae bacterium | reverse complement strand
GGAAGGCAGAAGCTCCGCCTTCACGGCGCGCGTTTCCAGACCTGCCAGGTTCGACTGCGCTTCGGCGATTCGGACTTCGGGGCGTGTCTGCCCCGCCTCTTCGACGGCCGTCTCGATTGAAGGGAGCGGGTCGTTCGTGAAACGCAGAGGGTCTGTGAGCGTCAAGGCCGAGCCGAGCGGGAGACCTACGACGCGCTGTAGGTTGAGCACGGCCTGCTCCGAGGCTGTCTCCGACTGCGAGAGACGCACGCGCGTCTGCGCGAGACGCGTCTCCGCGCGCGTCACGTCAACGCCCGTCGCGACGCCCGCCGCGTGCTGATCCTGCGCGAGCTTGAGAAGCGTCCCGGCGAGTTCAACGTCCGACTGCGCGGCCTCCACGTCGCGCCCCGCGCGCAGCGCTTCGAGGTACGTGAGCGCCGTGAAGGTCGCGACCTGCTCGCGCGCGAGACTCTGCTGCAACTCCGCGACGCGCACGCCCGCGCGCCCCGCGCGGTAGTTGCGTATGGCCGCGAGGCTGAAGATGGATTGGACGAGGCGGGCGCGCGCGTCGAAGTTGTTGAATGGGCCGATGAAGGTTCTCTGAATGCCGGGGAACGTGCCGGGCTGGAAGCCGAGCGCCGCGAGGTTCTGCGTGAGGTTGGCTTGATACGAAGTGCCGGAGACGTTGGGCATGAGTCCCGCACGCGACTCAGTCCTGAAACCTTCGGCCTCGCGCACGCGCTCGCGCGCGAGAAGCGTCGCGAGGTTGTTATCAATCGCGAGCTGAATCGCCTGCTCAAGCCCGAGCGCCGAAGTCCCCTGCCGTGTGACGCGCGCCGCGCCCGGCAACTGCGACCCGCCCGCGACGCCGCCCGAAGGCGCAGTCCGCGAAGCGTTCGGCACGCCGCCTATGGCCGCGCCGGGCGACGCGCCCGTCTGCGCGCCCGTCGCCTGCGAGTCGGCCTGCGCCCCTTGCGCCTGCCCGCGCGAGGAGTCGCCCGTCTGGTTCGTGCGGCCCGCGCCGCCCGCCTGATTCGTCTGAGAGGCCGTGCCGCCCGTGCCCGTCTGGCCCGTGCCGCTCTGGCCCTGTTGCGCCGACGCGGCGGCACACGACATCAAGGCGACGAACCAGACGACCAACAGAACGCCCGTCGAAACCTTCCCCTCACTCGCTTTAAATTTCATCGCCCGCCCGCAGCCTTCCCCTGACGCTGGACGCCGTGCCGCAGCTTCGTCAAAAGCTTACTCAAGTCCGACTTCTCCTTCACGCTCAATGCCCGCATCGCCGCGCGCAGCTCGCCGTAGTGTCGCGGCAGTAAGCCTTCGAGCAGCGACGCGCCCGCGCGCGTCAGGCGCGCGAGCTTCACTCGCCTGTCCTCCGCGCTCGCGGCCCGCCCGACGAGGCCCCGCCGCTCCAGGCAATCGACCAACCCCGTGACGTTCGCGCGGCTCACGAGCAGAAGCTCGCCAAGCTCCGACATCGGGCAGCCCTCTTCGCCGCGACGGCTGAGTATCAACAGGACGTTGAAGGCCGCGGTCGAAAGCCCCTCGCGCTCCGCCTCGCGCGCCAGACGCGTGTAGAGCACGTCGTACGTGTAGAAGAGGTTGAAGATGACCTCGACCGAAGGCCAGTGAAACTCTCTATAGCTGCGGCTGTGGTGCCGCATCCTGTCGAGATAGTGGTGCTCGCGCCTGTCCGCTTCCGAACCGACTGACTCCGCAAGCCCCTCCGCGCTACGCATGAGGGGACTCTACAGATTTTGATTGTTAAGTCCTTAACTAATTTATCTTTTTTTTATCCGCACGACCGCGCGGCGTCTCGCAGGGGTGGGTGAGGCGTCGTGATCTCTGATGACCACTGTCGTATGTGATGACGCGAAGCTACCGCATCGCGGGGCGGTGGTGCGAGGAGCGTTTCACGCTCTCTTTTTCGACTTCGCGGGTCTCTTTTTGGACTTGGCGCGACAGGGTTCGCACTTGCAGCCGACGGGCTTTATGTAGTCGTTAAAATACTGCTTGCCGTAGTCTATCGTTATCTGCTCGTCGGGCTCGATGGCCCGCTTCGACCAAATCCAGATTCGCTTCCCCGTCACGAAGGCTTCGGCGTTCGGGCGGCACGAGTGGTTTATGTAGCGCGCGAGATTCGTGCGCGCGCTGCCGTCGATGGCGTACTCTTCGTCTATCGAGAAGAAGTAACGCCCGCGCCTGCTCTCGACCTCTTCGCTCGTGAGGACTGGCCCAACGTATTCGATTATCCGCCGCCCCGCCGCTATCGGGCGCGCAGCGAACAAGCCCAACCCCGTCGCCGCACGCTTGACGGCGTAACGCACCTGCACCTCTTGCATGGGGCCGAGTGTAACAGCACGGCGAGAGATTTCAGCCCGCCCGCAGACGTTCGACGCCCCGACGCCCGAAATTTTCCTGCCACGAACCCGCGCGCGGCGGTGTTTCCTCTTTGCACAGCCGCGAAATTCAGTTTGCACCGCCGCGAAATTCAGACCCGAGGAGACGCCGTCATGACAAAGAGTGTTCAACTTCTACTGTTCGCAGTTCTCGGCCTGGCCTTTCTCTTCTCAAACTCCGGCACCGACTCGGCCCTCGCGCAGGGGACACTCTCGGGCGAGTGGAAGGCTTCGATTGATTCGGAGAAGCCCGACAAGTGGGACAAGTGGGATAAGGACGACAAGACCGAGAAGGCCGAGAAGGCCGACAGCGGCGACAAGCTCTACCTCTCTTTCGAGCGCCGCACGGAGAAGGGCGGCCACAGCAACATGGGCTCGAACTACGCCTACACGGAGCTTCAAGGGCTGACCCGAGAGCAGGCGCGCGCCGACGGCCCCGTCCACTTCAGCCTCGTGCGCGAGGCCGGGACGATTGAGTGCGAGGGCAGCTTCCGTGGCGGCAAGGGCTCGGGCACGTTCCGCTTCACGCCCAACCAGAGCTTCGTCTCTGCGATGAAGGCGCGCGGCTTCGACTTCGAGAAGGACGATTCCATGATGTTCGGCGACGACCGCGACCACGAGAATCGTCTCTTCGCCGCGACGACCCTGAACGTGACGACGGCGCTCGCGGACGACCTCCTCTCCGCCGACTTCGGCAAGCTCGAAACGGAAGACCTCTTCAAGGCCGCCATCTTCAAGGTTGATTCCAGGTTCATGCGCGAGATGAAGGAGAGCGGCTTTCCGGGGCTCGGCATGGAGGAGTTGGTCAAGGCGCGCATATTCAAAGTGGACGCGAACTTCGTGCGCGAGGCCGCGCGCATGGGCTTCGACAAAGAGCCCTTCGAGAGCCTCATCAAGATGCGCATATTCAAGGTCACGCCCGAGTTCGTCGCGGAAGTTCGCGGTGAAGGGCTGAACGACCTCTCGGTCGAAGATCTCGTCAAGATGAAGATATTCAAGATAGACGCCGACTTCATACGCCGCGCAAAGGCAGACGGCACGCCGCTCGAAGTCGAAGAGCTAGTCCAGAAGCGCATCGGCGTCCGCACGCGCAGCCGTTACTGACACGAACCACGAGGCCGCGCGCTCGCTTTCCCACTTCACAAAACGAAACCTCAAGGACGAGAGGGCGACTCGGGCTTACAAACCCGGTCGCCCTCTCGTCTTGTCCGCGCGCGGACGAACGTGCTATATAGCCGCGGGCGAGTGGAAGCGGCGCGAAGTCTTTATGAGGAGGGCGGGCGATTGATCGTGGGAAGGGTGCTCGGACGAGTCCTCGGAAGAAAGAAGTATAAGCGGGCCGTGTCCATCTACGGCGGGCTGTTGATGAGGCGGCGTCTGAGGCGGGAGGTCAGCGCGGAGATCAGGCGCATCGTCGAGGGCAACGCGCAGACAGTCCTCGTCTACCAGATGATGAAGGTCGGCTCCTCCACAATCACGGCGGCGCTGCGGGCCTTCGGGGGGCTGAGCGTCTTTCAAGTCCACCTGATGAACGCCGACAACATCAACCGCTGGCGCGTCGCGTTGCGTAAGTTCCCTCTCGCGAAGTTCCAGACGGGCATTGACATCGGCACGCTCCTCTACAAAGGGCTCATCGAGTCCGGCCTCAAACTCAAAATCATCGCCCTCGTGCGCGACCCCATCGCCCGAAACTGCTCCTTCTACTTTCACAACCTCGACATCCTTTTGCAGACCGAGGACGCGCACGAGAACGTTGAACTGTCGCGGCTGTTGGGTGAATTCCAGAACAAGTTCGACCATCACGGCGGCGCCAGATGGTTCGACAGTGAGTTCAAGCCCGTGCTCGGCGTGGACGTTTACGAGCACCCGTTCCCGCACGACGCGGGCCACACGCGCATCAGCACCAACCGCTACGACATACTCGTCATGAGGTCTGATCTGGAGGACGCGTCGAAGAAGAGATGCGTCGAGGAGTTCCTCGGGATAGAGGGTCTTACATTCGCCCCGAAGAACATCGGCTCTGAAAAACCCTACGCCGCCGCCTACCGGAAATTTCTCGACGCACTCGAACTCCCGGAGGCTTACGTCAACGAAATGCTCGACTCGAAATACACGCGCCACTTCTTCAGCCTCGACGAGATAGACACACTCCGCGCCAGATGGCTTCGCGGAAACGCATCTTGAACAGGGACGCGGCGCGCGGCGGACGTTAAGCTTGCGACACATCGGACTCCATCAAACAGTTTGACCTCGCATCAACCCGGTGATTATATTCGTGACGCCGGAGGAGTAAATTTCATGAGCAACGTTAACGTGAAAGAAGAAGCGAAGCGACTGATCGAGAAGCTGCCCGAGGACATGACGTGGGACGATTTGATGCACGAGATTTACGTGCGTCAGTCTATCGAGGCGGGTCTCGCCGACAGCGAAGCCGGAAAGGTCACGGACGTTGCGGAAGTGCGCGCGAAGTTCGGACTACAGCCATGAAGGTTCTGTGGACGGATGCCGCCGTCACACAACTCGAAGCCTTACACGATTACGTGGCCCGAACCTCACCGGAATACGCCCGCCGCATTGTCGACCGCCTGACTAAACGCTCCGTACAGATTTCCGTCTTCCCTTTCTCCGGCCGGAGAGTGCCCGAATATGAGCTGAACGAGGTGCGCGAGGTAATCGAAGGCTCGTACCGAATAATCTATCTCGTAAAAGAGGATGAGGGGCAGATAGAAGTATTGGCTGTAATCCACAGCTCTCGCGAAGGACTGAATCCTTTGGGGTGAAGTCGTGATGGATAAATGTGAGCCCGGCAGCTCCTTCGACCGCCGTTAATTCCTTCGTCCCCCAGCGTCCTTTTTTTCGTACTACTGTGGCGTGCGTGTGCGCATCTAATTCGGGCGCGTGGAAGTGTATCGCGCGCTTCGCGGAAGGGTTTGAGAGTAAGGGAGGGTTTTGCCGATGGCTATGAGCAGGAGTATCGCGTCGAAGAGGGCCGCGGTCGTCGCGCCCGAGCCGCGCTCGCGCGTCGAGGTCGAGCGGAGCCTGGACCAGTTGAGCCTCTGGATGGACGGGCTCTTTCGCATACCCGGCACGGGCTGGCGCATCGGGCTTGACGCGATTGTCGGACTCATCCCCGGCGTCGGCGACTTCGCGACCACGGCCGTCTCGCTCTACATACTCGCGGCGGGCGTGCGCTACCGCGTGCCGAAGGTGACGCTCGCGCGCATGGCCGCGAACGTCGGCGTTGACTACCTGCTCGGCTCGATACCGGTCGTCGGCGACGTGTTCGACGTGGCTTGGAAGTCGAACCAGATGAACGTCGAGCTTCTACGCAATCGCGCGTCGGTCTCGGCCGAAGATGCTGCGACGGGCCGCCTGAGCGACTGGCTCTTCCTCGGCCTGCTCGTCGTCGGACTCCTCGCGCTCCTCGCGGGCTCGGTCGCGCTGAGCCTGTGGCTCCTCGTGCAACTCGTCGGCCTGTTCAGGTGAAGACCGGCCCGCAATCGGGCGGCATTGGAATCTGTTCACCACCGCATACACAGCAGAGGCACGGCTAGATTCAACTAGGCCGTGCCTCTGCTGTGTATGCGGTGGTGTTTTTTTTCGCCCGCGATTAGCCGACGGCAGCCTTGTTCGCCGCGAGCACGCGCTCCAATGCAGGGCCGATGACCTTGATTCCATACTCGCCCGCCGCGAAGCCCCTGAGCTTGCCCTCCGCGTCGAAGAGGTAGTAGGCCGGGACGAACCCCTGCTCGTTACCAAAGGCGTCGCGCAGGCGGTGCTGGTTATCCACCGCGCAAGGCTCCGTGATGTTGTACGTGGCGACCGCATCGCGCACGGCCTCTGTGTCCGTGTCCGCCTCGTAGCGAGGCATGTGTACGGCGACGACGCGCAGGCCGTCGGCCGCGCGCTCGTCGCGCCACTGTGCGACGCGCGGCAAGTTCTCCTTGCACATCCCGCAGCTCAAAGACCAGAAGTGCACGAGCGTCGTGTGACCCTTCGACACTTCCTCGGCGGCCGCGCCCGTCGCGTTGAACCACTCGGTCGCCCCCTCGAACGAGGGCATCTCCGTACCGATTCTCATTGGCATGTCGAAAACCTCTCAAGCGGTCAGCACTCAGCTTTCAGCCAAAACCTCTCCGCGCTCTTCGCGCCTTCTCGGCGGCCTTCGCGGTTAAGCAAAGATTATTTAACCGCGAAGGTCGCAAAGGAATAAAGCTGAAAGCTGACCGCTGAGTGCTGACCGCTATCCCATCAAACCTTCAGCGTCTCCTGACCCGGACGCCACTCGGCCTGGCAGAGGCCGCCGGTCTGTAAAGCCTGTATGACGCGCAGCGTCTCGTCGGCCGAGCGACCGACGTTGAGGTCGTGAATGACGGCGTAGCGCAGAGTCCCCTCGGGGTCTATGACGAAGAGGCCGCGCAGCGCCACTCCCTTGTCCTCGATGAGCACGCCGTAGTCGCGCGCGACCTGCTTCGTGATGTCGGACGCGAGCGGGTACTTGAGGCCCTCGACGCCGCCCTTGTCGCGCGGCGTCTTGAGCCACGCGCGGTGCGAGTGAACCGAGTCGGTCGAGACGCCGATAACGTCCGCGCCTATGCCGAGGAAGTCCTCGTAGCGGTCGCTGAAGGTCGTCAACTCCGTCGGGCAGACGAACGTGAAGTCGAGCGGGTAGAAGAGCAGCACGACCCACTTGCCCTGATAGTCCGAGAGCTTCACGTTCTCGTCAAGCTTCTCGATGTTCTTCGTTGACGGCATGTCGAAGTCCGGTGCCGCCTGTCCAACCTTTGCTTCTGCCATTGTTCTAATGATTCCTCCGTTGATGTCTTGAAAAGAACTCTTAACCAACCGGCGCGCGCTACCACGGGCGCGCGCACGAAATTTTCAGCGCGCCCCCTTTAGCCCCTGGCCTGACAGTCGGGGCAGAGGCCCACGAGCGTCAGGTGGATTGACTCGGGCTTGAAGCGCGAACGCCGCGCCGCCGCGCGCATGAGCTGCGAAGTCTCCGCGAGGTCGAAGTCCGTGAGCCTGCCGCACTGCGAGCAGACCGCGTGGTCGTGGCGCGAGGTCTCGCCGTCGTATCGGCTCGAACCCTTGCCGAAGTGTATCTCGCGCACGAGCCCCGCCCCGGTCAGATATTTCAGCGAGTTATAGACCGTGGCGAAGCTGATCGTCGGCAGGCTCTCGCGCGCCGCCTCGAAAATCTCGCCCGCCGTCAGGTGCTCTACGCTCTCCGAGATAACCCGGAGCACGGCCTGCCGCTGCGGCGTCAGCGCCCGCACGGGAGCGCCACCCTGATCTCCCTTTTTACCCGCCATAATTTTTACCGCCGTTGAATGTGGAATTAGAATAATTCTAAGTCATGACTTTGTCAAGCGTCCAACAGGAATCAGAACCGGGAGCGGTAGCGAACGGGTCTCAAGCTCCGAGACAGGTCTGTCTGCCGTAGTCGCTACCCGGTCGCTACCGCTCCCGGTTCTGACTTTCGGGCTTGCTTTCCGGCACCCGTTTGCGTTAGTGAAGTCGGCGCAAGTCTCAACCGTCCGAGTCGAAGGAGTCACGCGTGAAGATTACTCGTAAACGCGCAGCCGGTGCGCTGCTGCTATTACTGTCGGCGCTGTTTGCGCCGCGCGGGGCGGAGGCGAAGGTTACGCGTTATTTGACGGGAAGCCCCGCGGACGTTTCGCCCCGGTTGCACGGGCCCGCGCTCGATCTGGGCGGCGGCGGGTCGGACGTGGCCGAAGGAATCCAGCGGATGATTGACGAGGTGCGCGGGTGCGCCGCGTGCGCGACGAAGGTGGACGTGGTCGTGCTCCGCGCGAGCGGCGCGGACGGCTACAACGATTACATATACAAGATGGGCGGCGTTGACTCGGTCGAGACGTTGGTCGTCCACGACGCCGAGGACGCGAAGGACGCCTCCGTCGCTGAGACCGTACGCCGCGCGGAGGTCGTCTTCTTCGCGGGCGGCGACCAGTGCAACTACGTGCGCTATTTCAAGGGCGAGGTAGAGCGTGCGGTCGAGTCGGTCTACGCGCGCGGAGGCGGGGTCGGCGGGACGAGCGCGGGCGAGGCGATACAGGGCGAGTTCGTATACGACGGGTGCGACACTGACGGTGCGACTTCGGAGCAGGCGCTCGCGAACCCTTACGACCCGACCGTCAGGTTCACGTACGACTTCTTCCAGTGGCGATACATGCGCGGCGTCGTCACTGACCAGCACGTCGTCGCGCGCAAGCGTCTGGGGCGCACGCTCGTCTTCGTCGCGCGCCAGCTCAAAGACGGACGGGCGCGCGAAGCTCTCGCCGTCGCCGTCAACGAGAAGACCTCTGTGGTCGTAGACCGCCGCGGCCTCGCGCGCGTCGTTGGCAGCGGCCCGGCCTACTTCATACTCGGCGACCACGCGCCCGAGGTCTGCGAGCCGCGGACGCCGCTCACATACTCCAACTACAAAGTCTGGAAGCTCGCGCCCGGCTCCTCCTTCGACCTCGCGCGCCGACCCAAGACGGGCTTCACGCTCGTCAGCGTAAAAGACGGACGGCCGAGCGACAATCTCTATTGAAAGGATGAAGGATGAAGTTGAGGCATACCCGCCCTCACTTCATCCTTCATCCTTTCAGAGCTTCGGGTGTCGTTCGACGAAGTCGAGGAGCGCGGGGGCGTATTCGGGGAAGCGCGGGCAAGCGACGCCGTGCGGCTCTAACAGTGTTGTGGCGCGCGCGGTGTCGTAGGTCTGTTTGAGGAAGAAGTATGGGACGCCGACGCGCGGCAGTCCCGTGACACGCTCGTTGAGCGGGATGTTGAGCGCCGTGCGCACGACGGGCGCGGGGAGTGTGAAGAGCGATTCGCGGCCCGCGAGGTTGCGCGAGATAACGTCGAAGAGTTCTTCCGTCGTGAGCGGAACGGGGTCTGCGAGCTGCACGGTCTCGCCGGCGGAAGCGTCGTCGCGCGCGAGCGCGGCCATCGCCTCGACGACGAAGTCAACGGGGACGACGTTGAGTCGTACGTCGCGGTTGCCGATGTTCGCGAGCGAGAGGGCGGCGGGAAAGATGCGTAGATAGTTGATGAGATAGTAGACGCCGTCGTACTTCGCGGTCTCGCCCGTGCGCGAGTCGCCGCAGACGACCGCGGGGCGGTGGATGGTGACGGGAAGCTCGCTCTTCAGCGCGTCCACCTCCAACTCGGCGAGATACTTCGTCTCCTCGTAGTTGTTCCGAAAGCCCGCGTCGTGTCGAAGCTCGCTCTCAAGTATGGCTCCCCGGCGGCGGCCCGCGACGTAGCAGGTCGAGACGTAGTGATAGCGGCGCAAATTCCGCACGGACTTCGCGAAGGCGTTGACGTTGCGCGTGCCTTCGACGTTGACGCGCTCGGCAAGCCCGCGCGCGACGCCGAGGTCGTAGACGGCCGCGAGGTGGAAGACGACGGTCGCCTCGCGCCGCGCCTCTTCCAAGGCTTCCGCCGAGAGTCCCAAACCCTCGCGCGTGATGTCGCCCTCCATGAGCCGAAAATTTTCGGAGGGCGCGCCGGTCTTCTCGACTATGCGCGCCACGTCCGCGCGCGCGCGCTCCGCGAAGGCGGGCTGTACGAGCATTTGAAAGCGCGCGCCTTCCGTAGCGAGGCGCTCGACCAGACGCCCGGCGATGAAGCCGGGGAAGCCCGTGAGAAAAACTGTCTCGTCGAATGCCATTCCAGCGGGAGTCGGGGGCGGCTTTTCAGTTCTTCGTGTCGGGCGTGTCGGTTTCGATCTTCTGCTTCTTCTTCGTGACGACCCAACGCGCGCCGACCCTCTTCTTCGTCGTCACGAGCACGAAGCCTTCGGGCGCTCCGCCTTCGTTGGTCGCGTCCTCGATTATCTTCTCGACGAGGACGGGCGCGTCGCCGACCACCTTGTAGACTTCGGTCTCGTGGTAACAGCAGCCGCTCTTCGTGTAGGCCGTGAGCGTCTTTCGCTTCGGGTCTGTGAAGAAGAGGCCGAGGTAGCCTTCGCCCGCGAGGCGCGTGAGCCTTCGGTTTTCGATGAACTTGTCGGCGCGTCTGTCGAAGATAAAGACGGTGTAGGACGGGCCGCCGTATCCACCTTCGCGTCCGTTGCAGACGGCGAGGTCTTCGACGCCGTCGAAGTTGAAGTCGTCGAAGACGAAGCTGTACTCCTCGGCGTAGAGGCCGCGCGGCTTCGCGCTGGTCTCGGGGCTGAAGGCCGCGGTCTCTTTGTAAAGCTCCACGTTCGCCAGCCGCAGGGTTTGAAACGGCGACTTCGAGCCCTTTCGGAAGACGCGCAACGTCGCGGGGCCGCTGCACCTGTTCGCGTCGTTCTCCTGCGCGGCACCGCCGCAAGATTCGACGCGCACTTCGAGGTCGTACTTCGTCGAGACGTTCTGAATCTTCAACGTCTCGGCGGCCGACGCCGCACGCGCGAAAGCGAGCGCGACGAGAACGCACGCGAAGAGGCGGGCCGCCGTCCGTCTGTTTTTAAGTTTCATCAACCCTCACGCCTTTAACCGCACACAAGCTCGACGAGCGTGCGAACGCCCGCGCCGCTCGCGCCCTTCGGCGCGTATGCGTTCGCGTCCTCATACCAGGCCGTCCCCGCGATGTCGAGGTGAACCCACGGCGTCTCGCCCGCGAACTTCGAGAGCAGCAGCGCCGCGCCCGTCGCATCGGGCCGTCCGCCGTAGTTCTTGAAGTCGGCGATCATGCTCTCGATGCGCTTCTTATAGTCGTCGGAGACGGGCATGCGCCATGCGGGCTCGCCGGCGCGCTCCGAGGCCGCGAGCACCGCCCGCGCCCACTCGTCGTCGTTCGAGAAGAGTCCCGCGCGGTGCGTGCCGAGCGCGACGATTATCGAGCCGGTGAGCGTCGCGAGGTCTACGATGCGTGCCGCGCCGAGGTGCTTCGCGTATGCGATGCCGTCCGTCAAGACGAGTCGGCCTTCGGCGTCCGTGTCAACGCACTCGATGGTCATCCCCGCGAAGGTTCGCACAACGTCGCCCGGCTTGATGGCCTTGCCCGAAGGCATGTTCTCGGCGGCGGGCACGATTGCCGCGAGTCTGCGCGCGGGCTTAAGGAGCGCGGCGGCACGGAGCGCGCCGAGCGCGGCAGCGCCCCCGGCCATGTCGGACTTCATCTCGTACATATCGAGCCCGTGCTTGATGGAGATGCCGCCCGTGTCGAACGTGATTCCCTTGCCGACGAAGGCCCAAAGCTCGTCATCGCTTGAAGCGCCCTCGGGCTCGTATCGAAGCACGATGAGCGCGGGCTCTTCGTCCGAGCCTTGCCCGACGCCGAGCAGTCCGCCCATCTGGCGTTCGCGTATCTCCGGAGCAGTGAGCGACTCGACCGTGAGCCCGACCTCCGCAGCCATCTCGGCCGCGCGTCGCGCGAACTCGCGCGGCGGAAGGCTCAGGCCCGGCTCGTCGCCGAGCGCGCGCGTCCAGTTAACAGACTCCGCGACGACGCGCGCCCGCTCCAACTCTTCGCGCAGCCCTTCCGAATCGCCCGCGCCGACGAGCGTCAGGCGCTCGACGCGCGGCTCTTCGTCCGTATCACGGTTCCTGTAAAAGTCGTTCTCGTAGAGGCCGAGGTGCGCCCCTTCGGCGAGAGCGCGCACGCGCATGCGCGCTTCGCCGCCCGCCGCGTCGGGCACGACGAACGAGAGCGAGCGCGTGTGTGCCGAGCGCACGACCGCGCCCGACGCGCGACGCAGCGCGGAGGCGTCTAAGTCCGCGCGCGACCCTAGCCCCACGAGCAGCACGCGCAGCGCGCCCGCCGCCCCGTCGCCCGACGCGCCGCGCGCCCCGTCGCTCTCGGCTGACGCGTGAATCAGGAGCGTTGTTCCCTCTTCGCCGTCGAACTCGCCCTCCGAGACGACGCGTTCGCAGAGCGCGCGCAGATGTCCGCCGAGCGCTTCCCGTGCGGACAAGCGCTCGCCGTCCGAGAAGATGCCGACCGCGAGCGTATCCCGCGTGCCCGCCTGAAGACCGTCCGAGAGTTCTATCGAGAGACTTTTGTGCGTGTTCATTGTGAGTTCAGATTCTTTAGCCGTGTTTGTTTCGCCGAGTGCGCGACGAGTATAATTCAAGCTCACTGCGCGGCCCAACCGCGACGGCGGCGAACAGCGCCGCCCGACACACTCCCGAAATTTTCAAGGAAGGATCTCTACCCCGATGGCATTCATCCGCCCGCGCGCGCGCGCAACTGTATTCGCGCTGCTCGTCGTACTCTTCGTCGTTCCGCGCGCGCCGCTCGCGCAGGAGGCCGCGCGCACGTGCACAGTCCGCGTCACGCTCCTACAGGTCAACGACGTGTACCGCTTCACGCCCGCCGACCGCGGCGCGGCGGGGGGACTGGCGCGCGTCTCGACTCTGCGCAAGCGCGTGTTGAAGGAGTCGCCCAACACGCTCTTCCTGCTCGCGGGCGACACCATCTCGCCCTCGGTCGAGTCGATCACGTACAAGGGCCGACAGATGATTGACGCGTGGAACCAGATAGGGCTCGACTACTCGGTCTTCGGCAACCACGAGTTCGACTACGGCGACGACGTTCTGTTGGAGCGGATGAAGGAGTCGAGCTTCAAGTGGCTCGGCGCGAACGTCGTGAGCGAGAAGACGGGCAAGACCTTCGGCTCGACGCCGCTCTTCGACGTGCGCGAGTTCGGCGGCGTCCGTGTAGGCATCTTCGGCATCACGCTGCCCGCGACGAAGACGACCTCGAAGCCCGGCGCGGACACTGTCTTCAATAAGCCTTGCGAGACGGCGAACCGTATCGTGCCGCAGATTCGCGCCGCGGGCGCGAACGCCATCGTCGCGCTCACGCACCTCTCGCTTGAGGAGGACAAGCAGCTCGCGCGCTGCGCTCCCGGCATAGACGTAATCATCGGCGGCCACGAGCACACGCTGCTTGAGTCGTCCTCCGCGGGGACGCCCATCTTCAAGATGACGGCCGACGCGCGCCAACTCGGGCGCATAGACTTAAACATTGACCCTTCGACCGGCAAGGTCGAATCCATTGACTGGCAGGTCATCCCCGTCAACGATAAGACCGAAGAAGACCCCGCGTTCGCGCCCGTCGCGGAGAAGTACGCCAAGCTCCTCAAAGAACTCGACACGCCCGTCGGTCGAACGGACGTTGCGCTCGACGCGCGTAGCAGTGCGAGCCGAAGTCAGGAGACGAACATCGCGGACTTCATCGCCGACGCCTTCCGACGTGATGCCGGCGCGGACGTTGCGCTCGTCAACGGCGGCTCAATCCGCGCGGACGACGTACTGCCCGCGGGCTACTTAACCCTGCGCGACGTGCTCTCGATACTCCCCTTCGGCGGCGACCTCGTTAAGATTGAGGTGACGGGCGAGACGCTTCTGAAAGCGCTCGAACATGGCGTCTCCTTGACGGGGCCGCACGCCGAGCCGGGGCGCTTCCCGCAGGTCTCCGGGCTTCGATACACGTTCGACGCGTCGCTCCTGCCCGGCGCGCGAATCAAAGAGGTGACCGTCGGCGGAAAGCCGCTCGACCCGAAGCGGACATACACGCTCGCGACGACCGCCTTCGTCGCGGGCGGCGGCGACCAGTACGAGATGCTCAAAGGCCACACGAACCTCTTGAAGGAGAAGCTGACCGACTCGGGCGTGCTGCGCCGCGCCATCGCCGACGCGAAAGTTATCGCGCCCGGAACGGACGGGCGCGTGCGTCGGCTCGACACGCCCGCCGACGCGAAGCCCTGCACGCCGAAGGCCGCGTCTGCCGCGTCGGGCGGGAGGTGAACGGGCGAGAGGTCTTAAGTTCGTAGGGACTCGGGAGTTTGAGTCTTATGTTCGAGGATGATGAATCAATGAGAGAAGCGTCTTTAACTTCGGACGCGCGCACTCGCGCGGTCGAGCTTTTTCGCCGCGCGTACGAGGCGCAGGAAGAGCGGAACTACGACGAGGCGGTCGAGCTTTACCGCCGCTCCATCGAGACCTACCCGACCGCCGAGGCACACACGTTCCTCGGCTGGGTCTACAGCTTCGACGGCCGCTACACGGATGCGATTGACGAGTGCCTTAAGGCCATAAGCGTTGACTCGGCGTTCGGCAACCCTTACAACGACATCGGCAGCTACCTCATCGCGCAGGGCGACTTCTGGACTTGCGTGCGCTGGTTCCGACGCGCGCTCGCCGCGCCGCGCTACGAGGCGCGCGCCTTCCCGCACTTCAACCTCGGCCGCGTCTACGAGCAGCGCAACCGCCTCCTCGACGCCGCGCGCCACTACGGCCACGCGCTCGAAGAGCGCCCCGACTTCGCGCAGGCCGCCAAGGCGCTCCGCCGCGTGCAGTCGAGTCTCAACTGACCGAGCCCGCGCGCGCGTCCAGGGTTTCGCGCCGCGCTCCGACGAAGGATAAACTCCGCGACGCCGCGACCTCTGTTATAGAGGTCGCGGCGTCTGTATTTCGGCGAAGGTCGAAAATGTCTGCTTCTCTTCGTCGCCCTAAAAGGCAAAAACTCGTCGCCCTAAAAGGCAAAAACCTTGTCCCGGCGCTTCCCCCTCTGCGCCATAGGACAAGGTTTTTGACTACCGTTGCAGCCTCGGCGTTCCCCCGAAACCGGAGCTGCATCCCCCTTGGTCGAGTCGTAAACTACAGGCAAAGATTCGCGGCGTCTTCCCCGAAATCTCACTTTTCCGTGTCACGCGAACTTATCAGGAGGTCTCGTGCTGCTCCACGTCTTCAAGCCCCTGAAGCGCTTCCTTGTTGATTCGCATCTTACGGCGGTTCGCGTCCACGGCGACGTAGATGACCTCCGCCTCCGTGACCTTTATGCGCTCCGAGGTTCCGCCGTATCGCTCGGCCTCGACGACGAGGCGGACGGTGATGGAGGTCGTGCCTATCGCAGAGGTCTTCGCGTAGAAGCTAACGAGGTCGCCGACGTAGACGGGATGGTGGAAGATGACCTCGCGCATGGCGACCGTGACGAAGCGCTCGACGCCCGTGCGGCGGTGCGCCTCGACCGCGCCCGCGATGTCTATGTAGCTGAGAATGATTCCGCCGAAGATTGTGCCCTGCGGGTTCGTGTCGCGCGGCAGGAGCGTGATGCGTATGGCCGGGTCGCCGTATGAGTTCAAGAGTCCTCCGTTCGTCCGAGAACGTTCGGACAGAATTATTGATGTGTGTTACTTCGTTGGCCCGAGCATGTACGCGCCGCACGGGGGCTGTCAAGCGGCGTTCACGCGGCGGCGTAGTCTCGGCCTTTTTCGGCCATGCAAGGGCGGGCAGGGCGTACAACGGAGGCGGCCCGAAGAGTCATCAAAAGCTTGTCGTAGAAGCAGAAACGCCTGACCCGGCGGCTCGGCCTCCTCGCCAAGATTGTGTCTAATTCGTGACCCTAAGTGAGCAGCCCGAGTGTCTCTGGGTCTGCCCGAGACGGGCCGAAAAGGGTTGTCAGCAAGGGTCGTATCGGCGTATCGTTTTCAGCAGGAAAATTTCAGACAATGAAGAGAATTTATAATTACACGATTTCGCTGCTCGTGCTGCTGGCGCTCGCGTCCGCCGGCGCGGTCTCGGCACAGGATCGCGGCCGCGCCGGCCGACGTGCCGCGCCGACTCAGGCCAAGCCTAAGCCGACGCCGAGCCCGTCCCCGACGCCCGTCCCCGTACAGACCATCGCGGAGACGCCCTTGCAGCCCGGTCAGCGCGCGCGCTTCGACGTTACCAACTACCGCATCATCGCCGAGCTAGACCCCAACCAACATCTGCTCACGGCCGGTGCCGACGTGACCTTTACGCCGCTCGACAACACGCGCTCCGTGGTCTTCGAGCTGAACGGCTCGCTCAAGATCGAGTCAATCGAGCGCAACGGGAAGCCCTTGACGAACTTCGTGCAGGATCAGGCCGGACTCGAAACCATCGGCCCGTTCGTGCGCGTTGACCTCGGCGAAGTCGTCGCGGCGGGACAGCCGCAGACGCTGCGATTCCGCTGGTCGGGCGCGCTCGTCACGCCCGAGGGCGGGCCGCTCCTGACGAAGCGCCTCGCCTACGTCGGCCCCGAGCTTTCATATCTCATGTACGCGTCGCGCTGGTTCCCATTCCACGAGTACGCCGCGGACCGCGCCACGTCCGACATCACAATCACAGTCCCGGAGGGCTACACCGTAGCGGGCACGAGCGACGAGGCCGTCGCGGAAGTCGCGGGCACGCAGTTTCTACCGCCCGTCGGGGAGACGAGTGCGCGCACCGCGCCCGCACGCACGACGGCGCAGGCCGGGGCTAATCTCAGAAGCTACCGCTTCGTCACGCGCCAGCCTAGCTTAGTCGGCAACTTCGCCGTCGGCCGCTTCATCACGCGCACGCTCAAGATGAGCGGCTACGAGCTTGCCTTCTACGTGCAGCCCGGAAGCGAGGGCTTCATAGAGCCCTACGCGCAACTCGTCGGCGAGGCTTTGCAGTTCTACACGCAGAAGTACGGGCAGCCCGCCTTCGGCACGCGCATGTCCGTCGTGCAGATAGACGACGCGAGCCTCGACGCATACGCCGCGCCCGGCATCGAATTTTTGAGCCCGCGCTTCTTCACGCCCGGCCGCCAGTCTTCGCTCGACGCGCGACTCCTGCGCGAGATGGGTTATCAGTGGTGGGGGCTCACGGTCGGCCTCAAGTCGTTCGACGACGCGTGGCTCTCGCAGGGCCTCTCGGAGTGGAGCGCGTTCGCCTTCAGCGAGACGCGCCTGACGGGCGCGGCGCTCGACACCTTGCAGCGCGACACGCTTGAGCGCGCGCTCATGTTCGAGCAGTCGGCCTCGATTGCTCGCGCGCCCTCGACGCTCGACGACCAGTCGGCGGCCTATCAGGCCGTCGTCTTCTACAAGGGCGCGATGGTCTTCCGAATGCTGCGCGAGACTTTGGGCTTGGGTAAGTTCGACGCGCTGATGAAGGAGTACTTCAACACGTTCCGCGGTAAGAACGCCTCGATTGACGACTTCGAGAAGTTAGCGTCGAAGGTCTCGGGCGAGAACATGCGCTACTTCTTCGCGCGCTGGGTCGAGGGTACGGGCGTGCCCGAGTTCTCGGTTGACTACCAGATAATACGCACGCGCTCGGGCAAGTTTCGCGCGCGCGGCACAGTCCGCCAGAACATCGAGAGTTTGAAGCTGCCCGTCGAGCTTCAACTGCGCGCCGAGGGCGACGACGCGACGACGACCGTCTACGTCGCCGACCGGAGCGAGGACTTCGACTTCGAGTCGAAGGGCAAGCCCATCGAGATAATCATCGACCCGAACAGCCGCGTGCTGCACACGTCGGACGAGCTACGCATCTCCGTGGTCGCGCGGCGCGGGCTTGAGTTGTTCCGCGAGGGCCAGTACCTCGAAGCGCAGCGACAGTTGGAAGAGGCGCTGAAGCTCGACAAGTCTAACTCATGGGTCTACTACAACCTCGGGCTCATATACCTTGAGCAGCGCAACTACGACCCCGCGATAGAGAGCTTCAAGGCGGCCGTGGAGTCTGACGCGTGCTGCCGCCCGTCGTGGGTCGCCGCCTGGGGCCACATCAAGATGGGCAACGCCTACGACGCAAAGGGCGACCGCGCGCGCGCCGTCTTCGAGTACAGAAAGGCCGTCGATACCGGGATTGATTTCGACAACGCGCAGCGCGCCGCGCAGGACTACCTGAAGACGCCCTTCGACCCGAAGGCCGTCGGGCAGCAGGCCGCCTCGGGCGTGAGCGAGTAAGGCAAAGTTAAAAGTTAAGACGCAAGGCAGCGCGGCCTTCATCAATCGTTGATGAAGGCCGCGCTGCCTTGCGTTGCGAGAACAGAACCGCGAGCGGTAGCGAGCGGGTCGCCGTTACGCGTTGCGGGTTCAGCATCGAAGCGCACACCCGCGAGGCTTCCGCTCGCGGTTCTGTCTTTCGCCTTTTTACCTTCGCCTTCCAAACTGGCGTATGATGTGCGCGCCTTTAGCAAGGCACAAGGCTTGCTAAAGATTCCCATGCGATGCGCCCGTTAAAACTGCACACGAAGACGACGCTCCTCGCATCCGCGATTACGCTCGCGGTGCTCGGCGTCGTGCTGGCTCTGGTGAGCGTGCGCTTCGCCGAGCGCGTGCGCGAGGAGCAGAAACTCCTCGCGCAGATTGAAGCCGACAATCTCGCAGACCACATCAGCCGCATGCCCGCGCCGCGCGACCCCGAGCAGGTGGCGCGCCTCGCCGCGCTCGTTCACGGCTCGCGTCCCGACGCCGTGACCGTGCGCGTATGGGAGCGTGTCGGCGGACTCTTTCAGGAGGTCGCGTCATCTTCCGCGAGCCTCCCGGCCGAGCAGGTGCCCGACGAGGTAAAGGCCGCGCTCCGCAGCGGCCTCGAAACGCGCGTCATAGAG
>JBJMGR010000296.1:0-5381 GCA_045807805.1 Pyrinomonadaceae bacterium | reverse complement strand
TTTCACCGGATCCGTCGAAAACCTGCGTTCGATTAACGCGGCCGACGGCTTCAGTGTAGTGCCGGGCCTCGGCCCGGCCGATGAGGACATCATTGACCGCGCGGTGGAGCACCTGCGGCTGGTCGCACCGGCACTAGGTTTGGACCTCTCCTACACGCCGGAGTTCGTGCCCGACCCCCACGTCAAGACGACGAGCACGGGGGAGCGCGTCGTAAACCTTCAGCAGCAGTATCGCGGCATTCCGGTCTTCCAGATGGAGCGCGCCGTCCACTTCGACCAGAACGGCGCCATCCAGAACGTCACCGGCACGAGTGTTAGCCTCCCACCCGACCTGCGGACTTTACCGACCGTGACGGTCGAGCAAGCCGCTCTAGCGGCGGCCACGTATCTCTCGGCACCGGGCTCGACCCGCGACGCGTGGACGCAAGAGACGATTGATGACCCGGTCGTGGACGTGTCGAACTACCAGCCGCGTGTGCTGGCTAAGATACCGCTCCCGTCCCAGCCCCTCGTCCTCGAACGGGGGCCCTTCGCGGAAGCTATACCGGCTCATCTCATCTTCTTCTATCAGGGGCAGACCACGCGGCTCGGGTGGCACATGCTCATCAGCACCCCTAACTTCGAGGCGCAGTACGTCATCATCGTCGCCGCCGACAGCCAGTCCGAGGACGAAATTAAGAACCCGCCGGTGCTCTACTGCCAGGAGACCACAAACCACATGGCCGCGCCGAAGATCAGTGGCAACGTCTGGACGCATAATCCCGGCGTGAACCAAGCCCGCCAGTTGGTTGACTTCCCACGTCCCCTCGCCGACTACCCGATCAGTCCCGTCCCCCCGACGCTGCCGCCGACCTTTCCTTCCCCTTGGATCGATAGCGACCAGGTCGTCGGGAACAATGCGATTGCCTTGCTCGGCACCACAATCAACTCCGTCAGGGGGACGAGCGTTAACGGCACGATCACCTTCAACCCGAATATGGAGCAGGGCGACGACCAGAAGGTGGTCAACATTTTCTACTTCTGCAACTTCATGCACGACTTCTACTTCATGCTCGGCTTCGACGAGCCGTCGGGTAACTTCCAGGAACGCAACTTCTCCGTGTTCGGACGCGGCGGAGACCCGGTTGTGGCCCGCGCGCACCCTGGCGCCGTCACGGGCACGGCCAACATGTTGACGCTGGCCGATGGCACGCGTGGGCAGATGAACATGGGCCTTGTCGTGGCCTCCAACAGGCACACGGCCTTCGACTCCGATGTTGTCTTCCACGAGTTCACACACGGCGTCTCGAACCGACTGGTGGGCGGGAGGCTCGACGCCCAAGCGCTTCAGCAGATACAGAGTAAGTCCATGGGCGAAGGGTGGGGCGACTACTTCGCGCTCACGATTCAGAATCACGGCCTACTACAGGAGCGCACTGTACTCGGCGACTGGGTGCTCAACCGCGCGTCGGGCATTCGGCTTCACCCCTACGACGACAACTACCCCGCCACGTTCGGCGACCTGGGCGATTCGCCTTACGTCGAAGTACATAACATCGGGGAAATCTGGTGCGCGGCGCTCATGAAGATGAACCGCGATCTGGGGCGAGCCTTCGGGGACAAGAAGCGCGGTCATCTCCTGGGGTGGCAGATTGTCGTAGATGGCATGAAGCTGACGCCCGCCAATCCGAGTTTCCTCGCTGCGCGCGACGGCATCCTCCAGGCCCTCGATTCACAGAGGAGAATCGGCAAGCTCACGGCCGACGATTTCCGTCTGGCCCTGAGGGCTGTGTGGGGCGCGTTCGCGAGGTTCGGCATGGGGCCCAATGCACAGTCGGTCGGCGCCTCTCTCGTAGGCATCGTCGAAGACCGGAGCCTGCCGCCGGGTCTATAACCCGAGACGGTGAGTACTAAACCCCTGGAAGCGACCGAACGCGCTGGCGCCGTGTCGATCATGCGACGGACGGGGCCAGCGCGTTCCGGCGCGCAACTGCTTGAGCAAAGCTACAACAGCCACGGCTACTTAACCGGCACGGGCCATGCCCGACTTCGGCGGCTCGTGCTCCGGAGGGAGGTTACGTGTATGACAAAGCTAATATTCGGCGGCCTCATCGCCATTATCCTGCTGGGGCTTTACGCCTACGCCACGGTCTACGCAGTCCTCGCGGCGCAATGCCTCGGGGGCGGAGGGTGTACGGAGTATTCGAAAGACCTTAACGAAGGCGTGGTGACGATCCTGAACCTCGTCGGGGGCTTGGTCTCGGCGCTGGTCATCGCGCAGTTGGCCGTCACCGACCCGAAAGCCCCGCCGGGCGCATCGCTGGTTGACCCCCAGAACACCAGCGACCTGATGAAGACGACCGTTACGATAGTCTCTACGGTCTACGTCGCTGTGTGGGTGGCCTGCGGCCTCGCCGCACTGGTGGTGGGATACCTGCGCTACCCCAACGTCGTTCCGCAACTGACGGCCAGCGCCAAGTCCTGGCTCGGCCTCGCCGTGGCCGCGGCCTACTCATACCTGGGCCTACGGCGGCCTACTGACGGCTAGCGCCAAGTCATCTGGCTCGGCCTCGCCGCACTCCTTTCCGGTCTACGGCGTTAAGTGCGCCGCGCCCGCGCGTGAAAAGTTCTAACAAACGAATGGAGGATGCATAAACGTGCAGGATACATCGAGCTACGACAACAGCCAGTCACGAGTGCGCGAACCCAATGACTTCCCGACAGAGGAGTTGACGCCGAACACCATCGACGACGCGGAGGCAGGGGCCGAGACCGAAGAGGCTTTCGACGCGAACGGCGGCTGCGACGTCCCCTGGCGCGTGGCGAAAAGCCTGCTCAAGTTACGCGAGCAGGTGAACCAGGCTGCGCCGCAACGGCGCAAGAACAGTGACGGAACTATCGGCGATGCCGCGCACTGTAGTCGCAAGTCGGATCACAATCCCTGGGTCAGAGACGGGAACACAGGCGTCGTCACGGCCATGGACATCACAAACGATCCGGCTCACGGCTGCGGCGCCGAAGCCATCGCCGAGGCGATTCGCGGCGCGCGCGACTCGCGCGTGAAGTACATCATCTGGAACAAGCGTATAGCCAACTCGTCGCCGATAGGTGGCAGCGCGGCATGGGAATGGCGACCCTACACAGGCGCCAACGACCACACCAAGCACGTGCACATCTCCGTCAAGCCCGAGAAGGCCGGCTACGACTCGACGGCCGCATGGCCGCTCTGAAGCTCACACCCGTTTAGGAGGGTTCCATGGCTGCTGAAGCTCACTTTGAAGAATACCTCTACCTGGCCGAGGTGACTGACAGGTCGGCGCTGCTCTCGTGGGGCGGCTTCTTCTTCTGGATCAGCGGCCAGCAGACGGATGATGGGCGAGACTGGAAGCTCGTCGATGACGACGACCTGAAGAAGATTTTTCCGCCCCGGCACAGCACCATCGGAGCGAGTTCCGAGCCGCACGACCGCGGCAAGGGCGCTCGCGTCGAAGTGCATGACGCCGAGACCAGATTGCTGGTCTCGGAGGGCAAGACCACTGGTGAAAACTACTGCTGGGTCTCTGGCCTTGAGCCCGATACCGAGTACACCTACAAGGTCTTCGTCGCGGACAGGGAGTGGGGCGCGGGCGAGTTGCGCGACTGGACAGTTGCCGGCGCATTCAAGGGGATGCTCAAGAACGGCCGCCGCTATGACAACCGCTTCCGTACGCGCCCGACCGTCGGCTCGCCCGCGCGTCTGACCTTCGCGGTGCTCGGCGACTACGGTCGCGGCGTCAACGAAGCTTCGAGCGAGGAGGGGCGGCAGCGCGAGGTCGCCGCTGCGCTCGAAAGGGCCGTAGATGCGGGCGGCGCCGAAAGCGTCCGCCTCATACTGACCACCGGCGACAATATCTATAACCACTCCGCCGACGGCGCGGGCGGCACTGGCAGCGAGGACGACGACTGGTTCTTCACCTTTTACCAGCCTTACCGATACATCATCAACCGCGTGCCCGTCTACCCGTCCTGCGGCAATCACGACGACGGCGAGAGCGAGGCGAGCGACGACCGCGCGCAGCTCTATGACAACTTCTACGTCAACGAACGCTTCTCGGGCGTGCAGGGGCTCGCCTCCATCAACCGTGGGCTCTTCTACAGAGTCAGGTACGGCAACAACATCGAATTTATCAGCGTGGACACTTCGAGGCACACAAAGCAGGCCGCGCCCTACTTCGAGGATCACGCGAACCTCGCGTTCCTCGACGCGGCCTTCCCCAATTCGGCGGCTGGCGCGCCGTGGCGCATCCCCTTCGGACACCATCCGCCCTACTGCGCCGGGCCTCTACACACCAGCGACACGCACGTGCGCGACAGGCTGGTGAAGCCTTTCTGCGAGCGCTCGGGCGTCCGCGCCTTCTTCAGCGGGCACGAGCACAACTTTCAGCACACGAGCGATGGCGGCATGGACTTCTTCGTCACGGGCGGCGGCGGTGACGTGCGGCTCGCGACGCCGCAGTGGTTCACCGAGGCGAAGACGAAGGCCTGGGGCAAGGGCGGCCACTTCCTCGTCGTCAAGATAGATGGAGACAGGATGGAGGTCACGCCCGTCGGCGAGGCCGTGGGACTTCCGATTCAGCGGCCGGACGGCGAGTCCGTCACTACTCCCATAGTCGTGACCAAGTGAGCGCCGCCGCCGGGAAGCCGCGGACGCGAAGCGCGAGGCTGACGAGTGAGAGACCTCGCCCGTTAACCGTCATTTTTTTCTCAAAGGAGCAGACAGGTGAGTAACGGAACCGACGACTTACAACTATCGCTTGAGCAGTTGACCGCCAGCGCCGAGTTGGACTACGAGACCCGCGCCGCGTTCGCGGACGTGCTCGCGGCTATTCGCGTCCACGGCCGCGAGTTGTTGGCCTATCCCGGCGTCGTCTCCGTGCGGCCCGGCTACCGCTTTCGCGGCGCGCACATCACCCCGCAGCCGTCCGTGCGCGTAGCCGTGATGGACAAGCGCGACTCCGCCGAGTTGTTGTCGAAGGATATGATCCCGCGCAGGCTAGGTAGCGTGCTGGTGGACGTAGTACCCGCGAGCCCTCTAGAACAGCTTGATTACCTGAGGAGGTCGCAGGACTTCGACGCGGCGGGCGGTGTCGCCGGTGCCATCTACTCGACCTTCGTCGGCACTGACGAGGCGGCGCAGGCTGGCGCAGAGGGGCTGGTCGCCAAGAACAAGGGGCTGAGCCTGAGCCCTTACGTGCCGCCCCCGAACGCGCCGCTCCAGCCCGTGACGGAGGCCATGACAGTGCTCTGTCATGCGAGCCCCGACGCGGGCTGGCGGAATCTGCACCAATTCCTCCTCGGCACGAAGCACCGCCTCACGGCCACGATGTACGAGTTCAACGCCGTGCATATTTGATGTTATGAAG
>JBJMGR010000295.1:0-20665 GCA_045807805.1 Pyrinomonadaceae bacterium | reverse complement strand
GCGCGCCGATGCGTTGCTCAAGCGTATCGACACGGCCGCCGCGCGTGCGGGGCGCGACCCGCGCGAAGTGACTCTGGGCGCAGTGACGTAGTCACATCCTGTCGCGCTCGTGCGCGAGGCCGTCGGCGCGGGCCTGGGCGAGTTCGGCGAGAACCGCGTGCAGGAGGCGGAGGGGAAGATTGAGGAGTTGGCGCGCGAGGCACGGGGCGTGCGCTGGCACCTCATAGGGCGCTTGCAGGCGAACAAGGCCCGGCGCGCTGCGCGCCTCTTCGACCTGATTCATTCGGTTGACTCGCCCGCGCTCGCGGAGAGGCTCGAACGCCATTGCATAGAGGACGGGCGCGAGCGGCTCGACGTGCTCGTGCAGGTTGACCTCGCGCGCGAGGAGACGAAAGGCGGCGCGAGAGAGGAAGCGTTGCCCGCGCTCGTCGAGATGTTGAAGGCTTGCACGCGTCTTCGCTTCAAAGGTCTCATGACGCTGCCGCCGTTCTACGATGACGCGGAACTCGTGCGCCCTTACTTCCGGCGTCTGCGAGAGCTTCGCGACGAGCTGCGAGCTTCCGGCGCGTTCACGGAAGGCTCGGGCGAACTCTCGATGGGCATGACACACGACTTCGAGTTGGCGGTCGAGGAGGGCGCGACGCTCGTGCGCGTCGGCACGGCGCTCTTCGGCGAGCGCGGCGGGAAGGTTTAAGCCGGGCCGCGCCGCGCGTGCGCGCAAAGGCCCGTCGAGGAATCATGGACATAGTCGTCGTCATAGGCTTGATAAGCCTCTTCGTCTGGTACGCGATTGCGACGATCATACTCGTCATCATCGCGCTGATGGTCGCGCGGCTGATTCTGAACAAGGCCGACCTCAACCCGTTCAGCCGCCCCGTCATGATGGTTCGGCGCTGGACTGACCCGCTCGTCAACCCCGTGCGGCGGGTCGTCATGCAGATGGGCTTCAGCCCGAACGTCGCGCCGCTGGTCGTCGTGCTCTTCGCGCTCGTGCTCGGCTACTTCGCATCGGAGTTCATAAACGCCTTCCTCGGCACCGTGCTCGGGCTTGTAATCAGCACAGAGCGCCGCGCGCCCATCTCGTTCTTCGGAAATCTGCTCTACGGCTTCCTCGTCGTCTACATGCTGCTCATCTTCGCGCGCATAATCTTCTCGTGGGTCGCGAACCCGCACAGCCGCGTGCTCCACTTTCTCATACGCGTGACCGAGCCCGTGCTCGGGCCGTTCCGGCGCGTCATACCGCCGGTCGGCATGATGGACATCTCGCCCATGATAGTCATGTTCCTTCTAGACCTTCTGAGGCGCGCCGTCGCGGCGACTCTAATTTAATGCGCGTCGGGCGCGTGGGACGCTTCGGGGCCGCTCGGCGGACGCCGATGATTGAGTTCAAAGAGGAGGCGGGCGCGCTCACGTTCGTGGTGCGCGTCGTGCCGCGCGCGTCGAAGAGCGAGTTGGCGGGCGAGCACGGGGGCGCGCTGAAGGTTCGCGTAGCGGCGCCGCCCGTCGAGGGCGCGGCCAACGAAGAGCTGACGCGCTTCCTCTCGAAGACGTTCGGCGTCGCCGCGCGCGACGTTGAAGTTTTGAGCGGTCACGCCTCGAAGACGAAGCGCGTGCGCGTCCGCGGCGCGAAGGCTTCAGACCTTCTGAGAATCGTAGGCAGCGATAAGAATTAACCAACGCGGAGACGGAGGCACGGCTCTTATATCTTAGCCGTGCCTCCGTCTCCGCGTTGGTAATTCCCGGCGGCGCGACACGCGGAGGGGCGTTGTGGTATATTTTCGACCCGCTTCCAAGTTCAAATATAAATCTCGACCAAGGAACTCATCGAAATGTCCGGACACTCGAAGTGGCATACAATCAAACACAAGAAGGGCGCTTTGGACGCCAAGCGCGGCAAGGTCTTCACCAAGCTGATTAAGGAGATTTCGGTCGCGGCGCGCACGGGCGGCGGCGACCCCGACGCCAACGCCCGCCTGCGCAAGGCCGTCTCAGACGCGAAGGGCGCGAACATGCCCAACGACACAATCGCGCGCGCCATACGGCGGGGTACGGGCGCGGAGGAGGGCGTCAACTACGAGGAGATAACCTACGAGGGTTACGGGCCGGGCGGCGTCGCCGTGATGGTCGACTCGATGACGGACAACCGCAACCGCACGGTCGCAGAGATTCGACACATCTTCGGGAAGAACGGCGGCAACCTCGGCACCGCGGGCGCGGTCAACTGGATATTCGAGAAGAAGGGCTACATCGTCGTCTCGAAGGAGTCGAAGTCCGAGGACGAGCTGTTCGAGCTTGTCACGGACGCGGGCGCGGAAGACCTGCGCGACGACGAGGACAACTTCGAGATAATCACGTCGCCCGACGACTTCGACGCGGTGCTCGACGCGGTGAAGCAAGCGGGGATAGAGCCGCAGGTCGCCGAGGTCGAGATGATTCCGAAGGAGTACAAGCGTCTCGAAGGCGTCGAGGCCAAGCAGATGCTCAAGCTCATGGAGGCGCTCGAAGACCACGACGACGTGCAGAAGGTCTCCGCCAACTTCGACATCAGCGAGGCCGACATGGCGAGCGCCTGAAACAAGCTCGTCGTATCAGACGAAAGCATGCCGCGATTGTTATTTAGACGTAACAATCGCGGCATGCTTTTGACTATGCGCGGGGCGTGCTGTGGAAGCGTAGGCGCGCGAGCGCGTTCAGATTTTAATCGGCTTTTTGTTGTCGAGGTCTTTCTGGTTCTTGCAGAAGTATTCGTCCTTCAGATACTTCTGTTCGTAGCAGCGCACGTCGTAATGAACCCACGTCGGCGCTATATTGTTCGGCTCAAGCGCCTTGACGTTTCTGGCGGCCCAGCCTATCTGCGCGTTGGCGGTCTCTATCAGCCGCGCGCGCACCGCGTCGCACTTGTCGCGGTCGTCCTGCTTCGTCTCGCCGGGCTTCAAGATGATGTCCATATCCACGGCCTTGCCGTGATGGTTCGTGCTCGCACGACCCTTCTGCGCGTTGTTGACGCTGCAACGGTAGCTGGAGTTGAAAGTAAAGTTGTTCTCCGGCATGTAGAACATGATGGCGCGGGCCGCCCAGAGTATCATGCGGTGGACGCCGGGGTACTCATACTTATAGAAGGCTTCGGCCTTCGGCTTGCCCGCGTAGTAGCGGCCTTTGTAAAGCCCCTGCCCGAAGCCGCTGCACGTCCCGCACGGACACTTCAGCAGGTTGAAGTTGATGGGGTAGGTGGCCGCGAACTGATCGATGGCGTTCAAGGTCTCGCCGTCCGCGAGGCCGGTCGGGTTCTCCATCTTCATGAAGTCGCGTTGAAACGTTGTGACTTGAAGTTCAGTCCCCGACCCGAAGTCTCCGTCGGGCACCGTTCCACGAAAGCCCGCGAGCCGCATCTGTAGCTCGATCACATCCGGCCCGTTGAGGCCCTTCTGTAGAATGCGTTCACCGTATTCCATAAGCATCTCTCCTGTGGATTGAAAAAATCGAGATGAGTTAAAGAGTCGTGTGCCGGTTACGCCGGTAGTTGAGAAAGAAGTCCGGCGCGAGCACGTGAGTTGGGGCAGCGAACCCGTATACCTTGAAAGCGCACGCGACTTTATGCCCGCGGCTTTTGTTTGTCAACAAGTTCGTTCGCGGACGGAAGAGCCCTACTACCTGCTTCCGAATTTATATGTGACCCTTGAGGCGAATCGTTTCATCGACGGCGTGTGAATAGAGGGCGGCCCCGCGCGTCCCATCTCGAACCGACACACTCGCTGCTTAAATGTTGGCCGCCCGAATTGGAATTGAGGTATAAAGAGACGTGCGCGTGCTTGGCATCGATCCGGGGAGCGAGACGACGGGCTGGGGCGTGGTCGAGGGCGATGCGCGCCGCTACACGGTCGTTGATTTCGGGACTGTGAGGGCGAAGGCGCGCGAGCGTTTCGCGGCGCGGCTCCTGAAGATAAGCGTTGGCATAGAGGCTTTGATCGAGAAGTTCCGCCCGGACGTTTGCGCCGTCGAGGAGGCTTTCTTCGCGGTCAACGCGAAGACCGCGCTCAAGCTCGGGCACGTGCGCGGCGTCGTACTGCTCGCGGCGGAGCGCGCGGGCGTGGAGATTGCCGAGTACGCGCCGCGCCTCGTCAAGGCGACGGTCGTCGGCTACGGCGCGGCCGAGAAGCAGCAGGTACAGGAGATGGTTCGCGTCCTCCTGAAGCTACGCGAAGCGCCCGCGCCCTTCGACGCGTCCGACGCGCTCGGCGTCGCAATCACGCACATGCATCACGCGTGCGCGCCCCGCCCGGAGAAGAGAGGGACGCCGCCCGCGCGCGCCAAGCTCGAAGCGCTGCTCGCCGCGAACCCGCGCCGACGCGCCCCGCGCTGAAACGTCGAAACACGCGACGAAGCGACGGAGCGTTTCCGAACTTCGACCGTAGGCGTTTCCGAACTTCGACCGTAGACTTCGCCAGGAACAACGCACGCGCCCGACTCGTCAGACTCGCCACGCATACGGCGCGTGCAAAGTTAAAACAGACTCGGCCTTCCCGCCACGGGCCGTTCTCCGCATGACTCGACGGAGGAGCTTAAAGCCGTGGCACATAATCCCGCACGCACCGCAAAACTTTTCGTAACGCACGCGTCGAGAGTTCTCCCGGCGTCCGCGTCCGCGAGACTCTTCTTAACATTCGCGCTCGCATTAACGTTCGCGCACGCGTCGTCCACACTGTCCGCGTCGCTCGCGAAGGGAAGGCGAGGGACGACCGCCATAGGGAGTACGGCGGTCGTCGTTGACGAGCGGCTCGCGCCACTGCGCGACGCGCCCGCGCTTTCGGCGAACCTCTTGCGGAGACTCGGGCGCGGCCGCTACGTCTCCGTGACGGACGAGAGACGTTCGCGCGAGGGGGTGACGTTCCTGCGCGTCGTCGTCACGAGCCGCACGTCGGGATGGGTACAGTCGGAGGCACTCGTGCGCCCTTCGCGCGCGGGCGAAGACGCGCGTCTGCTCCGGCTCATCGAAGGCTCAGAGGAGTTCGACCGTCTCGCGCGTGCGCGCCTCTTCCTCGAAGCCTTCCCGCGCTCGTCCCTTCGGCCCGCGGTGCTTCTACTCTTCGGCGACGCGGCCGAGGCCGCCGCCGCGCGCCTCACGCGAGAGGCCGCCCGACGCCTCGACGCGCGCGAGATGGAGGCGGGCGGAGCGTCCGTCCCTAGCTACTTCCTCAACTACAGCGGCCTCGACCGCTGGCGTAGGCAGGGCGTCGTCTTCGACTTCGACGAGGCCACCAAACAGTTTCACTACGACGGCGCGGCCTTCCGCGAAATCCTCCGACGCCACACGCGCAGCCCCGAAGCCGTCGAAGCGCGCGCGCGCCTCCGTGGGAATCTAAGACTGTAGACAAATCCGAGGGTTTGAGAGTTTGGCTGTCGCCCATTTCATGGGCTCGGGTCTCAATAACGCTCACGTGTGGAAGCGTGCGGAGGGCGCGGAAAATGGGTGTTGCAAAATCGGGCCGGGGCGGTTAGATTGTGGGCGTCAACCTCTTTAACAAACTGCGACGGCGGGCTCTCCCCGAGAACAGGGCGTGCCGCGGCGTACATTCAATCTGGGAGGAAGTAAAAGTGCCGGTAGGAACGTGCCCTGACTGCGAAGCCGAAGTCCACGTCGCGCTCGACGCCGACAAGGGCGACTCAATCACCTGCGAGGAGTGTGGGTCGCCTCTCGAAGTAGTCGGCCTCGACCCCGTCGAACTCGACATCGCCGAGGAAGACCTCGACGACGACGCGGACGACGATGATGATGAGGAGGAGTATTAAAGGGAAGCTGTCAGCATTCAGCACTCAGCTTTCAGCTTAAACCCTCTGCGCCCGTCGCGACTTCTTCACGATGCGGGGCGGCGTGAAGAATGTCCGGCTGATAGCTGATAGCTGTCAGCCTCCTTTTCACTTGTCGCTGCTCTTGTAGACTGTTCGGTTCTGGCGGATGTTGAGGCCGCGCGGGGCTTCCACGCGTATCGTGTGGGAGAGCCCGTCGCGCCTTTTTTCTTCGGGCGGGTAGAAGGCGAGGACGTAGGTCGAGGTCACCTCCTCGGCCAGAGCCTTGAACAGAGGCTCGTAGTCCTTCGTGTTCGCGTAGACGTTCGTGCCGCCGGTCTTCTCGGTCATCCCCGAAACGTCGAGCGGCGTCGGCAGAGGCTCGCGCTCCTTCTGCGCCGTCGCGAACAGGCGCGAATAGGACGGGAGCGTGACGGTGTAGACGCTCACCTCCGCCTGGTTTGCGCGCTCTATCACGGTCGAGGGCGCGACGGTGTCGCCGACGGGGAAGCCGTCCGTGACTACGACCACGGCCCTCTTCATCAAACGGCGCTCGCGCGTGCGCGGCGCGTTGCGTTGCAGTAGCCGCACGGCGTCGTCAATCGCGTCGTAGGTGTGCGTCGAGAGCCCGTTCGCCTCGCGCCCGAGACGCTCCGCCGCGCGCTCCAACTTGCGCGGGTCGCTCGTGAAGGACTGAAGCACGCGCGCGTTCATGCCGAAGCTCATCAGTGCGAAGGAGGCGGGCCGGTTCGAGAGCCTCTCCGAGAATGCGCGCATCGCGCCCTGCAAGCGAGACATCTCCTCCACGGTCATGCTGCCCGAAACGTCCACGGCGAAGACGACCGCGACGGGGCGCTCCGTCCCCGCGCGTCGCTCGACTTGCAGGAAGGCCACGGGGCGCTCGTCCCCGTCCATGTAGAGCTTGAAGTCTTCGGGGCGCAGGCCGCGCACGGGCCGCCCTTCGGCGTCCGTCACGTTCACCTCGACGAGCACGAGGTCTGTGTCAATCTTCAGAACCTCGTCGTCGTCAATTATCTCCTCGCGCTGCGGCTGAGATTCGCGCTTCTGCGCGCCCTCCTGCGCGAGCGCCGTCGCGCCGCTCCAACGCGCCTGTGAGAGAAGGAGCGAGACGGCCGCGAGCATCGCGAACGCGACGAGCGAGAGTCGCGCGCGGAGACGAACGTTTCGGCGGGGGATTGAAGGCATAAACTTCTTTGACCGACGGTTACCTGCGGAAGACTTACTGGACGGATTATACGGCCTCATGGCCTCGACGCGCCACAGACTCTTCGCGGGCAACAGCCGCCGCACCTCCGCGCATCAACTCTAGCCTGTGAACGTCGCGCGCGCTCCTTCGGCGGCCCGTGGCGCATGTTATATAATCCGGCCGAACCTTTTGATGCCCCCCGCGGCCCGAAGGAACTTCCGAAGTGAACACACACCGTCTAAAAATTTTTCTGACACTCGCGGCGCTCACACTCTCGCTCGCTGCCACGGGTGAAGCGGCGCAGAAGAAGTCCAAGAAGCCGGAGCCCACGACGGGCGGCATCACGGGGCGCGTACGCGTAGACTCGGGCGCGACCCCCGGCAACATAAGCGTCACGGTTCAGCAGGGCGACACCGAAGTCTCGAAGACGACGACCGACGCGCGCGGCAACTTCGAGGTGCAGGGGCTCGCGCCCGGAAGCTACGGGCTGACGCTTCGCAAGGCGGGCCTACAGGTCGGCCGGATGGAGAACGTGGAGGTGCGCGCGGGCAAGACCGTCTCACTCAAGAACCACCTCTTCCTTCCGGTTGACGAGGGCTCGATAGCACACCTGCGCGGGAGCGTCTTCACGGCGGAGGGGCGCGGCGTCGGCGGCGCGCGCATCGAACTCGCGCGCATCGAAGAGGACGGCTCGCTCAAGAAGATTGACGACCGCGTGGCGAACGGCTACGGCATGTTCGCCTTCCGCCTTCCGCCCGCGCGCGCGCGCTACCGCGTGACGGCGAAGGCCGACGGGATGCAGACGGGGACGCAGGACGTTGAGGTTGACGGCGCGGCAATCTTCCGCGTCGCCGTGACGCTCACGCCAAACTCGAAGTAGGCCGAGTCGGGTTTAGAAGACCTTGAAGGACTCGCACCACACGCACGAAGAGGCGCGCGAAGAATTCCTGACCGCGCGCCAGCTCGCCGCGGTCTTGCAGGTGAGCGAGTCAACCGTGCGCCGACTCGCGCGAGAGGGGCGCATACCGTCAGTGCGTCTGACCCCGCGCCTCATACGCTTCAACCTCAAGGCTGTCTACCGCGCGCTCGACGGCGACTCCAACTCGCGCAACTCCCGGCGACGCCGCGGCGAAGAGGAAGAGTCTCATGAAGACGCACAACTCAGCTTCGCCGAAATGCTTTAAGGCAGAAGCCCGACCGTAAGGCAAAGGATGAAGGATGAAGGATGAAGTAAAGCCTTCCTCTCATCCTTCATCCTTCATCCTTAACGCCTACGCCCTCCCTCACGGTCGGGCTTCTGCCTTTGGCTACTCCTCGTCTGGCTACTCCTCGTCGTCTTCTATCTCTTCCAGTTCGCCGCGCGTCACCCAGTTTCGACCGCTGAGTTTTACGAGGTCGTGACGGCGCTTGAGTCCCATACGCACGTCGAAGAACCAGGCGCAGAGGCCGAGCGCGGCGGCTACGAAGGCTGCGTTCGTGTACGCGAGCCAGAGCAGCACGCCCGCCGATGCGAGGAGCGCGATTGAGACGACGAGCCAGAGGCGTTCGCGCATGGAAGTCTGCTTCAGTTGACGACGACGGGGATGGCCGCGTTGATGTCGCGCGGCGGCAGACACGTCTGGTCGTTGCACGGTTGCACGCGTATGTTCGCGCTGAGCGTGTGGCGGCCCTTCGCGGCCGTCTTGTCCGCGCGCAGGGGGAGGCGTATGACGGCGCGCCCCTCGTAGACGGAGAGAGGCTTGTCGGAGAACTCGAACCTGTGCGTGACGGGCTTCGGATACGTGGGCTTGCCCGGAGTCAGTCCCTCTCGCGGCTCGGCCTTGACCTCGGTCGCGATGTAGAACTTGTCGGACGCGGGGTTCGAGTGGACGTGGAAGCCTTCGGCGATGTCGAGCGTAATCACAGCCTCGCCCGAGCCGCCCGCGTCCAGCTTCACCTCTTCGACGTTCGCGACCACCTCCTGCATCTTCTGTTTCTGCGTCGGCTGCGCGGACGCTGTGGGCGCGGGCGTCGCGCTCGTTGACGCGTTGTTGGGCGCGTCGGGCTGGCCGCCGCCGCAAGCGCCCGAGAGCAGCGGCGCGCAGAGCGCGAGCGCGAGAAGAGTCTTGCGCGGAGTGATTCTATTTTGTCGCATGTCTCGAAGTCCGTCTCCCTTTTCTGAAGTCAAAGGCCGAAGGCCGAAGGTCTCGCGCGGCCGGCTCACTCTGTAAAGCGCGGCCCGTCTTCGTAGGGCGCTTGCGGCGGCGGCGCGATTGGCGACGCGACCGCGGGTGTGGGCGTCGGCGCGCGACGGCTCAAGCGCCGCAGGATGAAGCGCAGAATCAAGTACGCGGGCAGCACGAGGAAGAGCAGGACGGGGATGAGCGCGAGCGCGGTACTTATCAGGAAGAGCGTGATCGCGGCCGCGATGTCTACGCCTTTGCCGAACGCCTCGCCGATGCTGTGGAAGAAGCCCGTCGTGCCGACGAGCGGCGCGGGCGGTTGAAGCGTGACGTTGATGGTCGAGAGGCTCGACTGGCTTTCGAGGAAGCGCCGACGACCTTCGACGCGCTCAATCTCCGTCCGCACGTTCGTCAACTCTTTCTGGACGGAGATGGCGTCGGAGACTTCATGCGCGCTCTTCATTATGTCGAGCAGTTGCGCTTCGAGGGCGCGCTGCGTGCGCAGGCGCGCTTCGAGGTCTATGTACTCTTCGGTCACGTCCTTGCCCGAGACCTTCTCCGCCATCACCTCGCCCGCCGTCGCGCGAATGTCTTTGAGCGCCGCGTCGAACTGCGCGGCGGGCACGCGAATCTGCACCGTGAAGACCTCGTAAGTCTTTCCGCCGCGCGCGCCCGACTCGTGCCTCGACTCGGACGTGACGACGAAGCCGCCGCGCGACTCGGCGATGGAGGTGACGCGCTCGGCTGCCTTCACCGGCTCTTCGACTTCGAGCGTGAGCGTCGCGTCGCGGATTATCTTTCGCTCGGCGGGGACGGGCTGCGCCTGCGACGCGTCGGCCTGCTGTAGAGACACGTCCTGCATGGCGGCCTTCGCGTCGCCGCCGCCGCCCGCGCGCGAGTCTGCGGCCGCGCCCGCGTTCGCTGAAGAGCCGCTCGCGGGTGACAAGTCTGCGATGCGTTGCGGGGCGGCCTCTCTGCTGCCGCAGCCCGCGAGCGACGCGAGCGCGAGTGTGAATGCGAGTGCGAGGGTCAGTCTCATAAAGTTCCTCCGGGGCATCGTTGCTGTTTAGAACATGACCTGAACGGACGTGGGCGCGCGCTCTTGCGTTGATGCGTGTCGGGCACGCGTCGGGACGGCGCGGCGGCCTCTACGCCTTCACTGCTCGTCTTCGTCGTCGGCGGCGTAAGGCGGCTTCTCGCCCTTCTTCAGTCTGCGCAGAGTCACGTCGCGCGGGAAGTAGTGCACGCCCTTTGTCTTGACGAGCTTCCAGCGCAGGCCGCCGCCCTGAAGCGTCAGACGCACGGTTGCAGTCCCGCCGAAGCCGCTCGTGAGCTTCACGAGCGCGGAGCCGTTCTTCACGGTCTCGTCCTCGAAGCTACAGTCGTCGAGGCGCGCGAGATAGTTTGCGACGACGCCGCACGTCGCCGTCAACCTATTGCCTCTCTGCTTGATGGTCAGGTCGAGCGCGTAGGCGGGAACCTCTTCGACGCTCATGTCGCGGTATGCGGGCGGAAGCTCTTCACGGCTCTTCGCGTAGACCGCCCAGTTCCAACTGCCCGCGAAGGAACGAGTCGCGGCCGGACGCCTCTTCAAGAGGCGCGGTCGCGCGTCGGCGTGCGCGCCGAACGTGAGCAGTAGAAGGATTAAAGGAAGCGACGCCTTCGTCAAAGACGAAACCTTCGCGGGGAGCGGGGGGAGAAGTCTCTTCATCTCAATTCGCCGAGCCTTGGTAGAAGGGAAGTCGAAACGCGTCGCGCGTCGTCTCAAACGCGCGCGGTGCTTCGCGCAAACGTCAGCCCCCTTCGCCCTCTTCCTCCTCATCCTCTTCTCTCGCGCCCGCGCGTTCGGGGCGCTTGATGCCGAACTTCTCCAGACGATACTGGAGCGTGCGGAAGGTGAGCCCGAGGAGCTTCGCGGCCTTCGTGATGTTGTAGTCGGTTCGCTCCATCGCCTGAAGGATGAGGTTGCGCTCAACGTCCTCGAAGTTGACGCCCTCGGCCGGGAGCTTGAAGCCCGCGCCCTCGGCCGCCGGTCGGGCTTCGAGTCTGACTTCGAGCGGCAGGTCTTCGGCCGTGATGTATTCGGACTCGGCGAGCAGTATCGCGCGCTCGATTGCGGATTCGAGTTGACGCACGTTGCCGGGCCACGCGTAGTCGAGTATGACCTTGCGCGCCTCGGGCGTGAGGCCGCGTATGAGCCGGGAGGTGTTGCGCGTGTGCTTCTTCAGGAAAAAATCTATCAGCACGGGGATATCTTCGCGCCGCTCGCGCAAAGGGGGCACGTCAATCGAGAGGACGTTGATGCGGTAGTAGAGGTCGTCGCGGAAGCGCCCGTCCTGAACCATCGCGCGCAGGTCTCGGTTAGTCGCGGCGACGACGCGCACGTCGATCTTGATAGCCCGCGTGCCCCCGACTCGACGAATCTCTCGCTCCTGCAAAGCGCGCAACAACTTCGCCTGCATCGAAACATCAAGCTCGCCTATCTCGTCGAGGAAGAGCGTGCCGTGATCCGCAATCTCGAAGAGCCCCTTCTTCTCCGCGTGCGCGCCCGTGAACGAGCCCTTCTCGTGGCCGAAGAGTTCGGATTCGAGAAGGTTCTCGTTGATGGCGGCGCAGTTGACGGCCTGAAACATCTCGGTGACGCGCGGGCTCTGCGTGTGTATGGCGCGCGCGATAAGCTCCTTGCCCGTGCCCGACTCGCCGCGTATCAGCACGGTCGAGTTCGAGCGCGCGACCTTGAGAATCATCTTCTTGACGGCCTCCATCTCGGCCGACGCGGAGATTATCTCCTGGTCAAGCGCGTCGAGCTTGCCGAGAGCGCGCCGGATTGTTTCGAGCAGGCGGTCGCGGTCGAAGGGCTTCTCAAGGTACTCGAACGCGCCGCGACGCAGAGCCTCTTTCGCCGAGTCTATCGAGCCGTGCGCCGTGAGCAGTATGACGATAATCGAGGAGTCGAAGGCGAGCAGCTTCGACAGAAGCTCTATGCCGTCCATCCCCGTCATCTTCAAGTCTGTCAGTGCGAGGTCGAAGCGACGCTCGCGCGCAATCTTCAGCGCGGCCTCGCCCGACGAGGCAGTCGTCACGTCGTAGCCCTCGCCCGACAGAATCATCTCAAGAATCTCGCGTTGCGACTTCTCGTCGTCAACGACCAGAATGCTTTTGCGTCCCAAGTTTTTGTAAGTGACGAGTGATGAGTGATGAGTGATAAGAAAAAGCGGGGGCCGTTCGTTCTTATCACTCATCACTTATCACTCATCACTCCCTCCTAATAGGTAGTTCGACCGTGAAGGTCGTGCCGCGGCCGGGCGTGCTCTCGACCGTGATTGTGCCGTCGTGGTCTTCGACGGCCTTGCGCGCGATGGCGAGGCCGAGGCCCGTGCCCGTCTCCTTCGTCGAGTAGTAGGGCTCGAAAATCTTGTCTATGTGCGCGGGGTCAATCCCCCGGCCCGTGTCCGCGACGGTGACGCACGCGCGCCCGTCGTTTGAAGAGAGCCCGACCCTCAGACTCCCGCCCTCACCCTCCATCGCCTGCATGCCGTTAATGATAAGGTTTGTGAAGAGCGAACGTAAAGACTCGCGGTCGCCGACGACCCGCGGCACAGCGCCGTTCTCGTCAAACCGCGTCTCGACGCCCGACTCCGCGGCCTGCCCCTCGACGATGCGCAGAGCGTCGCGCAGGGTCTCGCGAAGGTCGAGCGGCTGAAGGTTGAGGTTCGCCGGGCGCGAATATTTCAGGAACTCCGTGATGCGCGTGTTGATGCGCGCGACCTCGGCCTTGAGCTGAAGCGTCAACTGCTCGACGAGCGCGCGCTTCTGCGGGTCTGAGGGAGCGAGCGACGTGCGCAGGTGGTCGAGCGTGAGGTTGATGTAGTTGAGCGGGTTTCGTATCTCGTGCGCGATGGCCGAGGCGAGGCGGCCGATGACGGCGGACTTCTCCGCCTCCTTCACCTGCGACTCCAACTCGCGCATGCGCCCGAGCTGCTCGACCATCTCGTTGAAGGTGGCGGCGAGGCGGCCGACCTCGTCGCGGCGTTGCGCGCCGGGGACGCGGAACGAGAAGTCGCCGGCCGCGACGCGGTTCGCCCCGCGCGCGAGGTCGCTCAGCGGGCGCGTGAAGCGCCAGACGAGCACGACCGCCCCGAGCGTGGAGATGAGCAGGACGAAGAGCGTCGGCAGCAGCGGCCGCACGGTCTCGCTGAACGAGCCGTCGCCGAGCGGGCTCGTCCCGAGGACGACGACGATGTAGTTCAGCCCCCGGCTCGTCTGGAGCGGGATGGCGAAGGTGCGCGGCTCGCCCGAGACGGGCTGCGCGGTGACCTGAATCGATGGGCGCAGCCGCTTGAACCCCTCGGTCGGCTCGCCCGCGTCCACCAGCTTCGGCAACTGCTTGTCGTCGAGGTCGGGGATGAAGTAGTAGTGAGCCTCGCCGTTGTCGAGTGTCTCGGGCCTGTAGTCCGGGTTGAGGCTGTCCTCAATGCGCCCGTCCTCGTCGCGCACGACGAGGACGTTGATGATGCGCCCCTTCTGCTCTTCGAGGAGCGGCTTCTTGTTGCGCTCCTTCTCCAACTCGAACATGTACTTGGTGGAGGTGATGCTCTCGTTGGCGAGCGCGATGGAGGCGGTGAGCGCCTGCTCCTGCCCCGCGATGAGGGCGGCACGGGTGCTCGCGCGGATGCGGCTGAGGTAGTACTGCACGCCGAGCGTGGCGACGAGCAGCATCGCCATCACGATCAGCAGCCGCGTGCGGAAGCTGTAGAAGGTTTTCGGAATCCGCATCTTCAGTCGGGGAGAAGGCCCGCCCGTCGTTCTCCTGCGCGGGGCGGGGCGCTAACGTACGCGCCGGGCGCACGAGGCGGAAAAGAAGTTGCCCGAGCGTCCGCGCTGATGTTATAGTCTGTAGCGGTCTCCGACGCAAACCCCTCCCTAAGACCGCGTCAGAGTTCAACCTGCCTTAGACGGTGCGAATAGAAGTCTTGCGAAGTTTACTGTGAAGGGCTTGGACGGAAAGGCTGTGACTTTTCGACACTTCGAGTTTAGCACCCACTGGCGGCGCGCATCGCGTCGCCGCACTTGTCGCGCAAACATAAACGCGTCCAAAGCATCTTAGGCGTTAGACCCGTCTGCCTTCGCGCACCCCTCCTTTAAGAACCGCGCGAACGGCGACCGCTTCAGCTTGATTTTTAAGCGAGGAAGGTTCAATGACCCTGAAGTTTCGGTTCCCCTGTCTGGTAGCGCTCGCCGTCGCCTCCCTGTTCCTCTTCAATCCGCACGCGGCCTCGGCCGCATCGAAAAAATCCGCCGCGAAGGCCGCGCCTTCAAAGGCTTCTAAGCGTGGGCGCGAGACCGCCGTATCGCGTAAGGAGTCGAAACACGAGCGCGCCGCCGACGCGCGCCGCGGTAGGAACGACCATCGCGCGTCGAAGTCTGAGCGCGCGGACTCGCGCCGAAACAGGCACAGGCGGGACGACGACCGCGCCTCCGCGAAGTCTTCCGGTAAGGACTCGAAGCGCATGTCGAGGCGAGAGCGCATGGCAGCCGCACGCGCCGAGGCCGAGCGCCGCCGCCGCGAGGAGGCCGAACGCCGCCGCCGCATAGCCGCGGCAATAGCGCGCGCGCGCGCAATCGAACAGGGCTACAAGGACGAGGCGCGCGCGAGCATCTCGCGCGACAACACGACGGGCGAAGACCTCGAAGTCCGCCGCGCGGCGCTGAGCGCTTTGGGCGACAAGGCGGGCACGGTCGTCGTCATGAACCCGAAGACGGGTCAGGTCTACACGGTCGTCAATCAGGAGTTCGCGCTGCGCCACGGCGTCAAGCCCTGCTCCACCGTCAAGCTCGTGACGGGCCTCGCGGGTCTGACGGAGAACGTCATCGACCATTCGCAGACGGCCAACATCGCAACCGCGAGCTATCGCCTAGACCTCACGGACTCTCTGGCATTCTCGGACAACGGCTACTTCCAGCGCGTCGGCGGACAAGTCGGCTTCTCGAAGATGATGGAGTACGCGCGCAAGCTCGGCCTCGGTCAGCCGACCGGCATCAACTTCCCCGTAGAGTCGCCGGGCAAGCTCCCCGCAATCAAGGACGGCTACTCGGTCAACCACATGTCGTCGCACGGCGACGACATCGAGGTCACGGCCATACAGCTCGCCAACATGGCATCGGCCATCGCCAACGGCGGTCACCTGCTCGTCCCGCACCTGCCGCGCACGCCCGAAGAGAACGTCCGCTTCCAACGCATCGTCAAGCGCGACATTGACATCCCGTCCGACAGCGTACAGCGACTCATCCCCGGCATGATCGGCTCGGTCAACTACGGCTCGGGCCACCGTGCCTACAATCCTTTGATGACCATCGCGGGCAAGACCGGCTCCTGCCGCGAGGAGACGGGGAACCGCCCGTGGCTCGGACTCTTCACCTCCTACGCGCCCGTGCACGACCCGCAGCTTGCCATCGCCGTCATTACGCACGGCTCCAGCTCGCGCGGCAAATACAGCGCGCAGATCGCGGGCCAGATTTACAACAGTCTCCGCACGCGCTTCGGCATCAAGGCCGAGTCGCCGGGCGCGCTCGCCAACGACATGCTCGTCCCGCGCCCGAAGGTTGACCCGCGCAAGGCGGGCATCGAGAGCGACGAGGACGAGGCTGATAATGCCGAGAAGGCCGAGAAGGCCGCGCAAGACGCGCAGGACGCCTTCGTCGTGAGCGAGGCGGGCGACGGCTCGCAGCAGAACACGAACGCCGGCCAGCCCATGCTACGGAAGACCGTCAAGACGAGCGAGCGCCCCGCTACGACGACGATGGCGACGCCCGCACCCGCGCAGCAGCAGCGCACGACGACGACCACGACGGCCACGCCCGAGCAGAAGACGAACGGCGTCGAGCGCCCCCGACGCGTCTCGGACAGGCCGTAAGTTAAAGGTCAGAAGTCAGGAAGATTTGAGCCCGGAGTCTACGTTGAGTTGAATCTCAACGCCCCAGACTCCGGGCTCTACTTTCGTCTCCACTTTCAACTTCGATTTCGTCTCCGCTTTCGACTCCGATTTCGTCTCTACTTTTTACACTTCGGACGATTGCGGCCCTCTTGCATTTCGATTCAGGCTCGCAGGCATCGGATTCTAGATTTTGCTTAGACTTTCCACACACTTTTACAAGTCCGGCTTGACACTGTTCGCGTGGTTGTTGCAGTATCACGGCGCGAAAATCGTTCCACACCAGGACGATGCTCTTCGGACTCCCCCTCGTGGAGTGCAGCGCGCCGCCCGCGGGCACAGGCGGCAACTGCCCCGTGCAGTCGTGCATCTGAAATTCGTACGCGGTGCCGGAGGCGCACGCCCCCTGTTACATCTCCCTAGTAGAAAAATTAGGATTAGCGCACGGAGGATTTGCGACCGATGAAAAACTTTTTGAGATTTCTGATTATCGCCACGTTCGTCGCTGCGTTCGCAACAGCGGCGTTCGCGCAGGACGCGGCCGCGACGCCTGCCGCCGCGACGCCCGCACAGGCTTCGCCGTGTACGACGGATGCCGATGCGAAGGCGGCTCTCTACGACAAGTTCCTTAAGAGTTACAAGGGCACGCCCGACCAGCAGAAGATGGCGAGCGAGACGGGCAAGGAGTACATCTCGAAGTACGGCACCTGCCCCGACGAGAGCGACAAGAAGATCGCCTCGTTCATACAGGGCTGGGTCGGCAAGTATGATCTGGCCGTCCGCAACTTCAACTGCACGGACGCCTTCAATAAGAAGGACTACGCGCGCACCTTCGAGGCATGCCGCGTCATCCTCAACGCCGAGCCCGATAATATTGACACCGTCCTTCTACTCTCGCGCGCGGGTTACGCCAACGTGACCGCGACCACGCCGAACAAGGCCCTGAACGCCGACGCCCTGCGGATGTCGCGCCGCGCCGTCGAGCTTATCGAGTCGGGCAAGACTCCGGCGAAGTGGGACCCGTTCCCGAGCAAGGAAGAGGCGCTCGGCTTCCTCTACTACTCGCAGGGCGTCTTCGCGCAGGAGACTGACCCGGCCGCCGCCTCCGCCGCGTTCATAAAGGCCGCGCAGTCGAACAGCACCTTCAAGCAGGAGTCTTCGACCTACACGTACCTCGCCGCCATCTACGAGGCGAACGAACTCAAGAAGCTCGTCGATGAGTACACCCGCACCTTCCCGCCCGGCAACCCTATCCCTGACGAGAAGAAGGCGCAGTACGACCAGATGTTCTTGCAGATAAGCAAGGTGCAGGACAGGATCATAGACGCCTACGCGCGCGCCTACGCCGTCCTGAAGGCCGACCCGAAGGCCGACGCCGCGAGGACGAAGGCCATATTGAACAAGCTCACGGCCTACTACAAGGCGCGCCACGAGGACAAGGAGGACGGCCTCCAGGAGTTGATCGCGAGCGTGATGAACAAGCCGCTGATGCTGCCCGGTCAGGAGCCCACGACGCTCCCCGCCCCCGCCACCTCTTCGTCCGTGTCGGGCACGGACGGCGCAATGAAGCCGACGACTTCGGCGACCCAGCCTACAGCGACCAACGGCGCGAAGCCCGCGGCGACGACAACCCCGGCCAACGGCGTGAAGCCCGCGCCCAAGCCGCGTTCTAAGTAGACGACCACAACCTCCGAGCGCTCAAGCGAACATCGGTCGCTTGCAGCCCACGCGCCGGGCGCACCCACGACGAAAGTCGGAAGGTGCGCCCGGTGTTTTTTGTTACAATCCCCCGCATGAGCGAAGAGGAGAGCGAAGTCGGAAAGGTTGAGGAGGAGCCCGTCGGCGAGGCGGCCGACCTCTCCGTGCTGGAAGAGAGTCTCGGCCACAGCTTCGGCGACCGGGAGCTTCTTGAGCGCGCGCTGACGCACCGCTCGTGGGCCTACGAGAGCGTGGGCGCGGGCGAGGAGGGACGCGCGCGATTTCTGCACAACGAGGTTCTTGAGTTCGTGGGCGACTCCGTGCTCGGCCTCGTCGTCGCGCACACGCTCTTTGCGACATACCCGGAGGCGAACGAGGGCGACCTCTCGCGCATGAAGCACGTGCTGGTCAACACGCGCACGCTCTCGTCCGCCGCGCGTCGCTTAAAGATTGGCGAGCACATGCGCGTCGGGCGCGGCGAGGAGAAGGCGGGCGGGCGTAGCAAGAAGGGCTTGCTCGAAGACGCCTTCGAGGCCGTCGTCGCCGCAATCTTTCTCGACGGCGGGTTCGACGCCGCCGCGAGCTTCGTGCGCCGCGCGCTCGACGAGGAGCTTTCGGAAATGACTCCCGAGTCCGTGACCGCCGCCGCCGCAGACCACAAGACAGTTCTACAGGAGCGACTTCAGGCGGAGCTTCACCTCATGCCGCACTACGAAGTCGTCGAGACAGAGGGGCCGCCGCACGCGCGCACCTTCCACGTCGAGGCCGTCTGGGACGCGACGCGCGTGCGAGGGCAGGGGCGCACAATCAAGGCAGCAGAGATGGACGCCGCCTGCCACGCGCTCGAACTTTTAGACGGCGCGACGGAAGATGAAGACGCGGCTGTTGAAGATGAAGATGCGGCTGTTGAAGATGAAGGCGCGGTTTGAAAGCCGCTCTACCCGGCGCGGGCTTCAAGCGCGGAAGCGCTCGCTGGCGATGTCGTACTTCTTTATCTTGTAGCCGAGTATGCGCTCGGTTGTGTCGAGGAGCTTCGCCGCGCGCGGGCGATTGCCGCGCGTGGACTTCAGCGCGTCCTGTATGATGTCGCGCTCGTACGAGGCGACCGACTGCGCGAGCGAGAGGCGCGTGACCGTGCCCGAGCCCTCGGCGGTCTGCAAGGTCGGCGGAAGGTGGTGGCCGTGTATGACAGACGAATCGCAGACGACGACCGCGCGCTCGATTATGTTCTCAAGCTCGCGCACGTTGCCCGGCCAGTGATAAGAAGTGAGCATGTCAATCGCGGGCGTAGAGATGCGCTTGATGTGCTTGCGGTGCTCGCGCCCGTACTTTTCGAGGAAGTGGTCTGCGAGCTGCAAGATGTCGGGCTTACGCTCGCGAAGCGGCGGCATGAATATCGTGAAGACGTTGAGACGATAGTAAAGGTCTGCTCGAAACCGGCCGCGCTCTATCTCGTCTTCGAGGTCTTTGTTCGTCGCGGCGATGAGCCGCACGTTGACCTTCAAAGTCTCCGTGCTCCCCAAGCGCTCGAACTCGCGCTCTTGCAGCACGCGCAGGAGCTTTATCTGCGTCGAGGCGTTGAGGTCTCCTATCTCGTCAAGGAAGAGCGTGCCGCCGTCCGCAAGCTCGAAGCGCCCCTTCTTGCGCGACATCGCGCCCGTGAACGCGCCGCGCTCGTAACCGAACAGCTCCGACTCGATTAACGTCTCAGGCAGGGCCGCACAAGAGACCTTCACGAACGGCTTGCCCGCGCGAAGCGAGTTGTAGTGAATCGCGTGCGCGACCAACTCCTTGCCCGTGCCCGACTCGCCGCGCAGGAGCACGGTCGTGTTCGTGCGTGCTACCTGCGTCACATGCTCGTAGACCTGCCGCATCGGGTTCGAGCTTCCGACGATGTGGCCGAAGTCGTAGCGCTCGCGAAGCTCCTGCTTGAGGTGGGTGTTCTCGTCTAAGAGTCGCGCTCTCTCTGCCTCGACGTAGCGTTCGACGCGTAGCGCCTGCCCGACCATCGAGGCGACGACAGAGAGCAGCTTCGTCAGACGCTCGTAGTCGCGCCCTTCGACGTAAGGCATCTCGCAAGCCAACACGCCTACCGCACGCCGGTCTATCTGGACGGGGACGCAGATGAACGTCGTCTCCTGCCGCACGTCCGTGGGTTCGGAGAGTCGGCGCAGCAGCGCGGGCTCGCGGCTCGTCTGCGGCACGACCACCGAACGGCCGCTCTCGGCGACGCGGCCCACGACGCCCTCGCCCATGCGGTAGGTGACGCGCCGCGCCGTCTCTTCGTTCAGCCCGTAGCAAGCCTCGACGCGTAGCTCCTCTGTCTCTGTGTCGAGCAGAAGCACGAAGGCGCGTAGGAGCCCGCGCGCCTTCGAGAGAAGTTCGAGCGCCGCGCCCATCGCGCGCCGAAGGTGCGGCACGTCCGAGAGCGTCTGCCCGATTTCGAGCAGCGTCGCCATCTCCCGCGAGTCTGTCTGCCCCTGTGTGACGTACGGCGGCAGACCGCGTGGAAGGTTGAAGGCGTTTTCCATTAATGAACCCTGTGCCCCGCTCGAACGGCGCTCCTGAACTTTCCCATCAATAAGGACGCATCGTAGATTCGCGCGGGAACATACGTCAAGCTCTTCGTACCGACAATTTTGTCCGACGCGCCGATTCACGCGACAAAATTGTCGGGCTCGCGCACTCGGAACTGAATCTTTGGCCGAAGACACATAGTTCTCGCGCCTGAGAAGTAAGACTTTGCCCTGAAGATGCTCGAATTCACGCCGCGGCAGTGTGAATCGCACCCGCAAGAGCACTTCCACACAGCGGAGCAGTGTGATTTCAACCGGCGGCGGCGAAGTCTCAGCCCGTAGTAGTAAATTTTCACACCGCAGTAG
>JBJMGR010000294.1:0-9645 GCA_045807805.1 Pyrinomonadaceae bacterium | reverse complement strand
GAGGCCCCCGTGCTCGTCATACGCGACGAGTCGGAACGCGAACACCTCGTCCCGCTCGCTGTGAGCATCTGCGTCGAGATAGACACGGACGCCAAGCTCATACGGGTGGACGCGCCGGAAGGATTATTGGAGTAGATGTCAGATGTTAGATGCCGGATGTTAGTTTAAAAACACGCGCTGACATCTGATATCTAACATCTGCCTTATGCGTTTTGACATCGTCACGATCTTCCCGGACTTCTTCGGCGCGGTCTTTGACTTCGGGATCGTGAGGCGTGCACGTGCCGCGAGGCTGGTAGAGATTAAGACGCATGACCTGCGCGTGTGGACGCACGACCGGCACAAGATGGTGGACGACAGGCCGTTCGGCGGCGGCGACGGGATGGTCTTGAAGCCCGAGCCGATATTCGAGGCGGTCGAATCTTTGACAGGGACGGAGGGCGACGCCGCGCGACTGCGCGAGACGGGCAGGCGCGTCGTGCTGCTCTCGCCGCAGGGGCGAGAGTTAACGCAAGCACTCGCGGCCGAACTCGCGACCGCCGAGCAGGTCGTCGTCATCTGTGGGCGCTACGAGGGAGTTGACGAGCGCGTCTCCGAGCTGCTCGCGACGGACGAAGTCTCGATAGGCGACTACGTTCTGTCGGGCGGAGAGCCCGCGGCGGTCGTTCTGGTGGACGCCGTGACGCGGCTCCTGCCGGGCGCTCTGGGCAGCGAGACTTCGGCGGTCAACGAGTCCTTCTCGGAAGGGATTCTAGACTTCCCGAACTACACGCGGCCCGTAGAGTTTCGCGGACGCCGCGTGCCGGAAGTCCTACTCGGCGGACACCACGCGGAGGTCGCGCGCTGGCGCAGGCGAGCCGCGCTCCGGAAGACGCGCCGCAACCGCCCAGACCTCTTCGAGCGCGCCGCGCTCACAAAAGAGGAGCGCGCTTCGGTCGAAGGGGCCGAGCGCGAAGAGGGTTGAAAAGTTTATTCGAGGCTGAGAGCGTCAGCCGTGGCTTGAGTTTGAAAAGAAGCTGACCGCTGAAGGCTGAACGCTGACAGCTAACGAGGTGAGAATTATGAACCGCTTGGACAGTGTTGACGGCGCGCAGAAGCGCATGGACATACCGGCCTTCGTGCCGGGCGACACGGTGCGCGTTCACGTGCGCATCAAGGAGTCGGAGACGAAGGAGCGCTTGCAGGCTTTCGAGGGCGTCGTTATCGCGCGCAAGGGCGACGGCATACGCGAGACCTTCACCGTTCGCAAGACGAGCTTCGGGGTCGGCGTCGAGCGCATCTTCCCCGTCCACGGCCCCGTCATCGGCCGCGTCGAGGTCATACGCCGCGGGCGCGTGCGCCGCGCGAAGCTCTACTACCTGCGCAACCTCCGCGGCAAGGCCGCGCGCATCAAGGAACTCGACACGCGCGACCGCGACAAGAAGGCCGCGGGCGGGCAGACGCGGGGCGCTTCGGCCTCGAACAAGAGCAAGTAAGCACTCCGATTTGACCTTCGACGGGCGACGGGCCGGGACGCTGTTCCCACGGCCCGTCGCTCGTCTTTTATTTTGCGCGCATGAATATTTGACGCGCGCGAAACGTGGGCGTGGTGTTTTTCGCGCGGCGTGTGGTATGTTCTCCCCACCGAAGCTTCTGATTTGGCAAGGCTCTTTAGAAGGAGTTCACGGCACAGGATTACGGCGGGCACGCGAGCCCGTCCGGCCTCCCGTGCCGCGCGCATTTGAAGGGCAGATTTCTCTCGCGGCCCCCACTGGGAACCCCCTCCGAGATTCACGTCCGCGCGACGCGCCGAACCCTAAGCGCGCCGCGTCTAAGACAGTTGAAGGCGCGCGCCCAATATCCGCGCCAGGAGAGATGTAACGATGAAGGTGCTGCTTGTCTACCCGGAATTTCCCGACACGTACTGGGGCTTCCGCCACGCGCTCAAGTTCGAGGGCAAGCGCTCGCCGTTTCCCCCGCTCGGCCTCCTTACGGTCTCGGCCATGCTGCCCGACAAGTGGGAGCGTCGGCTCGTGGACATGAACGTGCGCAAGCTGCGCGACTCCGACATAGAGTGGGCAGACCTCGTCTTCGCCTCCGCGATGATCGTGCAGAAGGACTCTTTGGAGCGCGTCGTCGAACGCGCGAAAGCGAAGGGCAAGCGCGTCGTCGTCGGCGGCCCATACGTCTCGACGAGCGCCGAGCACCTGCCCGCGGCAGACCACATCTTCGTCGGCGAGACCGAGGCGACGCTCCCGCTGTTCCTTAAAGACCTCGAAGCCGGGGAGCCCGAGCGCTTCTATCAGGCGTCGGAGCGGCCCGCGCTCACCGCGACGCCCGTCCCGCACTTCCGCCTCGCGGAGCTGAACCGCTACAGCGCGATGAGCGTGCAGTACTCGCGCGGCTGCCCCTTCAGTTGCGAGTTCTGCGACATCATCGAAATCTACGGCCGCGTGCCGCGCACGAAGACGAACGAGCAACTGCTCGCCGAGCTGGACGCGCTGCTCGCGGTCGGCTGGCGCGGCCTCGTCTTCATCGTTGACGACAACTTCATAGGCAACAAGCGAAACGTACGCAAGCTCATGCCAGAGCTTGCCGAGTGGTCTGACAGGCACGGCCGTCCCTTCTCGTTCATCACGGAGGCGAGCGTCAACCTCGCCGAAGACGACGCGCTTCTCGACTCGATGCGGCGCGCGAACTTCCGGCGCGTCTTCCTCGGCATCGAGACGCCCGTCGAAGAGAGCCTGAAGGAGGCGCAGAAGGGGCAGAACACGCGGCGCAACCTGCTCGAATCGGTTCGCAAAATTCAGTCGTACGGGATGGAAGTTATGGCCGGCTTCATCGTCGGCTTCGACAGCGACCCCGAGGACATCTTCGAGCGGCAGATAAACTTCATACGCGAGAGCGCCATCCCGCTCGCGATGGTCGGCCTGCTGACGGCGCTGCCCGACACGCAGCTCTGGCGCAGGCTGAAGAAAGAGGGCCGCCTCATTAAGGAGAGCGCGGGCAACAACATGGACGGCGCGCTCAACTTCATCCCGCACATGGACACGAAGCGCCTCGTCGAGGGCTACCGAAGCATACTCGACACCATCTACAGCCCTTCGGAATACTACCGACGCGCGCTCGACTGTCTGTCGCACCTGACGCAGGAGAAGGCGCCGCGCCACAGCACAGTCCTTAACGACGTGAGGGCGTTCGCGCGAATAGTCCTCACGCTCGGCGTCTTCGACCGCGCGCGCCTGGACTTCTGGCGCTACATGAAGAGCGCCGTCACGACGCACCGCGCGAACTTCCCGCACGCCGTCACGCTCGCCGCGATGGGCTACCACTTCCGAAAACTCACAGAGGCGTTCAGCGAGTAGACCTTCGGCATGTCAGAGACGACAGTGCGCGTGGCAGGCGCGGACGAGGTCGGACTCGGGTCGGCGGCCTACAGCGTCTACAGCGCGGCCGTCATACTCGACCCGGAGCGGCCCGTGCGGGGCCTTGCCGACTCGAAGAAGCTGACGCCGAAGCGTCGTCGCGAGTTGAGCGACGAGATAAAGGAGAAGGCGCTCGCCTGGTGCGTCGCCGTCGCGAGTCTGGAAGAGATAGAGACCTTGAACGTGCGCCGCGCGGCACTCCTCGCGATGCGCCGCGCCGTCGAGGGCTTGTGCGTCACGCCCGACCTCGTCTTCGTCGACGGGAACCTTCTGCCCGACCTTTCAGTCCCCGCGCACGCGGTCGTTCGCGGCGACGACGCGATAGACTGCATCAGCGCCGCCTCCATCATCGCCAAGGTCGCGCGCGACGAGGCGATGCAGGAGTGCCACCGCCAGTACCCGCAGTACGGCTTCGACTCGCACAAGGGTTATCTCACCGCAACGCACCGCGCCGCACTTAAACGACACGGCCCCTGCCCGCTCCACCGTAAAACTTACGCGCCCGTCCGCGAACTACTCGCGGGCTGCAACAAGGACGAAGGCAACGAGATCACGGGCGTTGGTGAAGGCGAGGGGAGCGCGCGAGACGCGTCGGGAGAGGAGACGCTTTAGGCCGTGCACATCGCCATTGACGCCCACTCGGTCGGGACGGGGCTCGCCGGAAACGAGACCTACGCGGCGAACCTCGTCGAGGCGCTGGCCGAAGTAGACGGGGAGAATCGTTACACGGTCTACGTCACGCGCCCCGAGGCGTTCGCGCGCTTCAACGGCCGCTGGCCGAACGTGCGCGCGCGCCGAACGCTGCCGCACACGCCTCTCCTGCGCATACCCATCACGCTCTCGGCCGAACTCCGTAGACGCCCCGTTGACCTTCTGCACGTGCAGTATACCTCGCCGCCGCTCGCGCCCTGCCGCGTCGTCGCGACCGTCCACGACCTCTCCTTCGAGCACCTGCCCGGAACGTTCAAGCGGCGTAGCTGGATGCAGCTACGCCTGACCGTGCGCGCGACCGTCCGCCGCGCCGCGCACGTCATCGCGCCTTCGGAGTACACGCGGCGCGACCTGATAGAGACTTACAGGCTCGACCCCGAGCGTGTGACCGCGATACCTCTGGCCGCCTCGCCGCGCTTCCGGCCCGTGGAGGACGTTCTGGAACTTGAGCGCGTGCGCGCGCGTTACGGCATCACGCGCGAGTACGTGCTCGCGGTCGGCTCCATACAGCCGCGCAAGAATCTCTCTCGGCTCGTGCGCGCCTATTCGGGCTTGCGCCGCGAGCGCGGTAGGAGTAACCTGCCACAACTAGTTCTCGTCGGAAAAAGGGCCTGGCTCTACGGCGAGACGCTGAAGGCCGTTGAAGAAGAGGGCGTCGGCGACTCGGTCGTCTTAACCGGCTACGTATCAGAGGATGACCTCCCCGCACTGTATTCGGGGGCGCTCTGCTTCGCCTACCCGTCCTACTACGAGGGCTTCGGACTTCCCCCGCTCGAAGCCATGAGCTGCGGGACGGCCGTGCTCACTGGCGACCGGACTAGCCTGCCCGAAGTGGTCGGCGATGCCGGTCTCACGGCAGACCCTTTCGACACGGGCGCCATCGCGCGCGCCCTCGCGCGACTCATCGAAGACGCTCCACTGCGCGCAGACTTGGGCGCGCGCGGGCTCCAAAGGGCGAGCGCCTTCGACTGGCGGGACACAGCCCGCATGACCTTGCAAGTCTACAGGAGAGTGATGAGTGATAAGTGATAAGTGATAAGAGGGAAGCGGACGCCCGCCCTTTCTTATCACTTATCACTTATCACTCATCACTTGTCACACATGAGAATCGTCATACTGGGGACACGGGGGGTTCCGGCAAGCTACGGCGGGTTCGAGACCTTCGCGGAGCAACTCTCGACAAGGCTCGTCGCGCGCGGGCACGAGGTCACTGTCTACTGCCGCGCGCACTACGTCAGCCCGCGACAGATAGAGTACAAGGGCGTACGCCTCAAAGTCCTTCCCACCATCCGCCACAAATATTTCGACACCATCGTCCACACGGGCCTCTCCGCCTTCCACGCGGCGGCCGTGCGGCGCTTCGACGCCGCGCTCATCTGCAACGCGGCCAACGCGCCCTTCGCGCCCGTACTGCGCGCGGCGGGCGTGCCCGTCGCCATCAACGTGGACGGGCTCGAACACAAGCGCCGCAAGTGGAACTGGCTCGGGAAGAACTACTACCGGGTGGCCGAGCGCCTGTCGGTCTGGTTCCCGAACGAGACCGTGACGGACGCGCGCGTCATACAGGACTACTATCACGCGAAGTACCGCGCCGCCTCGACGATGATCGCCTACGGCGCTGAGGTCGAGCGCCGCTTAGACCGCGCGACCGTCAGGCAGTGGGGCGTCGAGCCGAACCGATACGTGCTCTACGTCTCGCGGCTTGAGCCGGAGAACAACGCGGCGATGGTCATCGAGGCGTTCCGCCGCGTGCGCACGCCGCACAAGCTGCTCGTCGTCGGCGACGCGCCCTACGCGCACGAGTACATCAAGGAACTGCGCGCGCTCGCCCGCCGCGACCGTCGGATAGTCTTCACGGGCTTCGTCTTCGGCGACTCTTACCGCGCCTTGCAGCAGAACGCATACTGCTACGTCCACGCGACCGAAGTCGGCGGCACGCACCCCGCGCTCCTCGAAGCGATGGGCTACGGCAACTGCGTGCTGACGCTCGACGCGCCCGAGAACGTAGAGGTGACGGGCGACGCGGGGATTCACTACAAAGACTCGCAAGACCTCTCGGCGCAGCTTCAGCGAGTGCTTCGCGACGGAGCCATCGTCAACCAGTACCGGCAGCGCGCGCAGGCGCGCGTGCGCGAGCGCTACGAGTGGGAGCACGTCGTGGACGAGTACGAAAACCTCTTCGCGCGCATGGCCGGCCGCACGCCGCCGCACGCGCGCACCGACACACACGCCGCGCCGGAGCCCGTGCCCCACGTGGAAGAGACGGTCGGAAGATAGGGCGGAAGTAAAAAGGCAAAAGGCAGAAGATAAGAAGAAGAGCGGTCTTCATCAAGCATCGTTGATGAAGACCGCTCTTCTTCTTATCTTCTTAACTTTTGCCTTTTTACTTCTGCCTTATTGAGAGAGCTTGACCTTCTTGATGTCGTCGGGCTTTGTGAAGAGAGCGTCGGCGATGGGGAGGTTGAACTCCACCTTTTCATAGTTGACGCGGCTCGACTGCACGCCCGCGCGGTAGTGGTCGATGATGAAGGGCGTGTGCACCGTGCCGATGGTCTGGAACTGCGCGTAGCGGTCTTCCTCTTCGACCTGCTCGCCCTCCGCGTTCTGCTTCTTGTACTTCGCTTTTGAAGGTAAGCCTTCTCTGGCGTCGAACTCGAACTCGACCTCGAAGCCGTCCGGGTACTTGACCCGCACGGTCTCGTTGCGATGCGCGAGCCCGGCCTCGCGGCGTCCGACGTACGCGAGACTCGCGCCCTCCGCGCGCCACCAGCCGCGCAGCACGCTGTCGAGGCTCGTGCGCATCGTGAGGCGGAAGTCCTCCGCGCCCCGCGCCGTTACGTCCGTAACCTTCTTCGCCTTTAAGTCCGCCACCCAGCCGCCGTCGGCGACGTTGACCTGTATGCTCTTGACGCCCGCGCCGCTGAACTCCGTGCGCTCGCGGTCGGAGAAGAGCGTGTAGTCCTGAAACTTTATCGGCAGCACGCCCACGCCGTTCTGGAACGGAGTGAAGTAGCCGCTGGACGTTATCGACTTCACGTCCGTCCACGCGCGCCCGCCCATGACTTCGATTGCGCGCGCGATGATTGCGAGCGCCTTCTCGTCCTCCGAGGGCTTCGCGTTCGGCGCGGCGGTGGTGGTGGTGGACGCCGCAGCCTTAGACCTGGACGCGTCCTGCGCTCGCGCCGCGCCCGCGTCGAAGAGAAGTAGGAGCGCCGCTGCGGACGCGAGCGCGAAGTTGAGGTTGAGCCGTATTCTCATGTTGAAATTTATAAACGCGCGCGGGGAGGGAAGGCAAACGCCGCCGCGACTTTGACGGGTTAAAAGGCGAGGGCTTCAACTTTCGTCGAAGCCCTCGCGCTTGCGGGTGAATGTTGACCTTGCTTCAGAAGGCCGAGCCGCCGAAAGGCAGACTTAAACCTTCTCTAAAGCCTCCTCAAAAGCAGCGGCCTCAGACCTGATGACGACCTCGCCGTCCGAAACGTCCGCGACGAAGCGCGAGCCATCCTTCCACATCGCGGTGATGGGAAGCTTCACCTTCTCGTCAATGTGGCGCTTGAGGAATCGAGCGCCGTATGCGGGGCTGTAGCCCTTCTCCGTGAGAAGGTCTAGCGCGGCCTCGGTCACGTGGCAGTTCTTGCCCTGTCGCTCCATCTGGCGGCAGAGCTTCGCGGTGTAGAGCTTCGCGATGTCGCGCACCTCGTCCATCATCAGCGGCGAGAAGACGACAATCTCGTCAATGCGGTTGCGGAACTCGGGCGAGAAGCGATGCTCGGCGGCCTTCATCACGTCGCCCTTGATTGCCTTCACGTCGCCGAGCGTCTTCGTGCCGAAGCCGAAGGGCTTCTCGTACTTCTTGAAGTTCTCCGAGCCGAGGTTCGAGGTCATGATGATTATCGCGTCGGAGAGATAGACCTTCTTGCCGCGACCGTCCGTCAGCCAGCCCTCGTCGAAGGCTTGCAGGAAGAGGTTCATCAGAGTTGGGCTTGCCTTCTCGACCTCGTCGAGCAGTAGAACCGTGTAAGGGTTCTCGCGCAACTGCTCGGTGAGCACGCCGCCGCGCTCGCTGCCGACGATGCCGCGCGGCATGCCTATGAGCTTCTCGATGCCGATGGTGCCGTCCTGATACTCCGACATATCTATGCGCACCATCTTCTCGTCGTCGCCGAACATGAACTCGGCGACGGCCTTCGCCAACTCGGTCTTGCCGACGCCCGTCGGCCCGAGGAAGAGGAGCACGCCGTCGGGCTTGTAGTGCGACTCCTTGAGCGGCCCCTTGTTCAGGCGAAGGCGCTGCGCGACGGCGCGTATCGCGTCCTTCTGCCCGATGACGCGTCGGCCGAGGTCTTCCTCCATCGTGGAGAAGCGGTCGTTCGTGTCGCGGTAGATCATGTCGCGCGGGATGCGCGACTCCTGCGAGATGACATCAATGATGTGCTCGGGCAGCACGACGAGCGTGTCCGGCTCGTTTATCTCGACCTTGACGGCCGCGGTGTCGAGCCAGCCGATTGCCTTGTCGGGCAGGTGTAGGTTGCGTATGTACTTCGGGGCCATCTCCAGAGCCATGTTGATGGCGTCGTCCGAGATGGTGACCGAGTAGTTGCGCTCAAGGCGCGGGCGAAGGCCGAAGAGAATCTCGCGCGTCTCCGCGAGCGAAGGCTCGTCAACCTTGACCATGCGGAAGCGGCGCGCGAGCGCCTCGTCCTCGCCGATATACTCCTTGTACTCGGTGATGGTCGTCGCGCCGATGATGCGCATCTCGCCGCGCGCGAGCGAGGTCTTGAACATATTCGCCGCGTCGGAGGATGTGCCGAGCGCCGCGCCCGCGCCGATGATGGTGTGGGCCTCGTCTATGAAGAGGATGAGGTTCTCGCGCTCCTTCACCTCGTCGATGATTCCCTTGATGCGCTCCTCGAACATGCCGCGCAGCATCGTGCCCGCGACGAGTCCGCCCATCTGCAACTGGACGATGTGCGTGTTACGCAGACGCGCGGGAACCTTCTCGGGCTCAAGCTCAATCAGGCGCGCGAGACCCTCCACGACCGCCGTCTTGCCGACGCCCGGCTCGCCGACGAGCATGGGCGAGTTGGCGCGCTCGCGGTGGCAGAGGATTTCAATCATCTGCTGAATCTCCTGCTCGCGGCCGATGGTCGGCGGAAGCTTGTCCGCGCGCGCGAGACGATTCAGAGAGACGCCGAAGTGCTTCAGGTAAGGAGGCAGCTCGAACTTCTTCTTGTACTCCTCCTCCTCCTGCTCGCGCGTTCGCACACGTGCCCGCACCTGCTCGACGACTGTTTCGGGATTCGCCCCGAGGTTGCGGAGCACTCCCATCAACGCGCTGTTCTCGTCCTGCGAGAAGGCCATGAAGAGGTCTGTGGCCTCTATGATCTTTCGCCCTTGCGCGCGTGCGCGCTCCATCGCGCGCTTGAAGAGTTCGATGGTCTCGGGCGCGATGCGTATTCCCTTATTGACGTTCTGATAGCGTGCATTCTCAAGACGCTTTTCAATCAGCACCTTCACCGAGCGCGGGTCG
>JBJMGR010000293.1:0-23360 GCA_045807805.1 Pyrinomonadaceae bacterium | reverse complement strand
GTAGACCGTCGCCGGAGATGCGCGGCTATAGTGCGCGCAACAGCGTTCGTGCGCCCGTGTCTCTACGTCACCGCTCAACGACATGTCTGTACTTCGCTCCTTCAAAGGAACAAACATCAACGCATCCTGTCCCGCATCGGAGCAATGCTCGCGCCGGGACGCGCCTGAGCGTCGCGCGCCTGAAGTCGGGCCGGCGGAGTGTCTAGACCAGCCATCGCATAAGCTGAAGCAACTCCCGACCTGCCCCCGCTTGCACGCCCCAGACAGGTCTGCCCGTCAGGTTATTGCAGGCCGCATCCCCGTCGTCCCTGTTAATAGTGACAGTTATCCGTCGGCACACGTTCGGATAGTCTGCGCCGGCGTGCGTGTTCCTAGACTTTCACCGCCCCCGTATGTTCGTGCCGGCATTCAGACAGCGCCCACAGATGAAGGTCGAGCAGTCATATTTTCGTCTTGAATGCCTGCCGTTCCTGTTCGCGTTGATTGCGGCATTCGGGTCTGCCGCGCCGGCACAGGAGATGGAGCCGAGGGCCTATTCACGCGCCCCCGTGGGCACACAGTATGTAGTCGTCTCATACGCCTACCAGAGCGGCGATGTCCTGACGGATTCGTCCCTGCCGCTCAGCGACGTGAGCGTCAAGCTCAACTCCACTCTGCTCGCATACGGCCGCGCCTTTAACTTCGCGGGGAGACAGGCGAACGTGGGACTGTCCGCCTCCTACACGGTGGGCACCGCGCTCGGGACAATCTTCGAGGAGCAGCAGGAAGTGCGGCGCTCCGGGCTCGGAGATGTGCGCGTCAGACTCTCCACGCTCCTGAGGGGTGGCCCGGCGCTCAGCCCGCGGGAGTTCGCCGCCTACAAGCCGAAGACCCTCGTAGGAGTAAGCCTCACGGTCGTCGCCCCGACGGGGCAATACGACCCCCGCCGCCTCCTTAACCTCGGGACCAACCGCTGGTCGTTCAAGCCCGAAGTGGGGGTGTCGAAGCCCTTCGGGCGCTGGACTCTGGAACTGGCCGGCGGCGTCTGGCTCTTCACGCCCAACGACGATTTTTTCGGGGGCCACCGCCGCGGGCAGAGACCGCTGGCCTCTCTACAGACGCACGTCATCTACACGCTGCGGCCGAGGCTGTGGCTGGCGGCGGACGCGACCTACTACGCCGGAGGGCGGACGGCCGTGGACGGTGTGGTCAAGGGGGACGAGCAGCGAAACTCACGCTTCGGGGCGACTTTTTCGTACCCCTTAAATAAGCGTCAGTCGCTTAAGGTGGCGTGGGCCAGGGGGCTCACCGCGCGGTTCGGGGGCAAGCTGAACAGCGTCGCAACCGGATGGCAGTACACATGGTGACTGTCTTTGCCCGCCGCCGCGGGCGTGGGTGTCTTACTGTCTATTTTGACAGTACTGACCACTTGAGACTGCCGGTAGAGTATCGCTGGATATTTGTATTTCAGCTTATGAGAAAGGGGTCGCGCATCGTGACTTCAAACGTAATAGACTCGAAAGAGCTTCCCCTGGCCGAGATGGGCGAGCGGCCGGCCAGGTTCATTGAAAACCGGAAGGAGCTTCGGCACGCGAGAGTGACCCCCCTGGCCTCGATTTTCGGCAGCGGCTTTCTCGTGATTGTGCCCATCTTGCATGCCGCCGTCGGGCCTTATTCCGTGGTCGCGATGGCCGGAGTGTGCGCTCTGGCCTACGCCATGGGGTCAGTCATACGCTTCAACATTCGTCACGCCGAGCCGTTGTTTGAGTCGGGCACGGCGTCGGCTCGGGTGGCCCGTTACGAGCGCACGGCCAACCTCGCCCTGGTGCTCGCCTACGCCATCTCCGTCTGTCTATACATACACATCCTCGCCGCCTTCCTCCTGGGCGGGCTCGGGATTAACACACCGTTTAGGGAGAACCTCGTCACCGTCATCATCGTCGCGGGGATCGGCTTCCTGGGCCGCTTCCGCGGCCTGGACATGCTCCTGGTCCTGGAGCGCTGGGCCTTGCGTGTGACCGGCGTGCTCGTGCTGGTGCTGGTGGCGGGGTTCATCTTGTTTGACTGGACAGCTTATAGCACGAACACACTTCAATGGCCGGTTCTTCCCAGGCAAGACTTATGGACGGTTCTCGCCGTGCTGGGCGGGACACTCATCGTGGTGCAGGGCTTTGAGACCTCGCGCTATCTGGGCTCGGAGTATGATCGGGAGATGCGCGTTCGGTCGTGCCGGAGTTCTCAGATCGTTTCGACGATCATCTATGTGATCTTCGTCGCGGCGGCGACCCCGCTGATGCATTTCCTCGGCGACAAGGTAGAGGACAATGGGCTTCTGGTGCTGGCCGCGAAGGCGGCTTCCTGGCTCCCCATCCCGCTGGTGTTCGCCGCGGTGCTCAGTCAGTTCAGCGCGGCGGTAGCGGACGTAGTCGCCGCCGGGGGGAACGTGGAAGAGTCCACCCAGGGCCGTGTCGATGACCGACAGGCATACGTGTTGATCTGTGGAATCGCCGTGGTGATGGCGTTCGCTTCGACCCTGACCATCCTCTCGTTCGCGTCCCGCGCCTTCTCCTTCTATTACTTCCTGCAATGTCTTGTCGCGATCCGCGTCAGCGATAACAAGGCGCACAAGATAGCGATAAGCCTGTTGGCGGCAGTGCTCGCCTTCATCACGCTCTTCGCAGTTCCGGCGGGCTAGGCGGCCGGCCCCCGCCCGGACAGTCGCGTCGGACAGGAGGTGATCTAATGCCCGTCGGGCGGTAGGAAACCTCCTAGTTGCTGTACAGGTCTGCCTGCTGAACAGTCACACCAGTCAGTAACTATACAGGTCTCATGTAACACCAAATTCAGACTCAGGTAACAAACTTTTTCAGATTGCTGCTCGTCAATAGACCTCTTGCAAAAGTGATTAGGGGCTGAGTTCAAAGTTATACAGCCCGGCGATTAGATTGAATCGCAAGGAGAAGCGCTTTCTTCGGTTGCGATAGCGCTCTAACAAGATGCGAAAGATTTTCAAACTGCGAATCACGTTCTCAACTACTATGCGCCGCCGCGAGAGTTCACGATTGGCTCGCTTCTCATCTCTTGTAAGCTTGCCTTTCTTCGGTCTCTTCTTTGGCGTCCGGCCCTTGTCGTGCAGTTTCGATAAACCTTGATAGCCGCTCTCAGCCAGCAGTTCAAGACTCTCGTGCGGCTCAAGTTTGCTCTGTTTGTAAAGAGCGAAATCGTGTGTCGGGCCACGCCCATGTGCCGTACAAATGACTTGACGGGTGCGACCGTTGACGACCACCTGCGACTTTAAGGTGTGTCGCTTCTTCTTCCCGCTGTAGTAGGCTTTCTGCTTTTTTTCGGGCGTTCCACGGGAGTCTCAGCCACATCCACGATAATGAATTCGATTTCGTGGTCTGACATCTGAAGCTTCTTTTTGCCCGGCAAGGTGAACGCCTTCGAGTTCGTCAAAATATCTTCTACCCGGCGGATGATGCGCCAGACGCTCGATTCATGGACGCCCCAACTGCGGGCGAGGTGGAAGAAGGTGCGATACTCGCGCCAATATTCGAGGGTCATCAAGACTTGATCTTCGACGGACAGCTTTGGCGGTCGTCCGCTCTTGATTCTCGTTTCCGCCAGATGGAGAGAAACGACAGTGACCATTCGCTGAAAAGTTTCGGGTTTGACTCCGCAATACCGTTTGAAGAGCGCGGGTCGTAAATCATTAATCTGTTCGTAGCTCATGCGGTTGATTCCTGTGAGCTACTTGTCGCATCAACTCACTGACTTTTGCAAGAGGTCTAATTGGTAGCGGCAATATCATCTTACGCACAAAAGGATAATCGTGGGTTCGTAGTGACGCCACTTGAACGGAGATTTGTTCTGCTTCAAGAGTATGATTCCCGAGGGGTGATGGCTGAGATGGAGGGAGGATTATAAGCTCACAGGCAATTCTTCCAACAGAGCCTTTCATAGAACACTGCCGTCTCATCGGCGCCTCAGTTGCGGCAAAAGCTTGCCGCTTCAGCACGCTTCAGTCAACATACAATGTCGGGCGTTAGGCGCGATGCCGTATTTACTCACAGAGGAGGTTAACTGCTAATGAATGTTCAGGCGAGATCAGTTAAGCGACTAGGCTTGGCTTGTATGGTAGCGGCCATTCTCTCCGGCATCTTACAAGGCATTTGGGAGATGGCACATCCGATCTTAATTACGGAGAACGCTTTTGCCGCCGCCTCTGCCGCCCAGCGATGGGGTTATGGCATCTCCTCTGTTATTAAATCGGCGGGCTTTCTCGCGGGGCTGTTTGGTCTCTTTATGGTCGCTACCAAACAGGGCCGGATACTGAAAATCTTCATGGGTCTTGCCGTGATCGGCGGACTGTTTTTCGCGGCCGTCTGGCTCGTCATGGCGGAGACCACGCACTTTACCCTTATCTATGTGCTGGGCGGCATGTGGTATCAAATGATCGCTCCGGTGGCGCTCGGCATTGCTTCCTTACGCGCACGACGCGTTGCCTGGTGGGTAGGTATGTATGCAATAGTTTTGGGCATTGTGAACTCACAGATTTTCATGCTCTTCAAGCCGGACATGGCGTTGGTGGTGCAAGGGATTGTCTGGCTGATTCTTGGATATCTGGTTTATGCCTCTCACAGTCGCGCCTGACAAGACCCACGACGACCTATAACTCACAGCCGGACTCGCAAATGAGCTTGCATAGGACAGTCGCTCGGCCACAAGCGCGCGGCATGACAGCTTATTCAAGCCGACTCAAGCCCTGTGTACCAACTCTCAGGGCATCCGCTTATACAGATACCAGAATTCAACTTGGGGCAAATACGCGTGAAACTTTCTTGCCGCCGCGCTCACACACATCGAGTCAGCCATCTCCATCGTGGAATCCCTGCGCGTCAAGATAGGCAGCCGGGCGTTGCAGGTCAGCGAGCGCGGGCGCGCACGCTCGCTGCTCGAATCCCTCGCCAAAGCCAACGCCGACATCCGGCAGGGCGTGGCCCCCGAGTTACTCGCGCGCGAGTGCGAGCTACACATGCTCGGGGACGAACGATTCGCGGCGTCGTGCTTCCGGGCCGCGTTCACGCTGCAAGGCGAATGGAGGTAGAGCCGGAGTTTCCCGGCGTTAAAATCGTCCTAGTTCGAGGGCCGGTAAATTTAGAATTAGAAGTGATTCCTGCACACGACCCCATTACATACCGTGGTATTTGGCCGCGAGATCCAACCTCTTCCATCCTGTATAGAGTTCAAGGGCGCGCTGGCTCGCCAGCCTTCTCCATTTTTCGTAAGGGTCGAAATCGCGTTTGCCTGCCCCGGCAGCGGAAGACGGTCTCCCGCCTTCGGTCGTCATGAGTGTTTCGTAGCTGTGCAGGATCAAGGGCTCAGCCTCGGCGAATTTATGTCGCGCCGTCAGGCATTCGCCCAACGAGCCTTCCGCGATCGCGGTCGCTAAATCCCCCTCCGGGAAAGCCTGCCGGGCGGGGCGGGTAACGCGCTCGTTTATTCGACCTATTTCGGCGGTTTCAGTAGCGACAGAGGCATCGCCATCGCGGTTGCCCTGCGCTCCGTTGCCGAGAACGCTGAGTTCTCACGACGGCAGTTCAACCGCGCCTTCGTGCTGATGCAGTACTACGGCTACCTGCGCCGCAACCCGCCCGACCCGCCCGACCTGACGCTCGACTTCCAGGGCTACAACTTCTGGCTCGGGAAGCTGAACCAGTTTGGCGGCAACTTCATCAACGCGGAGATGGTCAAGGCGTTCATGTATCTACCGAGTATCAGCTCCGCTTCGGGCCATAGCCATGAACTGGCATGAAAACGGGAGGCCGCCCCGGATAAATTCGCCGGGGCGGCCTTTCGCGGGCCGCACACTTTATTGACACTCAGTTGCGCTCTGGACTATCTTGCCGTTGCCTTCTATCACGCAATAGCAGTTGACGTGAACGTCTCTCGTTACTCGAAGCAACTTCACGCGCCCAGTTTTACAGACGCCGGACTATTCACGGTTAGCCAGTCGGCTTCGCGCCTGGGCTATCAGCCGGGCGGCGACGCTACCCAACCACGGCCGAAACGCAAACACCCTCGGGGAGAAACCTCATGTCGATAAACGATCAGGAAAGAATAGCGAAGATGGACTGGAACGAAGTCGAAGCCCGGCTTCAATCCGCGACGAGGAGTAGAGGGGGGGCGGGCGACGGGCGCGCGATGCGCGAATTCTACGGCGACGAGGAGTTCGAGGCGCTGAAGAAGATCGCCGACGACGTGCGCAAGACGCGCTCACGCGGCCCCGTGGTCGGTACGGTGGTCGTGCTGCCGGGCATCATGGGCTCGAACCTCATCACCACCGACGGCGGCGGCGACGAGGACTTAGTCTGGGTCAACGTGCTGAGGCTCGCGCTCGGCCGCGTCAGCCGCCTTCGGCTCAACGATAGCGGCTCGCAGGAGGCCGACTCTGCCTTCCGCGTCACCGCCAGCGTGATAGACAAGCGCACGTACACGCGGCTCCTGCTCAAACTCAGCGCGCGCTGGAACGTGCGCCCCTTCCCCTTCGATTGGCGCAAGGACATTAAGTCGGCGGCCGACGCGCTCGACAAGTTCCTCAAAGAGATTCTGAGCACCCCGGACGGCGGGCCCGTCCACCTCGTCGCGCACTCGATGGGCGGCCTCGTCTCTCGCTACTTCATACATCTTCACAAGGACACTTGGGACGCACTCCCCGGCGACGGGCAGGGCCAGCGCGGTCGGCTCGTCATGATGGGCACACCCAACTACGGCTCCTTCACCATCCCGCAGGTGATGACGGGGGCGGAGAAGCTCGTGCAGTGGCTCGCGCGCGTCGACCTGCGCCACGGCCTGACGCAGCTACTCGACATCATCAACACCTTCGTCGGCAGCTACCAGATGTTGCCCGACCAGGAGAAGCTGGCGGCCGGTACGCCCGACCTCTACAGCAGCGACACGTGGGGCGACTTCACCGTCTCGCAGACTCACCTCGGTCGCGCGCGCGCCTTCCACGACGACCTGCGCGACCCGGCGACCATCAACCCCGACCGCATGACCTACATCGCGGGCTGCAACCGCCGCACGCTCTCGGGCATTTCGAGCCAGGCACCCGGCGAGTTCGGCTACGTCGAGACGCTCGACGGCGACGGGCGCGTCCCGCACAGGCTCGGGCTGCTCGACGGCGTGACGACCTACTACGTCGAAGAGGATCACGGCAGCCTGCCGCGCAACGACAAGGTGATGACGGCGGTCGAGCAGTTGTTGAACTCGGGCGTCACCTCGGCGCTGCCGCGCCAGCCGATAGCGCCGCGCGGGTTCCTGCCCGAAGGCGCGCGCTGGTCGCGCGGCATCGGCGAGCACCTCGTCGGCTTCGACCTTGAGCAGTACGCGCGCAAGGCCACGCGCAACGAACTGACCCCGGAGGAGACGCGCGTCGTCGAGGAGACGTTGACGAGGGCGCTCGTCGGCGACGAGAGGCCGGCGAGGCCGCTGGAGAAGCACAAGGAGGAGGAGAGCGAGAGGGCGCAGGGCGCGCCCGACAGGTCGCGTCTGCGCCTGAAGGTCACGGTCGCGAGGGGGGACGTGACGAAGGTCGTCGCCCCAATCGTCGCCGTGGGACAGTACAAGGGCGTCGCGCCCGCGGGCGGCGTCCAACGGCTCGACGAGAAGCTCGGCTACTTAATCAGCGGGGCCATCAAGCGCTCGATGGTCGGCAGCGAGTTGGGGCAGCTCTTCTTCATACCCATCCGCCGGAGTGAGCTGACCGCGAAGGCCGTGCTGCTGGCAGGCATGGGCGAGGACGGGAAGTTCAGTCAGGACGACCTGCGCTACCTGATGCACAACGTGACCTACGGCATCGCGGCGCTCGGCGAGGAGAACTTCGCCACGCTCCTGATAGGCTCGGGCCAGGGCAACCTCTCGCTCGAAAAGGCACTGCGCGGCCTGCTCTTCGGAATCTGCGACGCCTTCCACGCGCTCTACGAGACGCCCGAGGAGCAGGTGCTCAAGCGCGTGACTATCGTCGAGCACAACGACGTGCGCTTCAAACAGGTCACGGAGATGCTGAACGTGATTAAGAGCGAGGACTCGGCCGGGAGGCTCGACATCGACGTTGATACGAGCGTGCTACCGGCGGCCGACGAACACGAGCCCGAGAGGCCGCGCCAGGACTCCGTGCCGACCAAGTTCGGGCCGCGCATCACGGTCGAGCGCGATGGCGACCTCTTCCGTTTCTCCGCGCTCACGCAGACGGCCGTCATCCCCGTGCGCGAGGTGGACGTGCAATCGTTCTTCGCCGACGGCATCGCGCGCGACCTGATGTTCTCGACGAACAAGGACGAGCAGGAGACCTACGGGCGTCTGCTCAACACAGTCCTGCTCCCGGAAGACTTCAGTCAGGTGCTCAACACCTCAGAGCCTTTGACGCTCGTCGTCGATGGCAATACGGCCTCCTTCCCCTGGGAGATGGCCTGCTTCGCGACGCCCTCGGGCAGCGCCTACTTCGGCACGAACTTGAGCCTCACGCGGCAGTTCCGAACCTTCCTCTCCGGCGCGCCGGGCGTGGCCCCGCCGCTCAACGACACGCTCCGCGTCCTCGTCATCGCAGACCCGGCCCCGGAGCCCGAGTACCAGTTGCCGGGCGCGCGCGCGGAGGGGCGTGCAGTCGTGCGCGTGCTCAACTACATAAAGAACAGGTGGAACCTGAAGATAGACGTGGTAGACCGCATCGGCTACACCGAGTGCGACCCCGTCAGGATTCTCGGGCTCATCCTCGAAGGAGGGTTCGACGTAGTCCACTACGCCGGCCACGGCACGTTCGACGAGAAGAACCCTACGCGCGGCGGTTGGGTCTTCGGCGCGAACAGCTATCTGACGGCGCGCGAGATATTCCGCGCGCGCCGCGTTCCGCGCCTCATCTTCGCGAACGCGTGCTTCTCGGCCGTCGTCAACAAGAGCCAGCAGCTTAATGCCGCCGAGATGAACCGACACCTCGCGGGCATCGCCGAGGCGTTCTTCGAGCGCGGCGTGCAGAACTACATCGGCGCGGGCTGGCCCGTGCAGGACGACCTCGCGGTGAACTTCGCGACGACCTTCTACGAGTACGCGCTGACGGGCCAGCCGCTCGACGTGGTGAATAAAGGGCTCGACCTTGAGGAGGGCGGCGGGCTCGGTGGCAGCGAAGCGCCGCCGCCGGTCTTCACCGAAGACCGCACGCTCGGCCAGGCGCTCAGGCACGCGCGCGAGCGCATCATCCACAACGGCTCGACCTGGGGCGCTTACCACCACTACGGGAACGCGAGCGACTTCCTGCTCCACCCGGACGCGAGGGGCGAGGCCCTGCCCGACGGCGCGGCGTGGAAGAGCAGTGTCTCGAAGAAGAGCGCGCGCAAAAACCCGACCTCGCGCAAAAGCCCGACCTCGCGCAAGGCGGCGAAGTCGGGCAGGAAGGGGCGCGGGTCGGCCAAACGTTAGAGCGGGCTTCGAGCCCGTCTCACTCGAAGAACTGCGCGCGCCGAAGTGGACGTAACCCGTGCGTCCACTTCGGCGCGTCGCCGACTGCGGGGGCGGCTGCGACGGAACAGGTAAGTTAGACTGCCCTGGTAAGTGTAGGATAGTGGAATGAGAATCCAGGAGATAGTACAAATCTACAACGACTTCTCCGGCACCTATGAAACGGATGTCAAGCGGAAGATGCGCTATACAGCCTACATCAAGGTGCCCAAGCTTGTGATCAAGCACCTCGACTCCACAGCCGCCCGTATACTCGACCTCGGATGCGGCACCGGCCTTAGCTCATTACTGTTCTTCAAGGCCGGTTATCAAGTGACCGGGATAGACGGCACACGGGCCATGATAGAACGCGCACGTAAACTACCTTTTCAGAAGCTCATCGCTCAAAATCTGGAGAGGCCCCTGCGTGTGAAAGACCTGTCATTCGATGCCGCCGTGATGGTCGGAGTGTTGGAATACATCGATGACCCGGCTCCCATTTTGGAGCAGGTCGAGAGAAAGCTCAGGCCGGAAGGGATATTCGGCGTGACCTTTCCGGCAAAGAGTAGCTGGTATACGGAGTCGGGGCTGAAGTCGTACTACAAGAAGGAAGTAGAGCCCATGATGCATGAGGCAGGATTTACGATCATCGAGTGTGAGAGGATTCTGGGCGTAGCGGAATATGGTAGACGAGCCGATTACTTGATCTACGTCTTAAAGAAGGCTTGAAGGCAAGCGGCGCTCTCCTTCTCATTACAATAGCTTCCCGAAGACTGCGAAGGGCGTCGCGCCTTCTCTCCGAAGAGACGAGAGGCGCGACGCCCTGAAATGAGGCGTGACCGAAACGACCCGCTACGGGACTATGTCGAACGTCACGGTGTTCGACTTGTGGCCCTTACGCCAGACGCGCCACACCGTCAACTTTCTAGGGTATGATGAGGAATAAAAACAGCCCACGGTAGAGGGAGGATTATCATGGCAGGTTGGGACGGCGACGCTCTCGCGGGGAGCATGGAGGAGGCGCTTGAGCGGCAGCAGGAGGCGGCGGAGGCTCGCCGCGCGCAAAAGGACAAGTCCTCGCCTGAAGAGCGTGAGCGCAAAGCGCGTGAGGAGTCCATGAGGCTCTCCAGAGCGCGTATCGAGGAGCAACTCGGGAGGGCGACCAATCCCGCACATCGGGCCATGCTCGAACGGGCGCTTCATGCGCTTGAGCCTGAAGCAATATCCGATGCCGCCTCAGAGACGCCCGGTCATGACAGTTGACTCGGAAGAAGACCGCGCGGCAAGTAGAACAGAGACGACGAGCGGCCTCTCCAATAGGAAGAGTGTTTATGAAGTGGCTACCTCTCTGTAGTAAGGTAGGAGTTCATCATTTTCGTGGGAACGTTGTGGGTAAGAAGTTATGGAAGGCATGGGCGGTATTCCCTTCTCGGTCTTAGACCTCGCGCCTGTCAAGGGAGACGAGACGATCAGTGACTCGTTTCGCGAAATGCTCGCTCTGGCCCGGCACGTCGAAGCGTTAGACTTTCAACGCTTCTGGCTGGCCGAACACCATAACATGGCGGGCATCGCCAGCGCGGCGACCGCAGTCTTAATCGGGCATGTCGCCGACGGCACAAAGAGCATACGTGTCGGCTCGGGCGGCGTGATGCTTCCGAATCATGCGCCGCTCGTCATCGCCGAGCAGTTCGGCACACTCGAATCGCTCTACCCGAGTAGGATAGATTTAGGAATCGGGCGCGCGCCGGGCACCGACCAACTCACGATGCGCGCGCTCCGCCGCAACCTCTCAAACGTAGACGAAGATTTCCCGCGGGATGTGACCGAGCTGCTCTCCTACTTCGCGCCCGCCCGTCCGGGGCAGAGGGTGCGCGCGGTGCCCGGCGAGGGACTGCGTGTGCCCATCTGGCTACTGGGTTCGAGTCTCTACAGTGCGCAGTTAGCGGCTCTCCTGGGACTCCCGTTCGCCTTCGCTTCGCACTTCGCGTCCGACTACCTGAACGCCGCGCTCGAAATCTACCGGCGAGAATTTCGCCAGTCCGACGCGCTAAAAGCGCCCTACGCGATGCCGTGCGTCAACGTGTTCGCCGCGGAGACGGACGAAGAGGCCCGACGCTTGTTCACATCGCTCCAACAGGCGTTCATCAACTTGCGTCGGGGGCAGCCCGGTCGGCTGCCGCCCCCGGTCAATCCGGCGGAAGCGCACTGGTCTGAAGTCGAGTTGGCGGGCGTCGGGCACGCGCTCCGTTATTCGGCGGTCGGCTCGCCGGAGACCGTGCGCCGCTGGCTGGACTCTTTCATTCAAGAGACTCGACCCGACGAGATCATGGTGACGGCGCAGATATTCGACCCCGCGGCGCGCCTGCGCTCTTTCGAGATCGTCGCCGGGGTGCGCGACGCGATTGATGCGGCGCGGCGCTAAACAGAGATTAGCCGGGGAAGGGGCTTCCGTCATTGAAGGGGGGTGTTGGCGTGATTAGGTCTCGCGTCATGTTGTTGGCTGTTGCATGCATGTTGGTCGTTCACATGCAAGTAGCGTCGGCGGCTCGCGCCGGAGAGAACGCGGCTCCGCTGGTGATCGGCGAGACCTTCAACGTCGATTCCAGCATCCTCGGCGAGAAGCGTCGCATTAACGTCTATCTGCCGCCCGGCTACGCCGAATCTACGGGCGCGCGACTCCCCGTGCTCTACATGCCCGACGGCGGCATCGCCGAGGATTTTCTGCACGTGGCGGGCCTTGTACAGGTCTCGGTGGGTAACGGGACGATGCGCCCGTTCATCCTCGTCGGTATAGAGAATACAGAGCGCCGCCGCGACATGACCGGGCCCACCGAGAACGACGACGATAAGAAGATAGCGCCGCGCGTCGGCGGGTCGGCCGCGTTCCGCGCCTTTCTACGTCGGGAGTTGATGCCGCGGGTGAAGGCACGCTACCGCACGACGGACGAGACGGCGATTGTGGGCGAGTCGCTCGCAGGGTTGTTCGTCGTGGAGACGCTCCTCACGGAGCCAGACCTGTTCGACACTTACATCGCGTTCGACCCGAGCCTCTGGTGGAATAACCAGAAGCTTGTGAACGATGCGGCGGAGACTTTGCGTAAGCGCCCGAAGCTGTCGAAGACGCTCTATCTAGCCAACAGCGACGAGGAGATGATTCCCGGAGTCATGCAGCGGTTCGTGGACACTCTCTCCAAGAGCGCGCCGACGGGTATCAGTTGGCATTACGAGAAGATGCCGGACGAGCATCACTCGACGATATATCACCCGGCTGCTCTCAAGGCGTTCCGTGCGGTCTTCAAGCCGAACACGGACAAGAGAAGATAGGCGTGTAATGTGGCTTCGTATATCTCAAAGCCGGGATGCCGCGCCGTTGCAACCATCACGGCTAAACTCGCGCGCTCGTCATGAAGGAGTTCAGAAGAGAATATGACGCGAACGATATTGAGTGCCGCGTGCGCAATCGCCTTTACATTTCTGTTGGCTTGCTCCGCCCGCTCGCAGACGGTGAACATTTGGCCGGGCGCGGCTCCGGGTTCCGAGCATTGGACTCAGAAGGAGAGAACTATCGAGAACACTCCGGTCGGAACCGTAATCTTCAACGTGGTCACCCCGACGCTGACGGCCTACCTCCCCGAGCGAAGCAAGGCGACGGGAACGGGCGTCATCATCGCACCGGGCGGCGCTTTCGTCGCGCTGGCTATCAGTTTGGAGAGCAACGATGTCGCGCGCTGGCTTCAGGAGAGGGGCATCGCCGCCTTCGTACTCAAGTATCGGATCATGGAGAAGCACGGGGATGGTATTCCGGCGAACATGGACATGGACGAGGCGGGCAAGTACGGCATCGCCGATGGGATTCAGTCCCTCAAGGTGGTCAGGCAGCACGCGGCGGAGTGGGGAGTGTCTCCCGACAGGGTCGGCTTCATGGGTTTCTCCGCCGGGGCGATGGTCACGAGCGGAACCCTGCTCCAGCAGGACTCCGCGTCGCGTCCGAGCTTCGCGGCGATGATCTACGGCGGCCCGTTCGGAGTGATGCCCGCCATTCCCGCGAAACTGCCGCCGATGTTTCTAGCGTGGGCTCAGGACGACCCCGTAGCATTAGAGCCAATCATCAGGTTTAACGACGCGCTAAGGTCGGCAGGGCACAAACCCGAGGTTCACATCTTCAACGCTGGCGGTCACGGCTTCGGCATGAAGAAACAGGGCACGAGCAGCGACCACTGGATCGACGCCTTCTATTACTGGCTGGAAGCGCAGGGGCTCACCAGACGCCCGGCAAGCCCCACTCGCTAATCGGCTCCTCAACGAGCGCGCGCGAGACGTTAGGGTAGCAACTACATCGCAATGCATCCTATACGGCGTCGATGAGATGACCCATCCGCTCTCTCCTTCGTCTTGAGGTAACATCACAGCCTTGCTCCTCATGATGCGCGCCGGGCCAGCCTCGGGGAATCAGCGCGGCCTTCATCCTCAATCTCTCGGGCGGGTGGTTAATAGCGGGCGTTAGTCGCCGCCCCCGTCCGGTGCGGGCGCATCATGCCCGCGCAACCTTCGGCGACACCCTTTCGTATCCATCCTAGAAGCATTAGCCCGTCATCACGAAAGGGACTGCCGTGTTCGATAGACTCCTCCCCCGGCCCATCGACAATATATATTCCGGCTCGAAGACCGCGCTGTGGTTGTTCGGGCTGATCGTATTCGTGCACATCCTTCAGAGCGTGATGGTCATAGTAAATGGTTATTCGATAGCGCAGTCCGCCGACGGCATCCCACTTGAGACATACCCTGCCGCCGCCGCGCAAACCATCCTTGCAATCTTCATGCTCTCTTCGCTCAGACGATTGATCATCTCGTTGATATGTGCGGTCGTGTTGTTCCGGTATCGCAGCGCCGTGCCGCTGATGTTCGTCGTACTCGCCCTTAGCTACCTCGGCGGTCAGGTGATTGTCCAGTTCGTCCCCGTCGTCAGGGTCGGGACGCCGCCGGGCGTCGTCGTGAACCTCATCATGTTCGGCTTGACGGTCGTCGGGTTGGCGCTCTCGCTGTGGAGACGAGGCGGCTCGCACATGTTCGGCCGTCGAGCTGAGAGACACACACAAGTCTAACAAGGAGAGTATCAAATGAAACACAGCGTTACGTTAACCATCACATCTCTGCTCTCGATCCTTTTCTTGACGCTTCACCTGACGGACGACATCGCCCGCGGATGGGAGCCGGGAGGACTGTCAAACCTCATCGGCGGGGTGCTCATCTCCGTCGTCTGGATGTACGGGACGCTGGTGCTCGCCGAACGGCGGTCGGGGTACATCATCATCCTTCTCGGGTCGCTCCTCGGGGTAGGCGTCCCATACATCCACATGAGGGGGAAGGGTGTCGGTGTCGCCAGCGGCATCGCGAACTCCAGCGGAGGCTTCTTCTTCGTCTGGACGCTGATCGCGCTCGGCGTGACGGCGCTCTTCTCCGTCATTCTCTCGGCGCGCGGACTGTGGAGCCTGCGACGGGGCCAGTCCCGTTAGTCCAACAACAGGTTAGCGGGAAGCGATGCACGAGGACAGTCGAAGTTCCTCACTTCGCTGTTCGGGATCGCTTCTTAAAGAGATGCGCTCGAAGAACATTCGCGCTCGAAAATAGTTTTCGTGACGCGTCCGCCTTGAGCCCCCTGCTCTCCATACCGTCATTCTTCGTACGTTGGCGGACGGTGTCGGCAGAGCATAGGGCATACACTTCCCCAAAATAATTGAAATTCATTGGGCTGTATCACCGAAGCCGTAAGCCGAGGGTGATCGAAGAAGTTTCGCGGCCCGAGTATGTCGTGACTATATCCTGTTCAGAGGAGTCGAGATGATTCACGCCGGACGGGTCACGCTCAAAAGATACGTCCTTCTTTCTCTCCTTGCCGCTCTGGGCCTGCTCCAATTCACCTCCTGCTCTTCAAACTCCGGGGCCGGTTCGTCCGCGCTAGACCCGGCAAAGCCTCGGACGACCAACCTGCCGACCGGCGCCGCCTCGGCCAACGAGCCGGAGGACGGGCAGTGGCTCATGCCCGCGAAGAACTACGCGAGTACTCGCTTCAGCGGCCTCGACCAGATCAACGCCGACAACATCAAGAGTCTGAAGGTCGCATGGACGTTCTCGACCGGCGTCAACCGCGGGCACGAGGCCGCGCCGCTCGTCGTCGGCTCGACGATGTACGTCGTCACGCCCTATCCGAACATTCTCTACGCGCTCGACCTGAGCCCCGGCAAAGAGGGCACGGCGAAGTGGAAGTACGAGCCAGACCCCGTGGCCGCCTCACAGGGCGTGGCCTGCTGTGACCTCGTCAATCGCGGCGCGGCCTTTTCGGACGGGAGAATTTTCTACAACACGCTCGACGGCAACACGGTCGCCGTGGATGCCGCGACCGGCAAGGAGGTCTGGAAGACCAAGCTCGGCGACATCAACAAGGGCGAGACGATTACGATGGCCCCGCTCGTCGTCAAGGGTAAGGTGCTGGTGGGCAATTCGGGCGGCGAGTTCGGCGTGCGCGGCTGGATTCAGGCGCTCAACACGGCCGACGGCAAGGTCGTGTGGAAGGCTTACAACACCGGCCCCGACTCCGACGTTTTAATCGGCCCCGACTTCAAGCCTTTCTATCCGAAGGATCAGGGGAAGGATTTGGGAGTGTCGAGTTGGCCGCCCGACGCCTGGAAGATAGGCGGCGGGACGGTGTGGGGATGGATTTCGTATGACCCCGAGTTGAACCTAATCTACCACGGCACGGCAAACCCCGGCCCCTGGAACCCCGACGCGCGGCCGGGCGACAACAAGTGGACGTGCGCACTCTTCGCGCGCGACGCGGATACAGGCGCGGCGAAATGGGCTTATCAAGTCGGCCCGCACGACCTCTACGACTGGGACGGCATCAACGAGAGTTTACTCATAGACATCCCGATCAACGGGCAGACGCGTAAGGTGCTCGTCCGCCCCGAGCGCGACGGATACGTCTACATCATTGACCGCGCGACGGGGCAGGTCTACTCGGCCGAGCCTTTCGCGCACTTGACGGCGACGACGGGCGTTGACTTACAGACGGGCATACTCAACCACGTCGAAGAGAAGAAGACGGGCATGGGCAAAGTCGTGCGCGACATCTGCCCGGCCGCGCCGGGCGCGAAGGACTGGGAGCCTTCGGCCTTCTCGCCGCGCACGGGCCTCGTCTATATCCCGCACCAGAACCTCTGCATGGACTTCGAGGGCGTCGAGGCCAACTACATCGCGGGCACACCCTACGTCGGCGCGAACGTGAAGATGTACGGCGGGCCGCCGGGCGACCACCGCGGCGAGTTCACGGCCTGGGACCCTGTGGCGGGACATGCCGTGTGGAAGATCAACGAGCGGTTCCCCATATGGAGCGGCGCGGTCGTGACGGCGGGCGACGTGGTCTTCTACGGCACGATGGATGGTTACTTCAAGGCGGTAAATGCGCGCACGGGCGACGTGCTGTGGCAGTTCAAGGTCGGGTCGGGAATCATCAGCCAGCCCATCGTCTACAGAGGGCCGGACGGGAAGGAGTACGTGGCGGTGCTCTCGGGCGTCGGGGGCTGGCCGGGCGCGATAGTCGCGGGCGGCCTCGACCCGCGCGACCCGACCGCCGCGCTCGGCTACGTCGGCGCGATGGGCGACCTGCCGGAATATACGACGAAGGGGGGCATGCTCTATGTCTTCGCGCTCCCCTAAACGCTTCGTCGTCTCTTTACTCGCGCTCGTCACGCTGGTCTTTCTGCTCGACTCCTGCGGAAGCAGGGCGCAGCAGCAGAGCCCCGCGCAGACGCAATCGCAGACGCAATCGCAACAGGCACAAGCTCCCGCGACCCCGAGCGCGGGGCCGAAGTTCGAGCGACCGCCGCACGTGTTGAGAGTCTGCGCCGACCCGAACAATATGCCGTTCTCGAATAAGCGCGGCGAGGGCTTCGAGAACAGGCTCGCCGAGCTGCTGGCGAAAGATTTGGACTCGAAGGTGGAGTATACGTGGTGGGCGCAGCGCCGCGGCTTCTTCCGCAACACTTTGAAGGCGGGAGTGTGCGACGTGGTGATGGGCGTCCCTTCCAGCTTTGAGTTGGCGGCGACGACCGCGCCCTACTACCGCTCGACCTACGTCTTCGTCTACCGCAAGGGAAGCGGCCTGCGGGTCGGCTCCTTTGACGATGCCGTCCTGCATCAGGTGAAGGTCGGCGTGCAGTTGGTCGGCGACGACGGGGCCGACACGCCGCCCGCGCATGCGCTCGCCGCGCGCGGGGTGATACAGAACGTCCACGGCTACACGCTCTACGGCGACTACTCGCGTGAGAACCCGCCGGCGCGAATCGTCGAAGCGGTGGCGAAGGGCGAGGTGGACGTGGCCGTCGTGTGGGGGCCGCTCGCGGGCTACTTCGCTAAACGCGAGCGCACGCCGCTCGAAGTCGTGCCCGTCACGCCGCAGGTCGATCTCCCGTTCCTCCCGTTCGTCTACGACATCTCGATTGGCTTCCGTCGCGGCGACGACGCGTTCAAGGCCGAACTCGAACATTTCGTCGAACGCCGGAGGCCGGAGATCGAGCGCATCCTCGACGAGTACGGCATCCCGAGAGTCGCAAAGGATGACGGCTGAATACGAGTGATGAGTGATGAGTGATGAGTGATAAGTATGAGTGATGTGTGGATGGCGCATCAACGATACGAGCGCGGAGGTTACGTGATGGAGAACGGAAACAATGAACTGAGTCGGAGCCTGCTTTCACTCATCACTCATCGCTCATCACTCATCACTCTATCCTGCCTTACTCTGTCATGCCTCGTCCTCGCGTCGTGCAAGAGGGAGGAGCGCGGCTTCCGCGTGCAGCCGCCTTCGTCGGGAAGAGTCAATACGATTCGCCTGACAGAGTTGCAGCCCGGCCCCGCGCAGCCTCCCGACGTGACGAAGAACGAGTACGAGGAGAACGCCTACGCGGTCTCGGAAGGGAAGCGTCTCTATCAGCAGATGAACTGCGTCGGCTGCCACTTCCACGGCGGCGGGGGCATCGGGCCGCCTTTGATGGACGCGCGTTGGATATACGGCTCCGACCCGGCGCAGATATTCTCGACCATCGTTCAGGGGCGACCCAACGGGATGCCCGCCTTCCGCGGCAAGCTCAACGACGATCAGGTGTGGAAACTCTGCGCATACGTACGCAGCCTGAGCGGGCAGGTCTCGAAAGACGTTGCTTCGGGGCGCGACGACGACATGTCCGGGCCGCCCGCCGAGTCCTCGACCGAGAAGAAGCCGCCCGAGGCCATGGGCGGGATACCGAAGTCGGCGGAGATGCCTAAATGAGGGAAGGCGAAAGGCAAAAGGCAAAAATCAGAACCGCGAGCGGTAGCGAGCGGGTAGTAGCTCCGACGGACAAACGTTCTTCGGAGCTACTACCCGCTCGCTACCGCTCGCGGTTCTGTTCACTCTTGCCCTGTGCCTTTTTACTTTTGCCTTTGCAGTCGGCGCTCGACCCGGCGGGGCCGCAGGCCGCGCGGATCATCAATCTGTGGTGGCTGATGTTCTACGTGACGGGTGCGGTCTTCCTCGTCGTCATGGGCTTCCTTGCCGCCTCGCTCTTTCGCTCGCGTCGCGCGGCGTCGGGCGTCGAAACGGGAGACGCCCCGGACACACGGCCCGACCCCGGCACGGAGCGGCGTATGTCTCACGTCGTCTGGGGAGGCATCGGCGCGACGGTCGTCATCCTCTTCGTCTTTCTCGTCTACAGCTTCCTGACGGGGCGTGCCTTCGACTCGGTCTCCGCGAAAGACCATCTCACCGTGAAGGTCATCGGTCATCAGTGGTGGTGGGAAGTTCAGTACGACAACCAGACCGCGGGCTACGTCTTGACGACGGCCAACGAGATACACATTCCGCAGGGCCAGCCCGTGCTCTTCAAACTCACTTCGACCGACGTGATTCATAGCTTCTGGGTGCCGAACCTCCACGGCAAGACCGACCTCATTCCGGGGCACGAGGCCGAGACGTGGATACGCGCAGACCGCGCGGGCACATACCGCGGCCAGTGCGCAGAGTTCTGCGGACACCAGCACGCACACATGGCGTTCACGGTCGTCGTCGAGCCATACGAGCAGTTCAAGGCTTGGTACGACTCGCAGCTTGCGTCGGCCGCCCCGCCCTCGACCGATGCGCAGGCGCGCGGCCAGCAGGTCTTTCTCTCGTCGCCGTGCGTGACGTGCCACACCATCAGGGGGACGGACGCGGCGGCGCGCGTCGGCCCCGAACTTACGCACGTCGCCTCGCGCCAGACGATCGCGGCGGGGACGCTGGATAACACGCGGGCGCATCTGGCGCAGTGGGTCTCGGACTCGCAGCAAGTCAAGCCGGGCAACCGGATGCCCCCGAACAACCTCGATGCGACTGACTTGCAGGCGCTACTCGACTACCTGCAAAGCCTGAGATAGAGCGAAGTCGGAGTCTCGAAATAGAGCGGAGGGCTTCAGTGGCCGAAGAGCGAAAGAACGCAGCGCGCGGGGCGAACGACGAAGCACGGGCCGAAGAGTCGTCGGCCCAAGTCGTCGCCGACGAACGCGAGCGGCGCGCGTTAGAGAAGACCTGGGGCGACGGGCCGGGGCTGTGGGGCTGGCTCTCCTCGACGAACCACAAGACCGTGGGACGCCGCTTCATATACACCGCCTTCGGCTTCTTCATCACGGGCGGCATACTCGCCATCTTGATACGCATACAGCTTGCGCGCCCCGAGAACAGCTTCTTAGGCCCAGACCTCTACAACCAGATTTTCACCATGCACGGCACGACGATGATGTTCCTCTTCGCCGTGCCCGTGATGGAGGCGGTGGCCGTCTACCTCCTGCCCCTCATGCTCGGGACGCGCAACATTGCCTTCCCGCGTCTGAACGCCTTCGGCTACTGGGTCTATCTCTTCGGCGGCATCATGCTCTACGCCGCCTTCTTCCTCAACGTCGGCCCGGACACGGGCTGGTTCAGTTACGTCCCGCTCTCGGGGCCGGAGTACAGCCCCGGCAAGCGCGTCGACTTCTGGGCGCAGATGATTACGTTCACCGAACTCTCCGCCTTAGTCGTCGCGACCGAGATCATCACGACCATCTTCAAGCTGAGAGCGCCGGGGATGTCTCTGAACCGGATTCCGGTCTACGTCTGGTCGGTGCTGGTGATGGCCTTCATGGTCTTCTTCGCGATGCCGACCATCGCGTTTGCGAGCACGTGTCTTATCCTCGACCGCCTCATCGGTACGCACTTCTTCAACCCGGCGGAGGGCGGAGACCCTCTGCTGTGGCAGCATCTCTTCTGGTTCTTCGGGCACCCGGAGGTCTACATCATCTTCATCCCCGGCACGGGCTTCGTCTCGACCATCATCTCGACCTTCTCGCGCCGCCCCATCTTCGGCTACACGGCGCTGGTGCTGTCGCTTATCTCGACCGGCTTCATAGGCTTTGGCCTGTGGGTGCATCACATGTTCGCCACGGGTTTGCCGCGCATGGGCGAGAGCTTCTTCACGGGCGCGACCATCATGATCGCGATACCCTCGGGCGTGCAGATATTCTGCTGGATAGCGACGCTGTGGGGAGGACGGCCGCGCTTCAAGTCGCCGATGATGTTCGTCCTCGGCTTCTTCTTCATCTTCGTCATCGGCGGGATGACGGGCGTGATGCAGGGGAGCGTGCCCGTCAACCTGCAAGTACACGACACGTTCTTCGTCGTCGCGCACTTTCACTACGTCCTCATCGGCGGCGCGGTCTTCCCGCTCTTCGGCGCGTTCCACTACTGGTTCCCGAAGGTGACGGGGCGGATGCTCTCCGAGCGCGTGGGGCACTTGACGTTCTGGCTGATGTTCGTCGGCTTCAACCTGACCTTCTTCCCGATGCACCTGTTGGGGCTGCGTGGTATGCCGCGACGCGTCTACACGTATCAGCCGAACCTCGGATGGGACGGCTTGAATCAGCTTGCGACCGTGGGCGGCCTTCTACTCACGCTAGGCGTGCTCGTCTTCATCGTCAACGCGCTCCGAAGCATGCGCGCGGGCGCGCTCGCGGGCGCGAACCCCTGGGACGCCGCGACGCTCGAATGGGCCACCTCTTCGCCGCCCCCGGCCTATAACTTTCACTATCTCCCGACGGTCGCGGGGCGCGATACGCTCTGGACTCAACCGGCAGACCAGCCCGTCGTCGTCGGCCTGCGTAGCGACGTGCGCGACGTGCTGGTGACGAAGATGCTCGACGCCGAGCCAGACCTGAAGGTCGAATTCCCGGACTCGACCATCTGGCCGCTTTTGGCGGCGCTCTCTGTGTCGGCGCTCTTCATCGGCTCGATCTTCAACCCGTGGGCCGTCGTCATCGGTGCGGTGCCCGTCTTCATCACGCTAACGGGTTGGTTCTGGCCGAAGAAGCCGAGCGCGGAGGAGCGCCCGCCGGAAGAGGTCAAGCGCAAGCAGAAGGAGCAGGGTCTTCGTTTGAAGGAGCAGGAGTCTTGATGGAAGAAGCAGGAGCCGTCAGACGGCGTGCGACCATCGACGTGTCGGAGTTGCCGACCTACGGGTTCGGCCATCGGCCGTTGACGTGGTGGTGTACGTGGAGCCTCATCCTTATCGAAGGCTCGATGTTCGTCGTCATCTTCGCCGTCTACTTCTTCCTGCGCACGCCCGTTCCCGATTGGCCGCCGGGCGTCAAATTTCCCGACCCCTTCTGGGGGACGATCAACCTCGTCGTCATCCTCGCGAGCTGCGTGCCGAATCAATGGTTAAAGAAAGCGAGCGAGCGTCTGGATTTGCGGAGCGTGAGAATCGGGCTGGCGGTGATGCTTCTGTTCGCTTTCGTCGCGACCGGAATCCGCTTCGTCGAGTTCCAACACCTGAACTGCCACTGGGATCAGAATGCCTACGGCTCGATTGTGTGGGTGAGCATGGGGGCGCACCTCGTGCACCTCGTCACGGACGTGCTCGACACGATTGTCCTGCTCGCGCTGATGCTGATTGGCCCCATCGAGGGCAAGCGCTTCGTGGACGTGAGCGAGAACGCCATCTACTGGTACTTCGTCGTCGCGCTCTGGGTTCCGCTCTACGTGATTATCTACTGGGTGCCGCGCTGGATGTGAACTCCGGCGATTGGTGCGATTGGTTGGAGGAGGTTTGCGCGCTTTGAGTGCCGAGACGACAAGAGAGTTCAAAGAGGGCGCGGGGCCGGGACTGCTCTGGGCGGGTCTGCTCGTCGGGCCTATGGCGACGCTCATGCAGTTGCAGGCCAACTACGCGCTCGTTCTGTGGGCGTGCGGGTCGGGGCAGGTGTGGGAGTTGCATGCGGTGGCGCTCGTCTCGCTCTTGCTGTGCGCGGGCGCGGGGCTGCTCTCGTGGCGCAACTGGCGTAAGACCGGCGCGGGGTGGGAGGACGATGGCGCGGGAGTTATTCCGCGCAGCCGCTTCATGTCGGTCGTAGGGATGTTCGTGAGCCTGATGTCCGCCATCGTCACCATCGCGCAGTGGATCGCGGTCTTCGTCTACAGCCCGTGCCAGAGAACATGAAGGCAGAAGGCAGAAGGCGGAAGGCAGTAGGCAGTGGGAGCACATCGTGGCGCGCCGCGAGACTTTGCGAGGACGAAAAAGGTGCTGCCCGCCGTCAAAGTCTCAACCGATTGTTTGCCGTTTGCTGCCTACTGCCTTCCGCCTTCTGCTTTCTGCCTTCTGCCTACTGCCTTCCGCCTTCTGCCTTCCGCCTTCTTCTTCCCGCCCTCCCCTTTGGCGACGTGCGGCGCGGCTGGTATCATGTCCGGCTTTTCGAGGTGATAATTTTTGACTAACGGACAAGGGATGAGACTCCGACTCTTATATCACGGCCAATGCTTCGACGGCGTCGCCTCGGCCGCCGTCTTCACG